>NZ_SUEO01000035.1:8910-35991 GCF_004962925.1 Mesorhizobium sp. | reverse complement strand
GAACAGTTTTATGGTCTTTTCGGCGACTTCCTCAGGACTGCTCACCTTGCCCGACTTCTTGCCGGCGAGAACCATGTTCGGCTTCAGGATGGTGCCTTCGAGGACGACGCGGGCCGCGTAGAGCTCGGTGTAGAGTTTCGTCAGCGTTGCCTTGCTGATCTCATAGCAGGTGCCGATGTCATGGGCGCCGTCCATCAGCACCTCCGGCTCGACGATCGGCACGATGCCGGCTTCCTGGCAGAGCGCCGCATAGCGGGCGAGCGCATGCGCGTTCGAGCCGATCGACGTGGCGGACGGCACGCCCTTGGCGACGTCGATGTCGATCACCGCACGCCATTTGGCGAAACGGGCGCCGAGCTTGTAGTAGTCGGCAAGGCGCTCGCGCAGGCCGTCGAGGCCTTCGGTGATCGTGTCGCCGGGGTAGCCGGCCAGAGGCTTGGCGCCGGCATCGACCTTGATGCCTGGGATGGCGCCGGTTGCCTTAATGATGTCGACCAGCGGCGTGCCGTCGGCGGCCTTCTGGTGGATGGTCTCGTCATAGAGGATGACGCCGGAAATGTATCTGGTCATCGCCTCCTTGGCGCGGAACATCATCTCGCGATAGTCGCGGCGGCTGTCGGCGGTCGATTCGACGCCGATCACGTCGAAGCGCTTCTTGATGGTGCCGGAGCTTTCGTCGGCGGCCAAAAGACCCTTGCCATCGGCCACCATCGCGGCGGCAATGTCCTCGAGACGTTCGCTCATGATGCATCCTCCTGAAACGGTTGTTCCAACCTAGCAGACCACTACAGCAAGCCAGGTTCAAGTCGAACCATTCCGAGCGGAAAGCTCGAATCGATTGAAACGCGCAAACGCCTTCGTTCGTCTGCTCGCCTCAGCGCTTTAGCACATCGACACCGGGCAGGGGCTTGCCTTCCATCCATTCCAGGAAGGCGCCGCCGGCGGTCGAGACGTAGGTGAAGTCGTCAGCGACGCCGGCATGATTGAGTGCGGCCACCGTGTCGCCGCCGCCGGCCACCGAGATCAATTTGCCGGCCTTGGTGCGGGCCGCAGCGTGCTTGGCTGCCGCAACCGTCGCCCGGTCGAACGGCTCGATCTCGAAGGCGCCGAGCGGACCGTTCCAGACCAGCGTCGCGGCGCGGTCGATCCAGTCGGCAACAGTCTTCACGGTCTTTTCGCCGACATCGAGGATCATGCCGTCGGCCGGCACCTCTGATATCGCGACGGTTTCGCTGGCCGCGCCCGCCTTGAATTCCCTGGCGACGACGCCGTCGACCGGCAGGATGACGGCGCAGCCGGCTTCAGCCGCCTCGATCATGATCTGCTTGGCGGTCTTGGCGAGGTCGTGCTCGCACAATGATTTTCCGACATCGGTGCCGCGTGCGGCGAGAAAGGTATTGGCCATGCCGCCGCCGATGACCAGCGCGTCGACCTTCTTCACCAGATTCATCAGCAGGTCGATCTTACTCGAGACCTTGGCGCCGCCGACGATGGCAACGACAGGGCGGACGGGATTGCCGAGGCCCTTTTCCAGCGCGTCCAGCTCGGCCTGCATGGTGCGGCCGGCGAAAGCCGGGAGCAGGTGCGCAAGCCCTTCCGTCGACGAATGGGCGCGGTGGGCGGCGGAAAAGGCGTCGTTGACGAAGATGTCGCCATTGGCGGCGAGCTTTTCGGTGAAGGCCGGGTCGTTCTTCTCCTCGGCCTTGTAGAAGCGGGTGTTTTCGAGCAGCAGCACGTCGCCCTTGTTCATGACGGCCACGGCGCTCGCGGCCTTGTCGCCGATGCAGTCGGATGCGAAGCCGACAGGGCGGCCGAGCACCTCCGCGGCCGCCTTGGCGATCGGCTCAAGCGAGAATTCGGGCGAGGGTCCATCTTTGGGCCGGCCGAAATGGGCAAGCAGGATGACCTTGGCGCCCTTGCCTGAAAGCTCGGCGATGGTCGGCGCGATGCGCTCGATACGGGTGGCGTCGGTGACCTTGCCGTCGGCGACGGGAACGTTGAGGTCGACGCGCACCAGCACGCGCTTGCCATCGATATTGCCGATGTCGTCCAGTGTCTTGAAGCTGGCCATGCTGTTCCCTTTCGCGAAAAATCGCGGGGACCTTAACCCGCAACAACGACGATGCAAGACCTGCAATGGTGCTACGCGGAAAATATGACCACGGCCCGTGTCGGTAGCAGTCAGCCCTCGTCGGTTGCCTTTTCCACCACCGGCTGTGGAGCCGGTTCCGCGTCCGCCAGCGCCTCGGCACTCTGCTTTTTGACCCGCTTGCGCCAATTGCGCACA
Organism: Mesorhizobium sp.; assembly: GCF_004962925.1. Classification (GTDB taxonomy): domain Bacteria; phylum Pseudomonadota; class Alphaproteobacteria; order Rhizobiales; family Rhizobiaceae; genus Mesorhizobium. The sequence continues at coordinate 33,704 of NZ_SUEO01000035.1, read as the reverse complement.
AAGGCAACGATACGGTCGCCGATTTCGCCGGCACTCAGGAACACCGGCACCCGTGCCACCGGCGCGGTCGGCTCGAGGGAAAGACCGAGGCCGGTGATCTTGCCTTTGTCGTCAACGTCACGGACGATCAGCTCGATCGGACCAATCAGCACGCGGTCGGCATATTCGGCATGGCCGCCGAGCCGCTCCGTCACCAGGTCGCCGACGGTCAGCTTGCGTTCCTCCTCGGTCAGGCCCGGCGCGTAAGCGGCTTCCAGTTCCGCGGCCGAGCGCGCCGGATCGACGGCGAAGGCGCCGAAGAAGTCCGCATCCTCGGGATCGACCACGGCGCGGCTGGCGAACAGCTTGTCGAGCAGGGCTGGATAGCGATCCGGCACGAAGATGTAGACATGGTCGCCGGCGGCAAGCCTGCCCATGTCCTGGAAGCGCATCGAGCGCCCGTCGCGCAGCACCAGCGACGGCCGCGCCCAGCGCGGAATGCGCTCACCGCGCGCCACCGGGCTGCCAGGTGCGACGCGATAGGCGAGAAGCTCGTGATGAGCGGAGCCCGGCAATTCGAGTTCGACCTTGTCCAGCGGACCCAGGCGGGCCGGCACGATCAGGCCGAGGCGGCGCGCCAGCGGTCCGACAGTCCATCCCTGGATGACCAGCGACACCAGCACGACAATGAAGGCGGTGTTGAAGATGAGGCGGCCGTTCTCAAGGCCGCCAAGCAGCGGCGTGATGGCGAGCAGGATCGACACGGCGCCACGCAGGCCCACCCAGGAGACGAAGGCGACTTCCGGGCGTGGCAGACGGAACGGCATCAGGCAAAGCCAGACGGCGATCGGCCGCGCCACGAAGATCAGGAACAGGCCCAGCAGCACCGCCGGCAGAAGGATCGCCGGGAATTGCGAGGGCGTTGCGAACAGGCCGAGGATCAGGAACATGATGATCTGTGCCAGCCACGACATGCCGTCTTGGAAGCGCTTGAGGATGGTGACGGCGCGGATGTCGGAATTGCCGGCAATGAGGCCGGCGAGATAGACCGCCAGAAAGCCGGAGCCACCAATGGCGCCGGCGGCGGCGAACACCATCAGCGACAGTGTCAGCACGAAGATCGGCAGCAGCCCGTGGTCGAGATTGAGCCGGTCGACGAGGCGCACGATGGCGAGGCCGCCGAAAATGCCGACGATGGCGCCAAGCCCCATGTTGAAAAGGAAGCCAAGGATGAGGTCGGTAGCCAGCACCTTGGCCTCGAGATTGGCGTTGACGGCGATGATCTCGACCAGAGTAATGGTCAGGAAGATGGCGATCGGGTCATTGGTGCCGGATTCCACCTCGAGCGTGGAACGCACGCGCTCGCGCAAATTGATCTCGCCGGCGCGCAACAGGAAGAACACCGCTGCTGCGTCGGTCGAGGCGACTGCGGCACCGAGCAGGAAGGATTCCAGCCAGCTGAGGTCGAGCAGGTAGTAGGCGACGACGCCGAACAGGCCGGTGGTCAAAAGGACGCCGACGGTCGCCAGCGACAGCGCCGGTCCGGCCGCCTGGCGCAAGACATTGAGCGGCGTGCCGAAACCGGAATCGAACAGGATGACCGCCAGCGCAAGTGAGCCGGCAAAATAAGCCAGCCGCGCATTGTCGAACTGGATGCCGAGGCCGTCGGTTCCCGTGGCCAGGCCGATGCAGAGGAACAACAGCAAGAGAGGAGCGCCGAAGCGGAAGGCGATCAGGCTCGAAAACGCGGCTGCAACGACAAGTGCGGTGCCAACCAGCGTCACGAGATAGATCGCATGCTCCATCCGAAAACCGCCCCCTCAATTTCGTGTACCTCTCGCTTTACGGGAGAGTGAGGCGAAGACATGACCGGTGCAAGGCGGGAGGGTGATTTTTTGCCCTATGCCGCTGATTTTCGGGTGTTTTGACGCTCAAGGCGCGGCCTTGCCAACCAAGTGGCGGAGCGTCCTTTGCGCGTCCAAAAGGACACGAGGCGCTCCAATGAAAAACGCCCGGACAGTGCCGGGCGTTTCCAGGTCGAGAGAAGATGGTCCTGCGATCAGGCGATGGTCTTGCCGAACGCAACGGCGGTGTCGGCCATGCGGTTGGAAAAACCCCATTCATTGTCGTACCAGGACAGCACCGAAACGAAGTTGCCGTCCATGACTTTGGTCTGGTCGAGCGCCATGATCGAGGAATGCGAATCGTGGTTGAAGTCGGTCGACACGTTCGGGTGATGGGTGACGGCGAGAATGCCCTTCAGCTTGCCCTTGGAGGCGGCGATCACCGCCTCGTTGATCTCCTGCACGGTCGTTGGCCGCTTGGCGATGAACTTGAAATCGACGACCGAGACGTTCGGGGTCGGCACGCGAATGGAGATGCCGTCGAGTTTGCCTTTGAGGTCGGGCAGCACGAGGCCGATCGCCTTGGCCGCACCGGTCGAGGTCGGGATCTGCGAAAGGGCCGCGGCGCGGGCGCGGTAGAGATCCTTATGCATGGTGTCCAGCGTCGGCTGGTCGCCAGTGTAGGAGTGGATCGTCGTCATCATGCCCTTCTCGATGCCGACGGCCTCATGCAGCACGGCTGCCAGCGGCGCCAGGCAGTTGGTGGTGCAGGAGGCGTTGGAGATGATGATGTGGTCCTTGGTCAGCTTGTCATGGTTGATGCCATAGACGACGGTGAGGTCGGCGCCTTCGGCAGGCGCCGAGACGAGGACCCGCTTGGCGCCGGCGGTCAAATGCGCGGCTGCCTTGTCGCGGGCGGTGAAGATGCCGGTGCATTCGAGCGCGATGTCGATGCCGAGCTCCTTCCACGGCAGCTGCGTCGGATCCTTGATCGCGGTGACCTTGAATTTTTCGGTGCCGACGGTGATCTGGTCCCCGTCAACCGTCACTTCATGCGGGAAGCGGCCGTGCACGCTGTCGAAGCGCAGCAGATGCGCATTGGTCTCGACCGGGCCGAGGTCGTTGACGGCGACCACATCGATGTCCTTGCGGCCGGATTCGTGGATGGCGCGCAGGATGTTGCGGCCAATGCGGCCGAATCCGTTGATGGCAACTCTGACGGTCATTTTTTTCTCCCTGGGAGTTGGAGGCCGAAGATCAAGTCCGCAGCTTCATAACGGCGGGCTGCCAAAGAATCCAGCCGTCGATGGGTTGGATTTAAGTCCACCAAGCTGAGGCTGCCCGCAAACCGCTACGCGCGTTTTCGCGGGCGCCAAGCTTTATTCGCCGTGCAGGCGGGCTTCCGCCGCCTTCACCGTCGCTTCGGCGGTGATGCCGAAATGCGGATAGAGCTGTTCGATAGTACCAGAGGCGCCGAAGCCGGTCATGCCGATGAAGATGCCGTCGGTGCCGATGAAATGATCCCAGCCCTGGCGGATGCCGGCTTCGATGGCGATCTTGATCGGCGCGTTGCCGATCGTCTTCTTGCGATAGTCGGCGCTCTGCTTATCGAACAATTCGAAGCAGGGGACAGACACGACGCGGGTCGGATGACCGTGTTTCTCCAGTGCCTCGCGCGCCGCCAGCGCGATTTCGACCTCGGAGCCCGAAGCGAAGATCGTCACCGCCGCATCGCCATTGGCGGCGGCCAGTTCATAGGCGCCTTGGCGGCTGAGGTTCTCCGCAGCGAAGTCGTTGCGCACGGTCGGCAGGTTCTGCCGGGTCAGCGCCAGCGTCGAGGGCGTCTTTTCCTGCTCGATGGCCAGCTGCCAGCATTCGGCTGTCTCGACCGCGTCGGCCGGGCGGAAGACATTGTGGTTCGGAATGGCGCGCAATGCGGCCAGATGCTCCACCGGCTGATGGGTCGGGCCGTCTTCGCCGAGCCCGATGGAATCATGGGTCATGACGAAGATCGAGCGGATGCCCATCAGCGAGGCAAGCCGCATCGCCGGACGGGCGTAGTCGGAAAAGCACATGAAGGTGCCGCCATAGGCGATGAGGCCGCCATGCAGCGTCAGTCCGTTGAGGGCGGCCGCCATGCCGTGCTCGCGGATGCCGTAGTGGACGTAGCGTTGGCCGTAATCGTCTGATGTGATGTTCTTGGTCTGGCTGGTCTTGGTGTTGTTGGAGCCAGTCAGGTCGGCCGAGCCGCCGATCGTTTCCGGCACCGCGCCGTTGATGATCTCGAGCGCCATTTCCGACGATTTGCGGGTGGCGACCTTCGGCTTGTCCGTGGCGAGCTTCTTCTTGTAGTCGGTGATGACGGCGTCGAAATTCGCTGGCAGCTTGCCGCTGATGCGGCGCTCGAATTCGCTACGCAATTGGGCATCGGCCTTGGCAAGGCGGCCTTCCCAGTCGGTGCGTGCCTTGACACCTGTCTTGCCGGCGTCGCGCCAGCCATCGAGGATATCGGCAGGAATATCGAACGGCGCCGAATCCCAGCCGAAGAACTTTCTCGCGCCGGCGATTTCATCAGCGCCGAGCGGCGAACCGTGCGCCTTGTTGGTGCCGGCCTTGGTCGGCGCGCCGAAGCCGATCGTCGTCTTGCAGGCGATCATCGTCGGCTTGTCGGAATGGCGGGCCGCCTCGATGGCATAGGCGATCGCTTCCGGATCCTGGCCGTCGATGTGGCTGGCGTTCCAGCCGGACGCCTGGAAGCGAGCGACCTGATCGGTGTTGTCGGCCAGCGACACCGGGCCATCGATCGAGATGTTGTTGTTGTCCCAAAAGACGATCAGCTTGTTCAGCTTGAGATGTCCGGCAAGCGCGATGGCTTCCTGGGACACGCCTTCCATCAGGCAGCCGTCGCCGGCCAGCACATAGGTGTAGTGGTCGACAAGGTCATTGCCGAAAGCGGCATTCATGATGCGCTCGCCGAGTGCGAAGCCGACCGAATTGGCAAGCCCCTGGCCGAGCGGGCCGGTCGTCGTCTCGATGCCGGCGGCATGGCCGTATTCGGGATGGCCCGCCGTCCTCGATCCCAACTGGCGGAAGTGCTTGATCTGGTCGAGGGTGATGTCCTCGTAGCCGGTCAGATAGAGCAGCGAATAAAGCAGCATCGAGCCGTGGCCGGCTGACAGGATGAAGCGGTCGCGATCGGGCCAGTGCGGGTTCTTCGGATCGTATTTCAGGAAACGCGTGAACAGCACCGTGGCAATATCGGCGCAGCCCATGGGCAGGCCGGGGTGGCCGGATTGGGCCTTCTCGACGGCGTCCATGGAAAGAAAACGGATCGCATTGGCCATCCGGTCATGTTGTTCACGCGAGGTCATGCTTCCTCCAGTGTGGGAGTTTTGGGGCCTTGGGAGCGCCTTTGAAAAGGGTGCGCGACACATAGCAGGCGCGGCTTTTTAGTCAATAAACCGGCGCGCTTTTGCCGGTCTTGTGATGGCGCCAGAAGGGTCTTGGAGGCCCTACATTAGCGTTAGCAGGGGACAGTCGCGAGAGCTTTATTGACGTTGGCTTCACACGGCGCGTAATGTTTCACACATAACGCGTTCTGAACGTGGATGATTCGGTGATGGGCAGGGCGCAGGACGAAAGCCATGACCGGGGAAACGACACTCAAGGAAGTCATCGCGAGGCTGGGTAAGGCCATCGAGGGGCTGGAAAATGCCGTCGCGGCCAAGCTCGAGCACGAGCGCGACTATACGGAAGCCGAGGCGGAGGTGCAGCGCATGAACGCCGACCGCTCGCGGCTGGCGCAGGAACTCGACAATTCCGAAGCGCGCGCCGAACGACTGGAAGACGCCAACAAGGAAGTGTCGCGTCGGCTGGTGACCGCCATGGAAACCATCCGCGCCGTGTTGGACAGATAGGGGCTGGCCCAATGGCACAAGTCACGGTTTCCATCGACGGCAAGCAGTATCGCATGGCTTGCGACGAGGGCCAGGAAGAGCATCTGATCGACCTGGCCGAGCGCTTCGACCGCTATGTCTCGCATCTGAAGGATTCTTTCGGCGAGATCGGCGACCAGAGGCTGACCGTGATGGCCGGCATCATGGTCATGGACGAGCTTTCGGAACTGCAAAAACGCGTCAAGGGTATGGAAAGCGAAGTGCTGACGCTGCGCAAGACGCGTGACGACGCGCTGACCAAGGCCGACAAGAACGATTCCGTGCTGACCAATGCACTTGGCGCGCTCGCCCAGCGCATGGAAGATCTGGCCACGACGCTGGCGGTGAACAAGGCCTGAGCCAGCGCAGCGGAAATTCCTGCTGCATTGCCGAGAAGCAATGAAAATTTTTCGCCGCCGGCCGCAATGCCGGTGGCAACAGGCGTTTGAAGGATGACGCCGGAGTGGTAGAAGGGCAAAGCAGCGCCGGCGGTGCCGGCTGCAATCTGCAATCACAGGGTAGGGACACGTCATGAGCCTTCGTATCAACGATATCGCGCCGGATTTCACCGCCGAAACCACGCAAGGGACGATCAGCTTCCACGACTGGATCGGTGACGGCTGGGCGGTGCTCTTCAGCCATCCGAAGAATTTCACGCCGGTCTGCACGACCGAGCTCGGCACGATGGCCGGGCTGGAAGGCGAGTTCAAGAAGCGCAACGTCAAGATCATCGGCATTTCCGTCGATCCGGTCGCGAACCACGCCAAATGGCAGGACGACATCAAGACGGCGACCGGCCATTTGGTGAACTATCCGCTGATCGGCGACAGGGATCTCAAGGTCGCCAAGCTTTACGAGATGCTGCCGGCGGGTGCCGGCGAAACCTCGGAAGGGCGTACGCCCGCCGACAATGCGACGGTGCGCTCGGTCTATGTCATCGGCCCCGACAAGAAGATCAAGCTGGTCCTCACCTATCCGATGACCACCGGCCGCAACTTCGACGAGATCCTGCGCGCGATCGATTCCATGCAGCTGACCGCCAAGCATCAGGTGGCGACGCCAGCGAACTGGAAGCAGGGCGAGGACGTCATCATCACCGCCGCCGTTTCCAACGAGGATGCGATCAAGCGTTTCGGCGCTTACGAGACGATCCTGCCGTATCTCAGGAAGACCAAGCAGCCCTCTGCCTGAGCGGCAGGGGCAGCACAGGAGAATTTTCGGTTTTTCTCGCCTGCACGAGCATGCGGTGCTTGACGGCGTGGCGTTGGCGAATGACCATGCTCTTCTTTTACCCCGGCAGGGAAAACCATTCCTGCCGGGTTGGAGTTGAGGGAGCCGGGATTGGACGCGACATCGGCCAAGCTGCAGGTGGCAGGCTTTTACGACAAGCCGAGCGGGTCCATCCAGTATGTCGTCGCCGACCCGCAGACGCGACGATGCGCAATCATCGATCCGGTCCTGGATTTCGACGAGAAGTCTGGCGCCACTGCGACGAAAAACGCCGATGCCCTGCTCGACTTCATCAGAGATCAACGGCTGGTTGTCGAATGGATTCTCGACACCCACCCGCATGCCGATCATTTCTCGGCGGCGCACTATCTCAGCGCGAAGACCGGAGCGCCGACGGCGATTAGCGAGAAGATCATCGATGTCCAGAAATTGTGGAAGGTGATCTACAACTGGCCGGATTTTCCTGCCGACGGATCCCAGTGGAACAGGCTGTTTGCCGATGGCGAGACCTTTTCGGTTGGCGGCATTCCGGCAAAGGTGCTTTTTTCGCCGGGCCACACGCTGGCCTCGATCACCTATGTGATCGGCGACGCCGCTTTCATCCATGATACGCTGTTCATGCCGGACAGCGGCACGGCGAGAGCGGATTTTCCCGGCGGCAGTGCCGCGCGGCTCTGGCGCTCGATTCAGGATATCCTCGCGCTACCGGACGAGACACGTCTGTTCGTCGGTCATGACTACCAGGCGGAGGGGCGCGAACCCTTGTGGGAGAGCACGGTCGCGGAACAGAAATCCAAGAACACCCATATTGCCGCCTGCAGGACCGAGGCCGATTTCGTGGCGTTGCGCGAGGCGCGCGACAGGACGCTGCCGATGCCCAGGCTGATCCTGCACGCGCTGCAGGTCAACATGAATGGTGGACGCTTGCCGGAACCAGAATCCAACGGCCGGCGGTATTTGAAATTTCCGCTCGACTGCTTGTGATGAAATGGGTCGCCGGCACTACAACTCTATCTCAAACTCGGCGCCGCCCCCCATTCGCCCCGCCGGGACGAGTTCGGTCATCACCTGCCAATATAGGCGGCTAGTTCGTCCGGCGTCCCATTTGGGAAGGCCTGTTTTAAAAAGTCCAAGAACGCCGACACTCGCGCGCTGAGCAGCCGCCGAGATGGGTAGAGCGTCCAGAGAGCGATCTCGGGGCCGTCGATATCCCCCCAATTTACCAGTGTGCCGTCGGCCAAGTCGTGGGCCACCAACGAAATGGGAAGACGTGCTGCACCGACGCCGGCTCGCACCGCATCCCGGACCATGATGAGCGTTGACAAAGCGAGGACAGGCTCGATTTTGATTGTTGACCGGCCACCGGGTGTCTTCACGTGCCATGTTTGCCGATCGCCTGCCCCGCGTGCGACGGCAGGAGCGGCGCGTCCGCCGGTCGTGCGAGGAACGGTCGGGCTCGCCACGACGACCAGGCGGTCGCGGAGAAACGCCCGTCCGACCAAGCTTTCGTCGGGATCTGGATTGACTCGGATTACCAGATCGTAGCCTTCCTCGATCATGTCCACAGGCCGGTCCTCGGTCGTGACCTCCAGCCTCACCTCCGGATACTTAAGGGCGAACCCCGCAGCAATCCTCCCCATTGCAGTCTGGGAAAAATGTAAAGGTGCGCTGATCCGCAGTCTGCCCTTGGGTCTCTGACCGCCCGAGGCAATCGCCGAAGCCGTCTCGTCCAGTTCGGCAAGCAACGCCCCCGTCCGCTCGAAGAGCGCTCGTCCTTCTTCGGTCAGCTTCAGGTTACGCGCACCCCGTTCAAACAGGCGCAGATCAAGACTGCTTTCCAATTCTCCAACGCGTCGGGACAGGGTTGCCTTAGGCCGGCCGGTGGCCCTTGCGGCTTTGCCGAAGCCACCATGGCGGGCAACGAGATTGAAATCGGCGAGGGCAAGAAGATCCATGTGTGTTCCACCAGCGAGACGGTGCGTCTAAAATTTCCGTCTATTGGACTCTTAGTGAGCCACACATATTGGGCGTGTCAAGCAACCCAACCGGAGAAATTTCATGACCATTCTCGTTACCGGCGCCACAGGCAATATTGGCCGTCAAGTCGTTGAACACCTTGTCAAGCGCGGCGCCGATGTACGTGCTCTCGTCCGCGATCCCGCTAAAGCCAACTTTCCCGCAGGCGTATCCGTCGTGCAAGGCGACTTTCTCGATGTCGATTCGCTGCGCAAAGCCATGTCTGGCGTTTCCACGCTGTTCCTCTTAAACGCCGTCGTGCCGGACGAATTCACCCAAGCTTTGGTCGCGCTGAACGTCGCCCGATCGGCCGGCATCGAGCGGATCGTCTATCTGTCGGTGATCCACGCTGACGTCTACGTGAACGTGCCGCATTTCGCGGGTAAGTTCGGGGTCGAGCGAATGATCGAGCAGATGGACTTCCAGGCTACGATCTTGCGCCCGGCCTACTTCATCCAGAACGATCTGATGATCGAAGACGTCATCACCGGCTACGGCACCTACCCGATGCCGATCGGCACCAAGGGTCTCGCCATGATCGACGTCCGTGATATCGCCGAGATCGCCGCCCTTGAGCTGCTGCGTCGCGAGCAGTCTGCAGAGCCGCTTGCGCTTGACCGGATCAATCTCGTCGGTCCAGAGACACTGACTGGGACGGATATCGCCGCAATCTGGTCAGACGTGCTCGCCCGCCCGATCAACTACGGTGGTGACAATACAGAGGGCTTTGAACAAAATCTCAAGCAGTTCTTGCCCGCCTGGATGGCCTACGACATGCGCCTGATGGGTGAGCGATTCTTGACGGACGGGATGCTGCCTGAGGCCGGCGACGTCGAGCGCCTGACCGCCCTGCTCGGGCGTCCATTGCGCCCATATCGCGACTTCGCCTCAGCAATCGCTGCCTCCGCCTGACGGAAGCAACAGCCATCTGGTTACAAGGATTACCATTATGATCTATTCGACCGCCACAGTTCCGGTGAACCCGGAAGGCGAAATTCGATTGACGCGCGCTCAGGCGTGGAAGGGTCTTGAACTCAAAGCACGCGACGCCCGCTTGTTTCTCGTCGCGGGTCTCTGCACCCGTTGCGACGTTGTGGAGGAAAGCGCGACCCATTTCGTGCGTGAAGCCACGATCGGTGGCCACGATCTGCGCGAAATCGTCACGCTCGAGCCGGAAAGCAAGGTCACCTTCTTCCAGGCAGCCGGTCCGCGTGAGGGAGTGATTGTCAACGAACTGTTCGAAGATGAGGAAGGCGCACCGCAACTGCGCTTCTACTGCTACATGGGCCTGCGCGGCAAAGAGCCAAACGGTCGCGAGGAGCAGGCCGAGCAGGCTCAGTTTGCTAGCGAAAACGGCTACACGGCCGCCTTGCTGTGGACGCTGAAGCGGACCCGCGAACTGCTGGCAGAGGGAAACCTCTGATCATCGCCGAAACACAAGCAACAGGGCAGCCTCTTGAGGAGGTGCTCTGCCTTGTGGGGAAACAAAAGGATGACTACGTCCGTCAGCCGCACCTAAAAAGTGGTCCTTGGTGCATCCGGCCCGACCGGCCGCCGGATTGTCAGCCAGACGGCAGCCCGCAGCAGTCTAGCTTCAGGGTTTTGTTCGGCGGGCTAAATGTTCATACGTGATTTGCCAAGGGTCGCTGTCGGAAGATCTTTCCTCGCCGATCCAATGGAAGCTGTTGGCAGTGATCTCAGTGAAACGCCATCGAGTTTTCAGACCGCGCGAGTCAATGCCGAACTGGACAATGTCCTTACCCTCGGCCCGCCCGATCTGGCGCGAGTAGTCTCGGTTGAGCGGGTCGTTCCATATGATGTGCCAGCCATCGATCCCAGGATCGAAGATGCGCAAAGTCGTGCCATACATCGTGGAGGGCGCAGGGCGCTTGGGCCTGATCCAAACGTCCTGAATCGCGCGGCCTTCGAGCACCCAGCCAAAATGGCATTCTCCATCCCATTTCTGGATTGTGCCGTCGTCGAGGTAGTGGACCGTGTCCATCTCCCAGCTTCCAATTAGCCATCCATACAGGTCCATGTCTTTCGCTCGGTCGGCTGGGGGACCTTCGGATCCGAGAGCGGTGAGAAACGGAGAAATCGTCATCGTCATACTGCCTTGGCTTCCAAATAGATGAGCTCAACTGCCCAGCGCAGCCCCGGCGCCCGCCCGCCGCAAGCGCCGCTTGTGGAATTTTGCGACGGAAGCCCGTGTCGGCGCCGGAACATTGCCGTCACAATTTGCAGCGTTGCGGTTTCCGGGGCTTGGGAAAAATTGCTATCATGCCGCTATGAATAAGATCGTTTGCGAACGCGATGGCGAGGCCGGAACCGCCGGCATCTTTGGTGGAGCGGTAGCGCGTCGCATGGAGCGGGCAAATAACCAACGCTAGCTAGAATATGGCACCAAGGGACAGTTCTCCCGGCAGTCGGAGGACCCATAAAAACGGCGGCGCCAGTTACCTGACGCCGCCGTTATTTGTTTCCGTCGGAAGCTTTACGCCGCCGGCTGCGCCTCGATGGTGCGCAGCGCCTGCATCTGGCGCTTGGCCGCGGCCTTGACCGCGTCCTGCACCTTCTCGAAGGCGCGCACCTCGATCTGGCGCACGCGCTCGCGGCTGATGTCGAACTCGGCCGACAGCTCTTCCAGCGTCAGCGGCTCCTCGGCCAGGCGGCGCGCCTCGAAGATGCGCCGCTCGCGCTCGTTGAGCACGGCAAGAGCGCCGGACAGCATGCCGCGCCGGTTTTCCAGCTCGTCCTGCTCGATCAGCGCCTCTTCCTGGCTTTCGTGGTCGTCGACCAGCCAGTCTTGCCATTCACCTGATTCACCTTCGCTCGCCCGGATCGGTGCGTTGAGCGAGGCGTCGCCCGACAGGCGGCGGTTCATCGACACCACCTCCGCTTCGGACACGTTGAGGCGGGTGGCGATCTCGGTGATCTGGTCGGGCTTCAAATCGCCGTCGTCGAGCGCCTGGATCTTGCCCTTCACCTTGCGAAGGTTGAAGAACAGGCGCTTCTGGTTAGCGGTCGTGCCCATCTTGACCAGGCTCCACGAGCGCAGGATGTATTCCTGGATCGAGGCCTTGATCCACCACATCGCGTAGGTGGCGAGCCGGAAGCCGCGCTCCGGTTCAAATTTCTTGACGGCCTGCATCAGGCCGACATTGCCTTCCGAGATCACCTCGCCGATCGGCAGGCCGTAGCCGCGATAGCCCATGGCGATCTTGGCGACGAGCCGAAGGTGGCTGGTGACGAGCTTGTGTGCAGCCGTGGTGTCCTCATGCTCAGCGTAACGCTTGGCGAGCATGTACTCTTCCTGCGGCTGAAGCATCGGAAAGCGACGGATTTCTTCCAGGTAGCGGCTGAGGCCGCCTTCGCCGGAAACGATACTGGGTAATGATTGGGCCATGATAGCGCCCCCTCTCTTGGAGTGGTGCCCCCGAAACGCGGCGGGCATATGTCGCGACGCCAAAGGCTCGTTCGCGACAGCGGATGTATATAGGAACAAAACCAGAAAGGACAGCATTGGTTCAACACGAAACAGTGTGTCACGCCAAAGTGAACAACGCCGGTCAGGTTTTTGCCGATCAGGTTTTGAGTGGATGGATGGCGGTTCAGAGTTTGCGAAAGCCGTCGACGAGTTCCTCCATATCCCTCGGTACAGGCGCCTCGAACCTCATCGTTAGATGGGTAGTCGGATGCCGAAATTCAAGGAGGCGGGCATGCAATGCCTGTCGCGGAAATGCCTTCACCCGGCCTTTTAGCGGCTCGGGCAGCCGGTTTGCCTTGGTGCGAAAGGCTTGGCCATAATCGGGATCGCCGACGACCGGATGGCCAATATGGGCCATGTGGACGCGGATCTGATGGGTGCGGCCGGTCTCGAGCCGGCATTCGACCAGGCTTGCCGTGGCAAATTCCTTTTGCTGCTCGCCAAAGGGCTCGATCACGGTGAAATGGGTGACGGCGTGGCGGGCATCGTCGCGGCCCTCCGGCACCACGGCACGGCGCACGCGGTCGGCGGCGCGGCCAAGCGGCTCGTCGACCTTGCCTGTCGGTCTCATCGGTATGCCCCAGACCAGCGCCAGATAGGCGCGTTTGAGATCGCCGGTCAGGCCATGGTCGGCAAAGGCCTCCGACAATGATTTGTGGGCGCGATCGGTCTTGGCGACGACCATGACACCGCTGGTCTCCTTGTCCAGGCGGTGGACGATGCCCGGCCGCCGCACACCGCCGATGCCGGAAAGACTGTCGCCGCAATGGCGGATCAGCGCGTTGACCAGCGTGCCGGTCCAGTTGCCGGCGCCGGGATGGACGACAAGCCCCGGCGGCTTGTTGATGACGATCAATTCATTGTCTTCATAGAGGACGTCGAGCGGGATGTTCTCGCCCTGCGGCTCCGCCGGCTCCGGCTCCGGCATGTCGACCGACACGCGGTCACCGGCCGCCATCTTGCGCTTGGTCTCGGTGACCGGCTGGCCGCCGACATTGACAGCGCCCTGCCTGATCAGCATCTGCACCCGGCTGCGCGACATGTCCGGACCGAGCTTGCCCGCCAGCCATTGGTCGAGGCGCTGGCCGGCCGCATCGGGACCCGCTTCCAGCACGGTCGATCCCCCGTTTGGCGATCCATCGTCTGGCGATCCGCCCTCCATCAATCCGTCCTCTATCAATATGGGGGCCTCTTCGTTATGAGCGCTCATCGAAAATCATTCCGGAATGTTTTGCCATGGCTGTTGCCGACGAAGACGAGGAAAAGCCGCTCGACCCCGAAGTCGAAAAGGTGCGCAAGAAGCTCGTCCGCTTCGTCGCCATCAATCTCGGCCTGCTGTTCCTCGCCCTTATGGTGGTGATTGCAGCCCTTGTCTACAAAACGCGCACCGCGCCGCCGGCCAGCGACATCCAGGTGCCATCAGGCGAACCGCTGACCGGCGACATCGTGCTGCCGGTCGGCGCCAAAGTCATCAGCCAGTCGCTCTCCGGCAATCGCGTCTCCATCGATGCGGAGCTTGCCGACGGCAGCCGCGCCATCTTTGTCTACGACATCACTGAGCGCCGCATCATCGGCCGCTTTTCGATCCGGAACAAATGACTGGTTTCGCCGAAAATCGCCGCGTCGCCACGGTCGCGCTTGTCGTCGCCAATTACGACGAGGCGATCTCCTGGTATGTCGACAGGCTGGGCTTTTTGCTCACCGAGGACGTCGATCTGGGCGGCGGCAAGCGTTGGGTCACGGTGGCGCCGGCGAACAGGCAAGGCGCACGGCTACTTCTGGCCGAAGCGGCCGATGATGCGCAGAGGGATAGCATCGGCAACCAGACCGGCGGCCGGGTTTTTTTGTTTCTCGAAACCGACGATTTTGTCCGCGACCATGCGACGATGCTCGAAAAGGGCGTCGAATTCCGTGAGGCGCCCCGCGTTGAGCCCTATGGCACTGTGGCGGTTTTCGCCGATCTCCACGGAAATCTCTGGGACCTGATCGAGTCAAAACGCTAGGCTTGCAACGGAAATCTTCCCGGCACCATCGACTGTCCGAAGCCCAGTTGCTTTTTCCCAGCCGTCAGCCTATATCGCCGGTTCTTGAACGCGCCCATCGTCTAGCGGTCAGGACACCGCCCTCTCACGGCGGGAACAGGGGTTCGATTCCCCTTGGGCGTACCAACAAAATCAAAAACTTAGCTTTCCCATCAAACCTCGGTCCCGATAAGAGACCCGAAAAGCAGTGCTATCGCGGCCGAATCAGCTGCAGCGTGAGTCCCAGCAGCATTCGCCAACCTACCTTTTGATGTTGATGCCGAATATGAGAAATTGTTACGGGGCTTTAATGGTGATCCTGCCAAACAGTAACCTGTTGGGTTGAGCATCAAGAAGGGCAGCCCTCGCGGCTGCCCTTCTGCGAGTATGTTTGGCGCGCCGATACCAGGACCATATTCACTGTGAACTTGCAAATCGCAGCCCGACCAATGCCCTTTTGGCGATCGGGCGTGGGCTTGCAGCCTAATGGTCCTCGGCTGGGGAAGGCCCGGGAGAACATCGACAGCGTCGGTCCAACCGATGCGGCGTTCCTGTTCCGAACCGTTTCCAGAGGAAAGGCCCCCGAGGATTGTTTCCTTGGCAAGCGCATACCCTGCTGGAGCCGTCACTCTCTGGTGTTCGGAGTCGCATGCGGCTCGAACACCATCGCCGCCCGTTGCGTCCGTGGTGCACTGGGCGGAGATGCTCACCGGCTGACCGACTTGCGCCAGGAGCGATCGTTGCTGTCAAGCGCGCGCAGTGCTGGCCTCGTTCAAATTTAAGGACGCTTTCCCACGGCCCACTCATACTTTATCGTTGCCTAGTGGCCGACACCCTTACTTTTCTCGAACGAAGTCAGCGCATGGCGCGCGTCACCGGCGCGGACACCAGGCCCGAACTGATCGTCAGGCAGCAGCTGTGGCATATGGGATACCGATACCGCCTCCATGCACGGGACCTACCCGGTAAGCCCGACGTTGCGTTTCGCGGTCGCAAGTGTGCGATTTTCGTGAACGGCTGCTTCTGGCACCGCCACCCCGATCCAGCGTGCCGGCTGGCGCGTTTACCGAAAAGCCGGCTCGACTTCTGGGTGCCGAAGCTGGAGGCTAACCGCGAGCGCGACGTGGAAAATATTTCGCAACTTAAAGCGCTCGGATGGCGGGTCCTGCTTGTGTGGGAATGCAGGATGAAGGATAGAGAACAATTGGGAAACAGACTTTATCGGTTTGTCGAGGGGATTGATGAAGGCGATTGAGCTTTTCGCAGGCGCCGGGGGCCTAGGACTAGGGGTTAGCCGGGCGGGGTTCACGCCGATCGAAGTTGTAGAATGGGACCACTGGTGTTGCGACACCATTCGCGAGAACCGCGCGCGGGGCTCCGATGGAGTACGTCACTGGCCGGAGCCGCGCGAGGGCGATGTTCGCAGTTTCTCGTTTGAGGGTCTCGCCGGCATCGACCTGGTGACGGGTGGCCCGCCCTGCCAACCCTTCTCACTGGGAGGGAGGCATCGCGCGCAGCATGATCATCGCGACATGTGGCCAGAAGCGGTGCGGGTCGTGCGCGAGACCCAGCCGTCAGCGTTTATTTTTGAGAATGTGAAGGGACTCACCCGTGAGACGTTCGCGATCTATTTCAGCTACATTTTCCTCCAACTCACGTATCCCGAAATCGTGTTTCGTGGCGATGAGACATGGCTTGATCATCGCGCGCGATTAGAACAGCACCACACCTCGAGCCGGTCCTCGGGGCTGAGCTACCAGGTGCTCCCGCCAAAAGTGCTCAATGCGGCCAATTACGGCGTGCCGCAAAAGCGTGCGCGCGTCTTCTTCGTTGGGTTTCGCTCGGACCTGGGCGTTGAATGGTCGTTCCCGCGCGAGACCCATTCCCGTGACGCGCTTCTATGGGATCAGCATCGAGGCGGCGACTATTGGGATCGGCATGAGATAGCTAAGTGCCATCGCCTGGCCGACGAGCCTGCAGTACGCGCTGCCGAGGCGATTACCGCTAGACCCGCCACGCTTCCCTGGACAACCACCCGCGATGCGCTGATCGGACTGCCTGATCCCGAACTGTCGCCGCGGGCGGTGCACGGGTTCAAGGACCACCGCTTGCAAGTCGGCGCCCGCTCGTACCAAGGGCATACCGGAAGCCCGCTTGACGAACCCGCCAAGACCTTGAAGGCGGGCGTTCATGGGGTACCCGGCGGCGAGAACATGCTGCGCCGTCCCGACGGCTCGGTGCGCTATTTCACGGTGCGCGAGAGCGCGCGGCTGCAGACATTCCCGGACGACTACGTGTTTCACGGCTCCTGGAGCGAGACGATGCGTCAACTGGGCAACGCTGTTCCGGTCGACCTCGCCTACGCAGTGGCTTCGTCAGTTCGCGAACATTTGGATCGAGCGAACGCCCATGCCGGCCGAGCATGAGTTACCTTATCTACCATTCATTCCCGTCTATGATCTTCAGGAATGCGTCGCCGCCGGGTTATTCTCCGGTCGGTATTGCGATCTGTTCGCCATGCAATTCTGTCAGCCCAACCGTACACAACCCGGAACAATCACCGTGATGTCGTCAGATCGTCAATTCGATTCGCCTGGATCACTAGTGAACATGGACCAGGCGGGCGCTAGAGCGATCTAATGAATGTTACCCAAAACAAATCCCATGCGGTCATGGCCCAAAGGTACGAGGCCGCAGATAGTCTAGACGATTTTCCGACCCCACCGTGGGCCACTCGGGCGCTCATCGAGCATGTGCTTGGAGTTGATGACGTCGGGTCGATGAGTTGTCTCGAACCCGCGTGCGGACGCGGCCACATGGCTGAAGCGCTGAGACCCTACTTTCGTACGCTGGAGGTGAGCGACATCGGCGGCTACGGATACGGCGATCGCCGCGATTTTCTTTCGATTGAAAGCCGCCCGATCACCGACTGGGTAATCACCAACCCGCCCTTTCGCTTAGCTGAGGACTTCTTTCTGCACGCTCACCAAATCGCGCGCGTCGGCGTCGCCCTTCTCGTGCGAACCGTCTTTCTCGAGAGCATTGGTCGACACCAGCGGGTCTTCTCCAAATTCTCTCCAACAATGGTCGCTCAATTCTCTGAGCGAGTGCCGATGGTAAAAGGGCGGTTGGACCCAAAGGCGTCTACCGCCACCGGATACGCCTGGATCATCTGGCGAAAGCCGCTGGTTCAGGACACGCGCCTTGTCTGGATACCGCGGTGCCGCAAGGTGCTGGAGCGAAGCACGGATTACGAGCCCGGGTTTCTCAGCCATTCCTCCGTGACCGGGAAAATATCACGTGAGTCGGCCGGAATTTCAAAAGATCTATTCTCAGACCTGTAAGCGCTGCATCTTCGATCAGACAGCTCCATGCTCGATCAAGGCGTAGAGCTCATCGCGGAATCGAGCATTAACCGCCTCAATCGCGGCCTGAACAGGAAAATCGAAGTGCTGATCGAGGTCATCTCCTACCAACGAGAATGGTTCGGGGATCGATCGTAGCCCATAGTAGAACACGATGTAGGCGGCGGCGCCACGCGCCGGGATCCCCATCGAACGGGCATAATCTCTGAGATGCATCTGGGTGCGCAGAAGCTCGTTCAGGATCAGGCGCTTTTTCCCAGCATCATATGCGCCGTTGCCACGTTTCACATTGTACGACCCGATGATGCCGTTAGCGTTGTCGAAAACGAGCAGATCAACCGGTATGGTTTGATCGTACTCGCCATATGACATCGATATCTCCCTATAGGAGGCGGGCGGTTTGGCTTTTTGCAGTTCAAGTCGGGAAGCTGGGCCGAGTTTGAATTCGTCCTCGGTCCATACTTGGAGACGTCCGCAATCCTTCAATCTCTCGAGCAGCGCGCGGCCCAGGATCTGGCCATGTCGCTTATAGGCTGAACTAATAATGCTGGTCGCGCGTGAATACTTCGTGCCTCCGATTGGATCGGATCGAAAGCTTGTGTCGGCCAGCCTGGACAACGCCGCGCTTAGCGTCGGCTGCATCCGCACCAGGAAGGCGTCGAGATCTTCTGTATGTCGCTCTTTCATCATCGCCCCGGCAACTTGTATCATCTACGGTGGACACGCACTATCGAATCGAGGGGGGACGATGACGCAAGCAATACCTCAGACCGCCGGCACGAGGGAGTTTGATCTCGCCCCTTCGCCGCGTGTTCTCCCGATGCTCGGCGAGATCAACCTCGACCAGTGGCGGTGCATTGGTGAGTTGGTGGATAATTCGATTGACGGCTTTCTTCACGCGAAGCGACGTGGCGAGGGTGTAGGCGATCCCGTCGTGCAGATCACCCTTCCGGAAGCTGACCGAGAGGAGGCCGTCGTTCAGATCGTCGACAACGGCCCGGGAATGACGACCGAGAATCTCGAGAAAGCCGTGAAGGCGGGTTGGTCGGGCAACAATCCAACCGACAATCTCGGTCTTTTCGGAATGGGGTTCAACATTGCAACCGCGCGCTTAGGCCTAACCACTGAAGTGTGGACGACCCAGGCCGGCGATTCTGAGTGGCATGGTCTTGAGATCGACTTCGATCGCCTGCAGCGTCAGGGGAATTTCCGCACTCCCTTGCTGACTACGCCGAAGCCCGACACGTCTGTCCACGGAACGAAGATTATCATACGTCGGCTTAAGCCGACGCAGCGCCAATGGCTTGCGAAGTCCGGCAATCAATCACAACTCAGAAAGAGGCTGTCGCAAGCTTATGCCGCCATGCTCCGACCTAATGGCCACCCAATTGAGTTCAAGCTGTATCTAAATAACCGCGTCGTTCAATCGCGCCCGTTTTGTCTTTGGGGGGAAACTCGATCAACCGAGTTGCCCGACCTTGGCGAGGTGCTCGCCGTCCAAACGTTCAACTATCCCCTCAGCGACCGCCACCATTGCATATCCTGCATGAACTGGGTCGCGATTCCGATTACCGCGCCCGAGGTGTGCCCGGTGTGTGGAGGCGAGGGAACACTGCAGAGACGAACACGGCGTGTGCATGGTTGGATCGGCCTTCAACGCTATGCGGACACTGTCGACTTCGGCCTCGACTTCATCCGGAACGGAAGGAAGATCGAACTCAGCAGCAAAGACCTCTTCATCTGGCGCGGCGACAACGGTGAGGAGCCCGAATACCCGATCGATGACCCGAGCCGACGCGGTCGGTTTGTGGGCGAAATCCACATTGATCACTGCCGGGTGAATTTCGCCAAGGAACGCTTCGACAGGACTGACCCGGCTTGGGATGAGATGGTGAAGCTCATCCGGGGCGAAGGGCCGCTCCGTCCAGAGAAGGCTCGAGAACTCGGGCACACCAACAACAGCAGCCCTCTCTTCAAGCTTTATCGAGCGTTCCGCCGAATAAGGCCGCATAGCAGCGTCGCTGGCGGTTGGAGGCGCCTTCTGGCGGTCCCCGACAATGGGATCGCCAAGGAACTCTCTCAAAAGTTCTATGACGGACATCCCGACTATCAGGAGGATACCCATTGGTGGCGCCTCATCGAGGAGGCTGAGCGGCGGCTGCTTACAACGTCCGGCACCCCGGGTGACGACAGTAGTGATGACGATGGGCTGCCGGAAGGCTTGCTCGACGAGCCTGAGCAGCCAAAAGCGGAAGCGGAGCAGGTCGCGCCACCACCACCCTCGCCAGACTATCGCGCGCAACGGCGCGAGGCTCCTAGCCTGTCCAGAACCTACGTCTACGCCCCAGCTGGTCAGACCTTCACTGTTAGGGCGTTTGAGTGCGTCGCGCATGATCCAGACATCGGTACTGACGCCGCCTGGAGTCTTGTTATGGGCGACGTGGCGACCAGGACCTATCATTTCTTGTTCAAGCCGCGCGCCGAGGTGTTTCGTTCCATCACGCTCGAACCTCTTGACGCGCTTCTCATCGAACTCTCGTTTCTCACCGGCGAGTATCTGCGGACCGCGAAAGTAGCGCCATCCAATGCCGCGCTATTAGGGTACTATCGCGAGCACTACGCACAGACGGCAAGCTTGGACGCTCGAATGATCGCGTTGGACGCGAGCGATGCGCTATCCACATTGGCTAGAGCGATCCTCCACAATATGCCGAGCGCTGAGACCAGCAAGCTGTTCGACGTCCTCACTGTTGAGCAACGGTCCGATGTCATGCGAGCACTGGCTCGAAAAGGCATCGCGCCCGCCGCTCCAATCGCGGACGGCTCATTCCTCACCGCCGCACCTGTGACGATCCTCGGGCAGATCATCGAGGCGTTCCCTAACCTGGTCTTCGACGGAACGTTCTGGGACACACCCTATTCTTCGCTTGAGTACGGTGACGCCCAGCTTACGGAGCGCGCTAAACAGCAAGTCATCGACCGAGCGAAGTCGCTCGTCTCGGACGCCTCTTGGCTCGCGGAGGCTGACGCCACAATTCTAGGCGACATTCGTAAGGAGGAACTCGTCCGAGGATTGATGTCCGTCAGTCTTCTGCGTCCTGACCGGGAAATCCCGTGAGCCGCCCGTTCCTTGATGAGCGCCGCCTGCTCGACGGTCCATGGCAGGCCTTCGAGCGCGACGTGGCGAGAGCGTTTATGTTTGCGGGGTTCGACGATGTCCGCATCGTCGGGGGCACCGGCGATATGGGCGCTGATGTCGTGGGCGTGAAGGCCGGCCAAGTTTGGGTCGTCCAGTGCAAGTTCACGAGCACCTCATCCCCCCCGAAAGCAGCGGTCGAGGAGGTGCTCGCGGCCGGCCGATTTTACGAAGCCCATCGCATGGCTCTCGCGACTAGCCGCGCGCCAGGCAAAGCCCTTATCGATGAGTTGGCCCGTGTAAAGGAACTTGGGTTCAAGGTCGAGCTGCTCAGCCCAAACAAACTTATGCAGATTATGGCGAGCGTGCCCGATCTGCCGCCAATGCGCAGGGAATTACGGCCCTATCAGGACTACGCCTGCGATCGTCTTTTCGGTGCGCTGGAGGAGACGGGTCGAGGCCAACTTGTCCTGGCGACGGGGCTAGGAAAAACGGTCGTGATGGCCGAGGTCGCATCGCGCCTTTTTGACGCCGGCACCCTAGAAAACAGTCGCATCCTGGTTCTCGCCGACAAGCGTGAACTGGTTCGCCAGCTCCAAATTGGGTTCTGGGCGCAACTGCCAAAGAACGTCGCAACACATCTTCTCGCGCCAGAAGAGGAACCCGCTTACTGGGAGGGAGTCACATTTGCGACGGTTCAGACGGTTCACAGCAGGGTTGAGAAGCTGCCGGAGTTTGACGCTGTCTTCGTGGACGAGGCGCATCATATCGGTTCACGAACATATCAAGAGGTGTTGCATAAACTCGCCCCTAAGCGGCTCGCCGGCGTGACGGCCACTCCATGGCGCGGCGACGAATTCGACATTGATACTGTCCTCGGCCAACCTCTCTCCCGCGTTGGTATCGCTGATGGTTTGAAGTTTGGCTATTTGAGCGAGGTCGACTATCGGCTGCTTGCTGATAACATTGACTGGGAATTTATTCAGAACGCCTCGGCCTATGGCTACACGCTGTCTGAATTGAACCGGCGGCTGATCATTCCCACCCGAGACGAGGAGGCGGCGCGCATCTTCGCCGACGTCTTCAAGCAGGAGAACCGCAAGTCCGCGCTGGTCTTCTCGCCGAGTGTCGATCACGCGGAGCACTTCACTGCCACGCTCCGCTTGTTCGGCTTTCGGGCTGAAGCGATGTTCGGAGCCTCGCCAGCGCGCGAGCGAGACAAGCTGATGTCGCAATTTAAGAGGGGCACCGTCGATGTCCTTTGTACCGTCGATCTATTCAACGAGGGCGTCGATGTACCCGACGTTGATCTGATCGCGTTCATGCGCGCGACCCACAGCCGTCGAATTTTCGTGCAGCAGCTTGGCCGCGGCCTTCGTATAAAGCCAGGCAAGGACAAGGTGGTAATCCTCGATTTCGTGACGGACCTGCGCCGCATGGCCGAAGTCACCGAACTGGAACGGATAGCGGGACTCAACGCGCCGACCGAGAAGCTGCCATTGGGGGGCCATCTCATCGAATTCGCGGATCGGTCCGCAGGCTCCCTCCTGATGGAATGGGTCAAGGACCAAGCGTCACTCTTGCTTCGAGAGGGGGACCCCACGTTAGATCTGCCCAGCTTCGAATATCCAAACACGCTTCCGCACGGTGGTGTGCATTGACCGTCCCGAGGGAGATCCGAGACGCGATCAGGGAGCGCCTTTGGCAAACGGCAGACCGCCTCCAGTGGGATTCTCTCACCCAATCGGAGAAAGCGCGCCATTATCAGCAATGGACCGACAGCGATATCGGCCGAACTCTCGCCGCCCACATGGATGCTCGATCTGTAAGGGTCTATATCAAGGACACTCTCCTCAAAGGCTTCAGCCGCCAAAAGCTCAACCTGCATGAAGGCCAGGTATTGCGCGTCCTACAGCGACACCGCCAGGACGTCGCGGAGACCTTCATAAAGCCTCACGGCTTCCGTTTCACCGACGGCGCGTTTGTGGCGTGGGGGCGAGCGGACGATTGGAAATCGCTACTAGGTGCTCTGTTCGAACGATCTTACGGAACTCGCGGTACGGAACTAACAGCATTTCTATTTCGAGCCGCGCCGAGGTACGTTCGCCCGTCAACCCGGGAACTCGTCGAGGCAGCCGCGCACTGCCTTGGAGTAACCAAGTGTGTTTGGTTCGACTGACGAGCGTAGAGTTCGGCGACATGGGGCCAATCCGTCGCCTTCCCGCAGGCATTCAAGCTGGCCCCCCGGCAAGGACCCGGATGCGGTCAGAACCCCACGCCTACGGTCAACTAGTATTGATAAGGCTCATTTCAGGATGGCACCGAGGCGGACGCCCGCGACACGGGAACCCTCCCACATCGGCGTCCCAGCGCGTGGTACTCCCTCTAGATCAATCAATGGATGTCACCGACCATGGTACGCGCCGTCAACGGGCAGCAAGCAAGAAGGAAGCGCGCCCTGCTCGATTCCAACATATGGCGGTACGTGATAGATGGGGGCGCGCAAGGAGCGCTCTTGCAAGCCGCTCGCGATGGTAGCTACACGGTTCAGATTGCCCCAGCCGTGGTCTACGAGGCTCTACGCCTTCGTGACGTGCCGCTACGCAATCGATTAATCTCTCTTATGACGAATCGCCGCTTCGAGCGCTTGATGCCCGAAGCGTATAGCGAGGCTATGGAGATATTGAGTGAGGTCCAGCGGCTCAAGCCGGACTGGCTCCGCCCGCAGCCCGACAAAGATTTCTTTGATCGCAGCCGGAGAGACTGGTCTCGAAAGATGGGGGGATTCTGGGTCAGGTGCGCACGATCACCGGAAGAGGAAGCCCTCCACCAGCAAGCGGCAGAAGGCACATTGCTCAAACGAGCCTTCGAGCAAATCAAAGGGGCGCGCAAGGAAATGATGGAGGTGGGCTGGAAGACCAACCCATCAATGGACAAGACGTTCGCAGCGCTGCCCCATCCAGTTCCCGGCTGGAACGGCGAGATGGTAGAAGCTTGGCGGATCGAGAGCTGGGCTGGCGTGACCTATGCGTTGTCCCGCCCCGGTAATGCCTATCGCGACTGGATTGCACCCTTCGTCGAAGTTGACGGCGGGCTACTGAATAGCCCAGAATGGGTCGAGTTCTGGCTACACCTCGTCAGCTTGGAAGCTCTGCCCCGACAGTGGATGCGGTGGGCGCATTCCTTTGCTCAGCGCTTCCGTAAGGTGACTGAGGGCTCGGGGGCGGACAACCAGCTCTTTACCTACCTATTGGAAACCGACCGGGTGATCACGGCGGACAAGGCGCTCCTGGATATCCTTGAGGAGTGCCGTCCATTTGCGCCCCGTCCTCTGCCGATAGGGCAGTTGGTGCCAGCAGGAGTTCCGGGCGTTGAATTGGTGCTCAGTATTTTGGCGAAATGAGGGTCGCGGTAGCAGCGCCTAGCTCGTCGGCGCTGCACCGCGTGGGTCTATTTCACGTCCTTGCTTGCTGCCCGAAAAACAGTTTCCCGACCTATGCGTACATGCTTGGCAAACATCCGCATCTGGTGCGCGATCCCTTGGGCCACAGTTACCAAAACGAGCCGGTGACCGTCGCCGTTGAGGAAGCGCTAGGCTCAGATGTGTTTAGATGAGAATCGACCTTTTCAACCACGGCTACTACTGGGAAGCTCATGAGGCTTGGGAGCCTCTTTGGCACACTGCGAAACAAAGCACCCAGCATCGCCTGTTCTTCAAGGGATTGATCCTGTTGGCGGCGGCGGCCCGGGTGAAAATCCGCGAGGGAGAAAGCGGGTCGCT
>NZ_SUEO01000035.1:0-8900 GCF_004962925.1 Mesorhizobium sp. | reverse complement strand
GCGCCGTGCTGCGAGAGCTGCAGCGCTTTTTCGTCAGTCGAAGCGGCCACAACTTCCCCGGCTGTTTTTATTTCATACTCGCACCAAGATTCGAGAGTGTCTGATCAGCAACCCCGACAGTACCGTTCAAGGTCAGCTTCGTCTGCGGGAAGCGGGCATTGATCGTACCCCTGGTAGGGTGGTCAGGCGGTCCAATCAGCCCATCAGCAAGGTGCCGAGAGCCTCGCAACTAGGTGTATCGCGTATCCCCGGGATGTCCACCTCGCTCTCGTAGCCCTCCATGGCGATCCAATCGTGCAGCCAACTTACACAGACCTGTTGCAGGAGGTCGGCATCCCTGGAAGCAAACGCGACGACAGTGTGCGCCGCAGGGTTCCGCACCGCGTCGATGAGCTTACCGTGGAGCGGCCGGATTTGTTCCGCATCGACAAGCGCGGATGCCCCCTTGGTGCGTTGCCGGGCGAGCATGGCGGGCACGACGGTCAAGAGAGCTGACAGTGTCATCTTCTGTCCTGCTGACGGGAACACGAAAGCTGTCTGGCCACTGAAATACCCGTCGAAGTCCGCTTCGACCAACTCAACGGGCGAGTTGGCGAAATCGATCGAGCAGAAGCCCGCAGCGATGGTTTGTAGGATAGTCTCCGGGACGTTGACGAGGGCGTTCACCCTCCCGGCCGGCTCTGGCAAAGCCAGGGCCGAACGGGTTGCGCCTACGATCATGAACAACAGCGCTGTGCGCAGCTCCGGATCCGCAGCTCGCCTGGCCAGCACGTCGGCTCGCAGTCTCGGGAAGCCGACGATTCTCGTGATGTATTCTGCCCATCGCCTGATCTGGTCAAGCCAGTCCCTGAAAGGCTGAAGGAGCTCGGGATCGAGCCGGCCCAGTTGCTTGAGGCCCTGATCGACTGCCGGCCAGTCGATGCCGAAGAGGCCCCGGTTCGGTTCGGGATGGAGCGCCGATCGCAAGCTGATGAGCTCGCGGAACGCGGTCAGGCGGGGGTCGGGATCGGTTAACGTCGCCGCAAGCATGCCTGCTCGTCGGACATCGCCCTCCTCCAGCGCGGTCAGGCAATCCCCATAGGCGCTCCATTGGGGAAGAGTTCCCTGCAGAATTCGACGCGCCAGTATCTGGGTGGAGCAGATGAGCTCGTTGCTCTCGTTGCGCTTGCAGAGAAAATTGTGGAGCGGGTTCTGGAGTAGAAAGGCTCCTTGCGCCGGGCTAACCTTGCCGAGCGCCAACGCGGCCAAAAGCTCCTGACGCTGTGATGCGGGGATCGCCATGAAACGGGCGAGGAACCGATCGACGGCAGGCCCTGCACGATCCAAGCACCTTGCGACTAGCTGATCCTTGCCGCTGTCGGCCACGTCGAGCAGACCTTCATAGACCGCGTCTGGCCCTCCCGCCCAACCGTAGAGGCGATTCGCCACAGATGGAGCGATCCCACGATCCTGGGCCGCCGAGACGAAGTCCTCGCGGGATAGCAAGCTCATCACAGCCTGGTCGTGATTGTCGCCGTATACGGAGTTCAGAAACGGCTGCTGCGCATCCAGCTCCCTACGGATCGCATCGTAGCCAACCGGCGAAAGAGCGAGGGTCGTCAGCTTCCGCTCATGCTCGAGCGATCGCATGCCCGACAATACCGAGCTCATTCCGCCGTCGCGGATGGTAGCGAAGGCGTGGAAGCGCTCGATGACCAGAATGGGATAGGAACCGGCATCGAGCGCCGCCTCAACGGCGTTTTGAAGCACGTCGCTCGGGTAGTCGACGGCATCGATGTCGACCGCGATCTTCGCCTGTTGCCTGATCCGCTGCGCGACCTTCGTGGTGAACTGGGCGCTCGACATCATCGCGTCGGAGATCACTCGAATACAGATCGGACGGTGATTGGCGAAATGAGCGGGCAGGGTGAAATGGTCTTGCACCCACTCGGCAACCATCCGTGCCGTCTTCGGTTCATTGCAGCCGGACGGCACCAGCAGCAGCATGGATCGACCGGGCACGGCGCCCCAGACAGTGCGCGCCCGCGACGCGAACCAGCCGCAGTCCCGCCTCATCCTGCCACCTGCTGCTGGCGCAAATTGAACTCCTGCCAGTATCGCGGCGCCCGGAAGCCCTCGGCGAAGAGTGGGATCTCGAAGCGGACCGCGGACGGCGAATCCATTCGCAGCACCTTGAGATCGACCAGCGACCTCAGACGCTGCTTCCAAGACAGGTTGCCGTCCAGCGAAAGGAGTGCCTGGTCGATCACGAACGGGATCGCGGCTTCCGGCGCCGCTAGCGAACTCGCCTGAGCCACGCGATAAAGGAGCATCCATAGCAGGTCGCGCTCACGCGGCGCCTCGAGACCCAGCATGTTGTCGATGGGCTCGAGGATCTCGTACGGCTTGAACGGCAGGTCGGCGTTGCCGCGGACCAACGTCGCGACCGCGCCACGTATGTCGAGCCGCATCGCCGGTCCCGTGCGGACCTGGAAGGAAGTGGTCGCGCCGACCTGCCAGAGGAACTGTGGCATGCCCGAACAAAGCTCCCTCGCATACTCGACTGCGGCGCGATCGAACTGGATGTAGGGCATCACACCGTTGGGCGCGACGATTTTGGAGGCGGCGTCGAAGTCCTTGAAGCCTTCGAGCGCGATCGCTTGGCTGCTCCCGAAGAAGGCGTTCTTGTACTCGCGAGCGAACACGTTGATATGATTGCTTCCGGACAGTAAGATCCCGACAAGCCCGGTCGTCTGCGACACTTCGCGGAGGCTCTGCAGAAGCTGCTCGAGCTCCAAGCGTTTGCGGCCTCCGACTTGATAGGCTGCGACGAGCGCTTCGGCTTCGTCCATCAGGAGCAGCAGGCGGACCTCGCTCATGCCTGTCCACTCACGGACGCGGTCGCTCAAGGCGATCAGGGAATCCGACAGGCTCTGCTCATCGTAGCAATCCTGGATTGCCTTGCGGGCCTGCTTCCAGTCGTTGCCGAAGGACTCGCGGATGCGCGCGGACAGAGCGTAATTCTGGTCGGCCGTGGTCAGGTTCTGGCGTACCAGACCGTGCGAGATCGCCTTGAACACGGTGGCCGAGACTGACTGGTCGGGGGCCGCGAGCTCGACGCGTCGCTCGGCGAGCGAGACATAGAAGGTGATGGCGCTCTGAGCGCCAGGCTGCGCGTGCTGCCTGTGGAACTTGTATAGGAGCGAGGTCTTGCCGATCCGGCGCATGCCGGTGAGCAGCACCGGACTCGGCCGGCGCGCCGAGACGAGGGCCTGCCTTAGGCGCTCTAGTTCATCGATTCGGCCGACGAACGCACCATCGATGGCCGGAGTGTTGCTGACGCCGGGATAGAGTTCGAGAAGCGTCTCGGTATCGAGCGTGCGCCCCGTCTGCCGACTGCGATCAAGCGCGCGAACGCTGCAGACCACGTCCTCATGGATAAGGTCCCCAGTTAGTGTTCGGGCAGCGAAGCGCAAGCGGACACCTTCTCGCCGACCGGCCTGCTTCGCTTCGAACCAAGACGGACCGAAGCGTAGCGGGAGCGTGAAGTCGGCGGCGAAGTAAATCGGGCTTGCGGAAAGTTCCCGACGGCGGGACAGGTCGGCGAAGGTCACATCGTCGTCCGCGAAGAGCTGCACCTCGAGCAGGGCGGGAACCAATCCCTCGGGAGTGACCACGACCGGAAGATCGATCGAGTCGGTGCCCCGCCCTCGCTCACGCAGCCGCAGATCATCGTCCAAGCTGACTCGGAGGGCCGGCTTTACAGCCCGTGCCGCTGTCGGCAGGTTGCGCAGGAACGTCCGAAACGGTCCCGGTTTGGCGTCCGAGGCAATCTGGCCGGCAAGCGCCTCCGCGACAGGGAGCAGGTCCGGGCGATTGGACGCGACCGCCCTGAGATCAAATAGCTGTGCTAGCCGTGCCTCGATCGCATTGTCGTAGCGGTGCGCGAGCCTGAGTACTGCCTCCTGGGCGCCATGTTCGTGGAGGAACACGAGAAGCGGGGTCCGGAACGCTTGCGGCTCCCGGATGCTTGTCGCAGCATCCCACACCCGTTCCGCGACGATGGACCCATTTGCCCCCGTGACCAAGGCATTGAAGACCCGACTTGTCCTCGACGGCAGTTCGCCTGCGATCATGCGACCGAACGGGGAGATCGGGAGCTCACTCCAGGACCCTCCCTGGGCAGGCGCGCGTGCCATGTCGCTGCTGCTGTCGGCGGCGACGGCGCCAGTTAGCAGCCGGTAAGCAAGCTCAGCCCAGCGAGACTCACCGACGCCCGCCTCTTCTTCAGTCACGCTGGATAGCCAGGCTGCGGCCGCAGGCAGCGCATCGGCGACTTCGGCGGCAGGGCGCGCGCTCAAGTCCGCGAGCGCCGCAAACGCCCTCGCGCGCGAGATAAGCTTTTCGGCAGTGCTGGTGCCAGCCGAGGCGGCAGCCGTACGGCATGCCTCGGCGGCGTAGTTCCAGTCGTCCCTCCTGATTGCGTCGCGGACGTCGGGTGGTAGCGCCACCTCGGTTGAGGGGTCGGCAAGGCTCACTGGGGCGCCACCGCCGACATTGCCCTCGTCGTCTGCCGGGGTTGCGGAACGGGGCGCAGATTCGATCTGATCGGACTCGCCGACCCTGCCCAGTGGCGAGACGACGATCTCGCCGATGTACTCCACCTGAGCGAGGCACAAGCCGGCGCGATCCGAACTCAGAATGCAATCAGCGACCTCGAGCAATCGCTGGAGGCCGGTCTCTATCGCATCGGGGTCGTCGATCTGGTTGAGCGATTGTGCGCGCTCGACGACGAAGTCGAGGAACCATCGCGTCAGGCTTGCCAGCGCGCTGCGCTCTTCCACGACGAGCATGTGCGCGGACTTGGCCCAGCTGCCGAGTTTCACAGCCGAGTCCTGGACGAGGTCGGCGAAGTTAGAGGCGATCTCCTTCGGGAGCCACCGATCCGCCTCTTCGATGCCCGCTCGGAAGGCGGTCAGATCCATTTCCAGCTCGGTGAGGTAGGTATTGCTGCCAGCGAATGCGGCGTCTACCACGGAGAGGTGATGCCACTCATGCGCGCGAGCGGCGAAGGTGTTGTCCCACAGCGACTGTAGGTCGGCCGACGGGAGGTGCCGACCCCCAACGCTTACCCCGGCGAGATCAAGGAGCCTAAGCAGACGCTCCTGTTGGAGTGACCCGCTCTCGTTTTGGGGCTTCGCGGCAGCTTCAGCTAGAGCCAGCTCGATTAGATCGAGATGATCGGCAGCTCCATCAAGGTCGAGCCGCGCAAGACAGGCATCGACTGCCGCGTCCTCCTCGGAGAGGAAGGTGCTGCCCGCCCCGTCTTGCGTATTCAACTGTGTCCGACGGGCCTGAAGCGCTTGGACCGTAGGTGCCACTGCTTCGCGCACCAACGCGGACGCCTCCGCGTCGCCGGACCGTTCGGATACGTTGAGCGCCGCTTCGAACTCTCGCTTCGCGATTAGCTCCTCGACGATGTCGTGCGGACCGGGCAGTCGGCCAACGGACCGCCATTTGACCACGCTCGCCGCCACATCCATCGTGGAGGGTCGTTGGCGGCCATACCGCTCGGGCAGATCGAGATGGTCCGCCAACCAGCCGTCATCCGAGCTCGACCATGTCCGCGTGTTTAACGGCTCGGGCGAGCCCAACAACGTCGCATGCCGATGCTGCAGACCATCGCCCGCGAGCAGGTGCGCCAGCTGCCCCTCGAGCCACTCAACGCTGCCGATAGAGCCGTCGCCGCGAAGCTGTTGTCTGGCGCTCTGGAGCGCGTCGCGCACGGCGCGTGACCGTAGATCAAGCCGATGGTCGAGCTCTGACGCGAAATCCGAGATGAGCAATGCCGCCTGATCGAGGTATCGCTCCAACTGTTCAACGTGGCGGGGCTCAAGTCGGTCGATCGGGCGGTCGGCATGGAACTCGGTCAGCACTTCGGCGACCGCTGCCTCTCGCGACGCGAGCGCAGCAGCCAGCGTTCTGGCCTTTCGTGCATCTGGCCGTCCGTCGATCAGGATTGGTAGCAGCAAGGACTCGCGCGCCAGCTCGCGGAGACGCCGAAAATTGCCCTTCAACCCAGCAGGAGCTGCGATGAACGAGGTCAGGGCGGCTTCGGCGCCGTGACTGTCTTGGTCCGGACCTTGAACCAACCGCAGCAGCTCCGGTCCGCTCCCCACAGTGTCGAGCGCGGCCGTGACCAACTCGGTAATCTTGCTCACTGTCCTGCCTACCAGCTCAGGATCGCTGAGCCCCGCGCCCGGATCGGAGATCTGCGCGAGGGGCCCGAAGATGAGCGCGTCTCGCAGCCGCTCCGCCGCGACCAGGCGACGGATATCGGGATGCTCGTCGAAAGCCGACGAGCTTGGATCGACGAACCGAAGAAGTGACCGGCGACGTCCGGTCTCGTGCTGCGACAGGATGATGTTCAAGAGGCCTTCGGGCACCGTTCCCCTTGCAGCATCGACGGCGGCTCGCAGGAGGAGCGCCCCACCCACGATCCAGGTATCATCAGTCATATCAGTGACGATAATCTCGAGCTCTTCGGCACTGGAGTCGTGGAGAAAGGCCGCCAGATCAGCGGTGGACCGGCTCGGCGCCCAGTCCTTCACATGAACTAAGAATCGTGAGCGAGCTTCTCGTTCGGCGGCTTCGGACGCCGCCAAGCCGAGAAGGTCATCGAGACTCCCGCGATCTGCGGGCAGAGTTGCGCGTTCGCGCCACTTGGCGAGGCAGGAGGTAGAGGGCTTCAGCTCCTCGAGCGCGAGCACCAGCCCTTCGTGGGTGCGCAGCTGCCCGGCGAGGTCCTGTTCTGCGTCAACCGCGAGGTTCGGCGCAACCTTCACCCCGACCGCTGCTTCAATCGCTGCGCGGAGCGAGCATAGTTTGTCTTGGACAGCGGATGTTGTCTCAACGAGCGCGCTTCGGTCCGCTCGCGCGGCATCGACCGCAGCAACGATGTCCGCCCACTGCTCGTCGGGAGCCGCAATCAGCACTGTCGGATCAAACCCGACCATCTTGGAGGCGTGTGATGAGGAACGCATGCTGCGACTGGCTATTGCGCCAAGTTCGACCGCTTGCCGTTGCAGGTCACTAGACGGTGCGATTCTTGGGATCACCGGCTCGCTGGGACGCTCGAGGCGAGGTCGGCTCGGCTGATTGATAGGGAGTTCGGTCGGCGCCTCGACCTGTTCCGGAGCGGCTTGCTGCATTGGCCCCACAGGCTCCTCTTCGTTCCTTGAGCCTAGGCCCAGTTCGGCAAGCTCACTGCAGCCCAGCTCGAGCGCCGTCTCGAGCAGATCAAGTCCCTCCGCCTCGGGCAGAAGAGAGGCGAATAGCGTGATCGCCCTCGCAAGTTTGGGTCCGGTCACCGGGAATGGACCGGCCTGCCGGGCATTCCTGAGAGTGTGCGCTGTGAGGAAGATTCCATCGCTGATCTCGGGTCGCTTCACGCTGATGCCCACGCACCAGTCCACGAGCTCAGTGAGGCTGGGGTCTCGCACGTAGCCGGACCAAATAAGCTGGGCGAAGCTGTCCCGCACTCTTCTTGTGCGGACTTGCGAGCTCCCGCGACCGTATCTTCTGTCGTCCATCTCGGACACGAACACGATATCGGCTGTTCGCGAGCGAGCAGCCGCGCAGTTGCCGAGCGTTGCTGCCATGGCCCGGTCCCGGGCGAGCTGATCGCCCGTCATGGTGCTGCGCCAACTCTGCGGGACCGTGCGCTTGAGGTGGGTCTTCAGCCCCTGTCGGATCGTGGTGGCCGAACAGCCGAACCGGAGAGGCAGGAACTCAAACAGCGTTTGTCGCAGATGCTCCGGCGGGAAGAGCACTGGAGGCAACTCAGCATCGCACCGGATGGGCCAATAGGTCACAGCGATTCATCTCGGTTTTGCGGGGTGTCTCTGAGGCATAGAAAGGAGCGCGCGAATGGCACGAGGAGGCGGCTGCCGACGGCCCCGCAGCACCTTTGGTAGACTGAACCACCCTTTAGCGACATGAAGTAACTGCGCCGCCAATCCATTCTCCTTTGACGTGCGGGACGTCGCTTGGAGGGCGACCGCAGCCCGATCCCGATTGCTTCATATTGCACCAATTGCTGAGATAAGGCCCTGAGCTCTACCTTGGACAAACAGTAATTGCAAGAAAGCGTAGACGCAGCCAAAGACGAAATCTTCTGCCGACGAAAGAACTCACTCGATTGCCGTCAAAGACCTAATCACCCCAATCAAGAATCGGATGGGCAGGATTCCTATCGATTAGGGTGAGATTCGAGCGTGCTTTGCCCGATTGCCCGGGAACTTGGAGTACGCAAGCTATGTCCGCTGCTTGGCGCAATCCTGTCATCACATAGTTGAGGCGCGATCAGGCCCGCATCATGGAGTACAGGATGGCCTGCACGTGCTCTTCCAAATCGAGCTCGCCACGGGCCTCAACAGTCAACAGGTACTCGGCCTTGACCCGGCGGTCGCCTCGGCTGGTCGCAGGATAGGAACAAATGGCCAGCAATGCTTGCTCTTCAATCCGGTCTGCCCTCTTGCGGTCGCCCCAGCTGCTGCCCGCTCGATGAACAACCCGATGGAGCGCGGCATAGGCGGTCTCATGGGCTGAGATCAGCACCTGCAATTCAGGTGAGGTAGCTTCACCTTCAGCAACCGTCGGTTCAATGAAAGACGCAACGGCGGCGAACGCAAAAAGTGTACGGCGGGTGACTCCGGGCATGCCTCATATACCTTGCCGTCTGATGAGTGCCGGCACAGCATAGCACCGGCGCAACGGTCCGCAGAGGTGCTCTGCAACGCGATCACATTATCTGCTGACAAAACGTATCCGCTCGCAGCTGCTCCTCGCGCCTGTGGCTGGCCGGTTGAGCCCCGTGAAAACTGGAAGTTTCGCCGGGTGGTGGAGCCCCCCACCCCCCC
>NZ_SUEO01000359.1 GCF_004962925.1 Mesorhizobium sp. | reverse complement strand
GCATAATCGACGGTCTCCATCACCTGCCCGGACCACCGGTTCGTTTCCACGCCGACATCGGGCACCAGCCTTCTGGTCCAGGCTGCCAGGGCCGCGAAGCGGTGAAGCGCATCGTCGGTCGTGTCACGGCCTCGCAGATTCAAATTCCGGCGCACTGGTAGCAACACCTCGCTCAAATCTCACTGTGAGTTCAACAGGCTGCCTCGATGACAGTTTGCGAACTGATGCCTTTCCGAAGCGGCGAGCGCGGAGAGCGCTGCTACCAGAGATTTCATTGGTCATCACCCGAAGGTTGGATTCGCCGTCAAACAACGCAAAACGGCCAGCCCTAATGGTTCACACGCGAACCAGAGCGCGAATGCCCTTCGCGACCGAAGTTCGCCCGCTCGGCTTCGGTTGTATGACCTGCATCGGCAATTCCGGCCCGCTCACACGCGAGATGAACAAGGCATCCGGATTGTAGTCACCGCAAATTGAGCGAGTTGGCATCATGCCGGCGCAGAAACCGTGCTTTCGCCCAAAGTAACATCACACGGAAACTCTTTGCATGTATAAAGGTCTTTGCCGGGCAGGATCCGGAAGGGTACCGGCTGATCAATCGCTCAGTTCGAATAGCTGGCCATTTGACGAGCATCCGACTCGAGGCGACTTGTTGGACCTTGCTGGACGAGATCGCACTGGGCCAAGGAACGACTGCGCCGAAATTCCCTCTCGACGCTCTACGACGAAGCGCTGGAGATCAGCGGCCATGTTCCGAACTTTGCCTCCATGCTGCGAGCCACGTGTGCGCTCTACCTGCGTGAGAGACAACCACTCGAAAGCGAACCTCGGAATTGACGAACAAGGCTGCCTGACCCTGCAGGCATTCTCTTCGAGCACGGGAAATCCATGTAGCAGCCGCCTGCTACCACCGACCTGAATATTGGTGCTATGTACGTGATATGAATGGCGAACTTTACCGAGGCGGTGTAGAGTTCAACGCAACGGAAAAATGAGCCGCACCAACGGTACCGCCGAGCGAATCTGGGAGGATTCATGGTTGAGATTATCTCCAAGCGGGATGGCCCGCGGCGAGAGGACGTACAAATTAAAAGACTGATTGAGCAGAACCGCTCGACCATCGTTCGCCTTGCCGACCAGATCAGCGGCGGCCGCTATTCGGCTTCCAGGAAGCCACGCCAGCAACCGAAGGCCGAAGGCCTGATCATCCATGTCGGTGGCGGCGCGGCACCGGTGGCCGAAGCCAAGCCGTGCATCCAGGTCACCATGAACGGCCGCGTGATCTCGAAGGATCAGAACACCGGCCGCCAGCTTCATCACATCGGTGATATCCGCAACAGGGATGGGGAACCGACTTTCGTGCTGGCGACAAAGCAGAATGGCTTCTTCTCGCCGGTCGAAGGAAGCGTTGCCGAGGCACTTGCTGACCTGGACGGGTCTCGCCTTGCCGCCAGCTATACAGAAGAACAGCTTGCCGCCGACATCGGCGCGAAACTCGGCATAGACTGACGTCGCAGACGCCCGGGCGTGCTTGTGCACGTCCAATCGCGGCAGCATACGAACGCGACAGCATACAGAAATGGCATGCCTCAAAAGGTCTGTGATGACTGAATGAAACGCCAGTTAGGCCCCAATCGGACGACGATCGATGCTCTGCCGGCGCGTGCGTCGCTGGCTGCGGGGCAAATGGTTCTGGGCAACACCGACTATGACGAGCGTGCAACCATGCGCGCCTGGGAAAGTTTTCTGGCCGACGACCCCAAATGTACCCGTGATCCAGTCCACCCAAGCCATGTCCGCTCCCTCATTCATGATTCCTGGTATCGCAGCGCCACCGGCGGCATCAACGCTCAAGGGATCGAAGCGCCGCTGAGCAGTGATCGCGACGAGATCGAATATCTGACCCGGGCCAATGCGGAGCTGCTTTCGGCGGCGCGGCGATCGTTCGCCTCCCTTGGCCAGTTGCTTGACGGAACAGGCGCGATGCTGGTGCTGGCCGACCGCGACGGCGTATTGATCGACGCCATCGGCGACAAGAAGACGCTGCATGACGGCATGGATATCCACTTGGCCATCGGCGGCAAATGGAATGAGGACGCCGTCGGAACCAATGGTATCGGTACCGCGCTTTGGACCGGCGAGCCGACTTTCGTCCACGCTGCCGAGCATTTCTGCGCCGGCATCAAATCCTGGACCTGCGCCGGCGCGCCGATCCGCGATCCCCTGGACG
Source organism: Mesorhizobium sp. (assembly GCF_004962925.1). Classification (GTDB taxonomy): domain Bacteria; phylum Pseudomonadota; class Alphaproteobacteria; order Rhizobiales; family Rhizobiaceae; genus Mesorhizobium. The sequence goes on along the minus strand of NZ_SUEO01000359.1, from coordinate 874 downwards.
GCAAGATCATCGGCGTCGTCGACCTGTCCGGCTATTCGCCAATCTTCCGGCCGCATAACACCGCGCTCGTTGCTGCCACGGCCCGGCAGATTGAAAAGGCGCTTGCCGAACAACAACAGGAACAACGCACGCGTCTGCTCGAAGCCTTCATTTCCTCGGCTCCCAGCTACCGCCGAAAAGACGGGTTGGTGATCGTCGATCATCGCGGCCGCGCGATCTTCTGCAACAACGTGCCTGACGGCGAGAAAGTCGAAATGATGGACGGCCCAATGGAGCCGGGCCGTGGCCGCTGGCTGATGAACCTTCCGTCCTCCGGCTCTGAAGCCGACCTTGCCAGAGCACTGCCGGCCCATCTGCGATCCTGCCATATCACGCCGCTCAAGCTCGACGGCGACCTCCGCGGCGCGGCGCTGGTGTTTCCCTCCATGCCGGCAGTCTCCAGCGTGACGGTAGTCCGCAGGGAAGTGAACAAGCATCTTCAAGATGCTGCCGCCATGATCGTTGGCAAAAGCGAAGCGCTGCTGGCCGCGGTTGAAGTTGCCTGTCGGGTCGCTCAGTCGAACAGTGCCGCTTCGCTGTTGGTTGAAGGCGAAACCGGCGTCGGGAAAGAGTTGTTCGCGCGGCTTGTCCATGCCGGCAGCCGGCGCACAGCGAACGACCCGTTCATTGCGATGAATTGCGGGGCGATTACCAGGGATTTGTTCGGCAGCGAATTGTTCGGCCACGTCGCAGGCGCCTTCACCGGCGCCTCGCGTGAAGGCAAGCCGGGTGTTTTCGAATTGGCCAATGGCGGTGTGCTCAGTCTCGACGAAATCGGCGAGTTGCCGCTTGAGATCCAGCCATTTCTGCTGCGCGTCCTGGAAGAGCGCGTGGT
>NZ_SUEO01000358.1:2899-3140 GCF_004962925.1 Mesorhizobium sp. | reverse complement strand
ACCACAGCGTTTCCAAGCGCCCCGGCTAAGCGGTTCTGCCGGGGCGCTTGGAAACGCTGTGGTCGTCGACCAGTCCCTCGATCTGCCGCGCTGTTTCGGGATCGTCGCTCATATGGAATGCTCATGATTGTCGTCGCCAAGCGGCAGCGCCCGCAGCGCCTTGCCGACGGAAGCCGGCGGCGTGCCGGTTTCTTCCGCGAACCGCATGAGCGTCGGCTCGTGGGCGAGGATGAACTGCAGC
>NZ_SUEO01000358.1:0-2889 GCF_004962925.1 Mesorhizobium sp. | reverse complement strand
GCTGCCTGGCGGATGGAATGCGCCTCGATGCCGGTGATCGCCAGGAAGCGGGGCAGAAGTTCCGGATCGGCGGCGACGAAGCCCAATGCCTTCACGGCGATGGTTTCCGCTTCCTCGCGCATTGACGCTGCGTTTGCCATCGCTACCTTCTTGCGCGGTAAAATGAGTCTCTTTTTGGCAGTAATCGCAAGCGTCGCCGGCGGCAAGCCATCTAGCTCTGCAATGCGGTGTTCGAGGCGAAATCCGAAGCTTTTCCGGCAGCCGGTTTCCGTTTCGTCAATTATATTGCCGTAGAGTCGAGCAGGGTTTGGTACGTAACCGGCGAGGGCGCATGGCGGCATCCTTCGAGCGGAAGGCAGGCCGGGACGGGAATTTGATGCCTAAGAAGGTCATGATCGTCGAGGACAATGAGCTCAACATGAAGCTCTTTCGGGACCTCATCGAAGCGAGCGGCTACGAGACGGTACGCACGCGCAACGGCCTGGAAGCGCTGGATCTGGCGCGACTGCACAAGCCGGACCTCATTTTGATGGACATCCAACTGCCCGAAGTGTCGGGGTTGGAAGTGACCAAATGGCTGAAGGAGGACGACGACCTCCATGTCATACCGGTCATTGCCGTCACCGCATTCGCGATGAAGGGCGATGAGGAGCGCATCCGCCAAGGTGGCTGCGAAGCCTATATTTCCAAGCCGATCTCGGTGCCGCGTTTCATCGAAACCATCAAATCCTACCTAGGCGATGCCTGATGCGCCTTTCCAGCCGAGCCGGAGCTTTGTGAGATGACTGCACGGATCCTCGTCGTCGACGACATCCCTGCCAATGTGAGGCTGCTCGAGGTCCGGCTGCTTGCCGAATATTTCGAGGTGCTGACCGCCACCAACGGGCTGGACGCGATCGAGACCTGCGAAAACGGCAAGGTCGATGTCGTTCTGCTCGACGTGATGATGCCCGATATGGACGGGTTCGAGGTCTGCCGGCGGCTAAAGAGCGACCCGGCGACGTCGCACATACCCGTCGTCATGATCACCGCGCTCGACCAGGTTTCGGACCGGGTGCGCGGCCTCGAGGCCGGCGCCGACGATTTTCTGACCAAGCCGGTCAATGACCTGCAATTGATGACGCGCGTCAAAAGCCTGGTCAGGCTGAAGACGTTGACCGACGAGCTGCGCCTGCGCGCCTCGACCACACGCAACATCGGCATCGAGGAGCTGTTGAGCCGCAACTTCGCTTCCGCGGACACCACGCCGAAGGTTCTGCTGATCGACGAGCGCAGATCCTCCTTCGAGCGCGTCCAGAAAATGCTGCGCGGCAGCGCCGACCTCGACATCGCCACCGATCCGCATGCCGGCTTCTTCCAGGCCGCCGAAACGCCCTATGAATGCGTGATGATCTCGACAGCCTTTGCCGATTTCGATCCGCTCAGGCTCTGCTCGCAACTGCGTTCGCTCGATCGCACCCGTTTCGTGCCGATCATCCTTCTGGCGCAGGAGGGTGAGGAGGGGCGCATCATCCGCGGCCTCGAACTCGGCATCAACGACTATCTGATGCGGCCGATCGACCAGCAGGAGCTGACGGCCCGGCTGCGCACGCAAGTGCGCCGCAAGCGCTACAACGACCAGCTCCGCGCCAGCGTCACGCAAACCATTGAGATGGCGGTGACCGACGCCCTGACGGGATTGCACAATCGCCGTTACCTAGACAGCCATCTGCAGACGTTGTTCGACCGTGCCGTGGCGCGGAGGCGGCCGTTGTCGATGATGATCACCGATCTCGACCGCTTCAAGACCATCAACGATGCGCACGGCCATGACGGCGGCGACGAGGTGCTGCGCGAATTCGCGCGGCGGCTGCGCAAGAATGTGCGCGGCATCGATCTTGCCTGCCGCTTCGGCGGCGAGGAGTTCGTCGTGGTGATGCCGGACACCGACGGCGCAGTGGCCGAAAAGGTCGCGGAGCGCATTCGCGCCGAAATCGCCCTTATGCCGTTTGCCATCGGCCATGACGGCAAGACGATCGAGGTTACCGTCAGCGTCGGCGTGTCGTCGGTGCTGAAAGGCGTGGATACGGTTGCCGGGCTGATGAAGCGCGCCGACCTCGCGCTCTACGAAGCCAAGAGCGCCGGCCGCAATCGCGTCGTCGCCAAGGCGGCTTAGCGCCGATTATCCAGTCGGTGCGATAGGGTTACGAATTTACGTTAACGCAAGCGATTCGCAGGGCTTGGTTAAGAAATTGTTGATTTTCGTAAGCCGTTGCGCAAATGTGCAGACCAATGACGGAACCGGCGCGAGGGTAGTTGCCGGGTCGATCCGAAGAATACCCCATGATTCTCAGGTCCGCCGCATCTCCTGGGTCCGTGGGGTCGGCCGGCCGGCGCTGGCACATAGTGGCCTCCTCGTACCGCTGCCAAACGCCGACCGGCCCCCTCTTTCCGAAAAGACATCGAGACTCTGCGCTAAGCCTTGGAAATATCGGACGTTTCGAAGCCTTGAAACAAAAACGCCGCCCACAGGGGCGGCGTTTTGGCTTTAGAGCAAGAAACCAGATTACTTGATCTTGGTTTCCTTGAACTCGACATGCTTCTTGGCGACCGGATCGTATTTGCGGAACGACAGCTTGTCCGTCTTGGTGCGGCTGTTCTTGCTGGTCACGTAGAAGAAACCGGTGTCGGCGGTCGACAGAAGCTTGATCTTGATGTTTGCGGCTTTGGCCATGTTGTTCGTCCGTTATGTTCGTGGAGTTCTAGCCGCTGGAGCACGGGGAAACACCCGGACGCGGGAAACTTGGCGCGACACATAAAGAACGCACCCGGAAAGTCAACCCCGCGAGGCTTCGGTGTCGTAAGCACATGAGTTGTCCGGATTAGGTAGCACATGAGTTGTCCGGTTTT
>NZ_SUEO01000357.1 GCF_004962925.1 Mesorhizobium sp. | reverse complement strand
GTGCTGGCGACCATGACCTTCCGCAACACCGAGGAAGCGGTCGAGCTCGCCAACAACACGCGCTACGGCTTGGCCGCCTCGGTGTGGAGCGAGAACGTCAACCTTGCGCTGCACGTCGCGCCGCAATTGAAGGCCGGCGTCGTCTGGGTCAACGGCACCAATATGTTCGACGCCGCCTGCGGCTTCGGCGGCTATCGCGAGAGCGGCTTCGGCCGCGAAGGCGGGCGCGAGGGCATGTTCGAATATCTCTCGGCAAAGCTGCCGCTCGGCCCCGTCGTCAAGCCGGCAACGTCATCGGCGCAGCCGATCGAGCAGGCCGAAAGCGATGCCATCGATCGCACGGCAAAACTGTTCATCGGCGGCAAGCAGGTGCGGCCGGACGGCAATTATTCGCTGGCAATAGCCACCGCCAAGGGCAAGCTTGCCGGCGAGGTCGGTCTCGGCAGCCGCAAGGATATCCGCGACGCCGTGGCTGCCGCACGTGGCTGCAAGGGCTGGCCGGAGGCGACCGCCTACAACCGCAGCCAGGTGCTCTACTATCTGGCCGAAAACCTGTCCGGCCGTGCCGACGAGTTTGCGGCGCGTCTCACTCAGCTCACCGGCGCCACCGCCAAGGCTGCGCGCGAAGAGGTCGACCAGTCGATCGAGCGGCTATTCCTCTATGCCGGCCTGGCCGACAAGTTCGAGGGCCGCGTCCACCAGCCGCCGGCCCGCGCCGTCACATTGGCACTGCACGAGCCGGTCGGCGTCGTCGGCATCGTGGCATCTGACAATGCGCCCCTGCTCGGCCTGATTTCGCTGGTGGCGCCGGCGCTGGCCATGGGCAACACCGTGGTCGCGGTGCCTTCGGAAAAATATCCGCTGCTTGCCACCGATCTCTATCAGGTCATCGAATATTCCGACGTTCCGGCCGGCGCCGTCAACATCGTCACCGGCCGCAGCGCCGAACTCACCAGCGTGCTGGCCAAGCATGACGATGTCGACGGGCTCTGGGTGTTCGCCGATACCGAGACCTGCGCCAAGGCCGAAGCCGAGTCCATCGGCAATCTCAAGCGCGTCTGGACCGGCAACGGCCACAGCCTTGACTGGGCGTCGATTGAGGCCGCAGGCGATGCCTTCCTGCGCCGTGCCGTTGAGGTCAAGAACGTCTGGGTGCCCTACGGCGACTGAGCGGTCGCCTTTCGCGCGGCGTCGGACGAGAAGCGTTCGGGCTTGACGGCTGAAATGATGTTCTTTACCGAGAAAAAACATTTGCCGCTAAGCGAACAGCGATACAGGCGGCATGGTAGTGCCTATCTGGCACATTGCGCCTTGGCCGGGTGGCGGTAAAAACCGGACGGTCACAGAGGAGAAATGCATGGCGGATCTGGCAGGCAAGATCGTTGTCGTCACAGCGGCGGCACAGGGCATCGGCCGGGCGAGCGCGCTGGCTTTCGCCAAGGCGGGCGCTATCGTCCACGCCACCGACATCAACGAGGTGATGCTCGCCGAACTCGGCAAGACGGCTGGCATCAAGACCCGCAAGCTCGACGTGCTGAACGACGAGGCGGTTGAAACCGCCTTTGCCGAGATCGGCACCGTCGATGTGCTGTTCAACTGCGCCGGCTTCGTTCATTCGGGCTCGATCCTGGAGATGAAGGATGCCGATCTCGACTTCGCCTATGATCTCAATGTCCGCTCGATGATCCGCACCATCCGCGCCGTGCTGCCCGGCATGCTGGAGCGCGGCGACGGCTCGATCATCAACATGGCGTCGCTGGCCAGCTCGACCAAGGGCGTGCCCAACCGCTTCGTCTATGGGCTGACCAAGGCTGCCGTCATCGGCCTGACCAAATCGGTTGCCGCCGACTATGTCGGCAAGGGCGTCCGCTGCAACGCCATCTGCCCGGGCACGGTCGAAAGCCCGTCGCTGCAGGACCGCATGCATGCGCAGGGCGACTACGAGGCAGCTCGCGCCGCCTTCATCGCCCGCCAGCCGATGGGCCGTCTCGGCACACCAGAGGAAATTGCCGATCTCGCCGTCTATCTGGCCGGCGCCACCTATACGTCGGGGCAGGCTTACAATATCGACGGTGGCTGGTCGATCTAGGAGTCTAAAATCCTATTCCGCCGGGCGCCTGACGCGGCGTCTGTGCTTGCCTAGGCTCACGTACTTTAAGTACGCTCCGCTCCGGTTCTCGAAAACCACGCCATTCGCCTCAGCGGAGCGAGTTTGCAAACGGCCTCTGGTCGCAACTGGGAGAAAAATTGCATGAAACTGCTGCGCTATGGCGAGGCGGGGAGCGAACGCCCCGGCCTGCTCGATGCGGATGGGACGATCCGCGACCTTTCCGCCCATGTCACCGACATTGCCGGCAAGGCGCTCGACCCGGCATCGCTCGAGACATTGTCGAAGCTCGATCCGAAATCGCTGCCGGCGGTTCCCGGCAAGCCGCGCATCGGCGCCTGCGTCGCCGGCACCGGCAAATTCATCTGCATCGGCCTGAACTATTCCGACCATGCCGCCGAGACCGGCGCCACCGTGCCGCCGGAGCCGATCATCTTCATGAAGGCGAGCTCGGCCATCGTCGGGCCTGATGACGACGTGCTGATCCCGCGCGGCTCAGTGAAGACCGATTGGGAAGTCGAGCTTGGCGTGGTCATCGGCAAGACCGCGAAATATGTCACCGAGGCCGAGGCGCTGGATTATGTCGCCGGCTACTGCGTCGCGCACGACGTTTCCGAGCGCGCCTTCCAGGCCGAGCGGCAGGGCCAGTGGACCAAGGGCAAGTCCTGCGACACGTTCGGGCCGATCGGCCCGTGGCTGGTCACCAAGGACGAGGTGAAGGACCCGCAGAGCATCCCGATGTGGCTGAAGGTCAACGGCAAGACGATGCAGAACGGCTCGACCAAGACCATGGTCTATGGCGTCGCCTACCTGGTTTCCTATCTCAGCCAGTTCATGTCGCTGCATCCGGGCGACATCATCTCGACCGGCACGCCTCCCGGCGTCGGCCTCGGCATGAAGCCGCCGGTGTTCCTGAAGGCCGGCGACGTCGTCGAGCTCGGCATCGAAGGGCTGGGCATGCAGAAGCAGACGTTCAAGGCGGATTTGTAGCGGCGCTCTGCCTTCTCCCCTTGTGGGAGAAGGTGGATCGGCGCGCAGTGCCGAGACGGATGAGG
>NZ_SUEO01000356.1:267-3360 GCF_004962925.1 Mesorhizobium sp. | reverse complement strand
GTCAGTGGGCCGTCCGGCACCTTGATCGAGAAGAATTCCAGTTCGTCGTCCCAGGCAGGGCTGGCGATCGAATAGGCGCGGAACACCGGCTTTTCGGCGTTGGGCAGGCCGATCATGACGAACTCGCCGGAGCGGAAGCGCAGCGACTGCGGCCGGGTGATGCGGAACGAAAACAGCCGGTCGGTATAGTGCTTCACCGAGACGACGGTTTCGGCATAGACATTGGCCGGTATGGGAAACTGCAGCGGCCGGGCGTCGGCGGTGTTGAGCGCGGATGTGGTGTTCATCAAACCTAACCTTCTGGCCCAACCCGAAGTGCTGACGCCAAACCTTCTCCTGCGCGCCCGAACCGATCAGGTTCCGGCGTGCCGTTTGCACACTGCGAAGCGGTAAGCTCTTGTGTCCGGAATTTATTAGTATACAAATGATATTTGCGTCAAGACGCCAGCGTGAAACACCTTTCCAAACTGAGACATATCAGTAGTCCGGGCATTTCGGGTTTCGACAATGAAAGAGAATTTTTCGGCGCAGACGCTGGAGTCCCTGGGCAGTGTCGTTGCCGGCATCGACGTCGGCGGAACTTTTACCGACCTGCTTCTGATCGACGGCCGTGACGGTGGCCGGGTGCATATCGCCAAGACCCCGACCACTATCGACAACCAAGCCTTCGGCGTCGTTTCAGCGCTCGGCGCCACCGGCTTCCCGGTCGACGGCATCGACCTCATTGTCCACGGCACGACGACCACCACCAACGCAGTTCTGGAACGCCGGCTGGCCAAGACGGGCATGATCACCACGCGCGGCTTTCGCGACGTCATCGAGCTTGGCCGGCGGACACGGCCGCAGGCCTATGGCATGACGGGCACCTTCGTCCCGATCATTCCGCGCAACCTGCGGCTTGAAGTGTCGGAGCGCGTCGAAGCCTCGGGCGCGGTGCGCATTGCGCTCGACGAAGCCGAGATGCGCGACGCGGTGAAAAGCCTGATCGAGGCCGGCTGCGAATCCCTCGTCATCCATTTCCTGCATTCCTACGCCAATCCGGCGCATGAGCGGCGCGCCGCCGAGATCGCCGCCGAGCTTTGGCCGAATAGCTACATCACGACAGGCCATGCACTGCTGTCGGAGGCGCGCGAATTCGAGCGCGGCGTCACCGCCTCGGTCAACGCCTCGGTGCAGCCGATCCTGGAGCGCTATGTCGAGCGGCTGCGCAAGGAATTGGGATCAAAAGGCTATGCCCGCGACTTCCTGATCATGAACGGCAATGGCGGCATGATCTCGGCCCGCTTTGTCACACGTGAATCAGCCAAGACCGTCATGTCCGGCCCGGCCTCCGGCGTCATCGCCGCGGCCTACACGGGAAAACGCGCCGGCTTCGAAAACCTGGTCACCTACGACATGGGCGGCACTTCGACCGACGTGGCGCTGATCCGCAATGCCGAGCCCGCGGTGTCGAACGAGATCGAGATCGAATATGCGATGCCGATCCATGTGCCGATGGTGGCGGTGCACACCGTCGGCGCCGGTGGCGGCTCGATCGCTCGCGTCGATGCGGCAGGCCTGATCCAGATCGGCCCGGAAAGTGCCGGCGCCAATCCCGGCCCGATCTGCTACGGGCGCGGTGGCAACGAGCCGACCATCACCGATGCCAATCTGGTGCTCGGCCGGCTGGCGCCAAAGAAGCTGCTTGCGGTCGAAAACCCGGTCACATCAGAGCATGTTACCGGCATATTCGAGGACCGGATCGGCCGACCTACCGGCCTGTCCGGCGTCGAGGCGGCGGGAGCGGTGCTGCGACTGGGCAACATGAAAATGGCCGGCGCCATCCGCATGGTCTCGGTGTCGCGCGGCCACGACCCGCGTGATTTCGCGCTGTTCGCCTTCGGCGGCGCCGGACCGCTGCATGCGACGGCACTGGCGCGCGAGCTCGGCCTGCCCAAAGTGCTGGTGCCGGCGCGGCCGGGCATCACCAATGCGCTCGGCTGCGTCGTCGCCGACCTCAGGCACGACTTCGTCAATACGGTCAACCAGCCGGTGGCAGGGCTCGATGAAACCCAAATTCACGCCGTATTGGAACGGCACCGAAACGAAGGCGAGGAGTTGATCAGCAAGGAGGCGGTGAAGCCGGAGACGATCCGGGTCACGCATTCCGCCGACATGCAGTTCGTCGGCCAGACCCACATCATCAACGTGCCGCTGCCGTCGTCCGCCGTGACACGCGCGGTATTGCAGCAACTGTTCGAGAAGGCCTATTTCGCCCGCTTCAAGGTCGAGCTGCCGGAAATCCGCGCCAATCTGGTCAACCTCAACACCTCGGTGACCGGCGTGCGGCCGGCGATCGATCTGTCCCGACTGATCGACCCGGCTGGCCGCGCCAAGACGCTCGATGAGGCACGGCGCGAGATCCGGCCGGTATGGTACGGCGGGCGCTGGCACGACACGCCGGTCTACAGCAGGGAAAAGCTGCCACTCGACACGGTCATCGTAGGACCGGCGATCCTCGAACAGATGGACGCGACCACTGTGCTCGAGCCCGGCGATCGAGCGCGATCGGATGCCGACGGCAACATCATCATCGACATCGGTGAGGCCTGAGATGGAAAAGCTCGACGCTATTACGCTCTCGGTCATCCAGGCGGCGCTGCAGCAGGTCTGCGACGAGATGGACCTGACGTTTTCGCGCGCCGCCTTTTCGCCTGTTATCGCCGAGGCCAACGATCGCTCCGACGGCATCTATTCGGCTGTTGACGGATCGCTGATCGCGCAAGGCAGCCAGGGCCTGCCGGTGTTCGTAGGCGTGATGCAGTATTCGACCAAAACCGTGATCGGGATGATCGCCGACGGACGCTGCCTGCCGCCCGAGCCGGGCGATATCTACATCGTCAACGACCCCTATCTCGGCGGCACCCACCTGATGGATGTGCGCTTCGCCATGCCGGTCTACAGGGATGGCAAGATTTTCTGCTGGCTGTCGAACACCGGGCACTGGCCTGACATTGGCGGTTCGGTGCCGGGCGGCTTTTCGGCCTCGGCAACGGCGGTCGAGCAGGAAGGCTTGCGGCTGCCGCCGGTCAAACTGTTCAAGAAGGGCGTGCT
>NZ_SUEO01000356.1:0-247 GCF_004962925.1 Mesorhizobium sp. | reverse complement strand
CATCATTTGCTCGAACATCAGGGTTGCCGACCAGCGCATCGGCGACATCCGCGCCCAAGCGGCGGCACTGCTGATTGGGCAGGACCGGCTGAACGGAATCCTGGATCGTTACGGAGACGAAACGGTTGTCGAGGCGATCGCCGAATTGCGCCGCCGCGCCGCCGAGCAGATGCGCGCCAACATATCAGCCATTCCCGACGGGATTTACCATTCCAAGGCGTTCGTCGATTCCGACGGGGTGGTGAAC
>NZ_SUEO01000355.1 GCF_004962925.1 Mesorhizobium sp. | reverse complement strand
CCGCCCCGACATCGCAACGCTGCCGGAGCTCTTCGATATCCGTCTCACCAGCTTGGGCGATGCCCGCTCGCCCTTCTGGTTTTCCCGCCTGACCGTGCGCAACATCGAGGGCGCCCGCGAATTGCTCGTCCGCCTTGCCGCGGCGCTGGCGCCGCTGATCGCCTTTCGCAGTCAAGCCGAAGCCGATCTTGCCGAATTGACCCGGGCCAGTGTTGTCGCGCTCGAAAGTCTCGGCCGCACTGCGGATGGCAGCGTGAGCGAACTCTATGCGGGCGACGCTGGTGAAAAGCTCGCCGAGCTCTTGCGTGGGCAGGTCGCTGCCTCGGCGTCGTTCTCCTTCGCGGCAGACGAATGGCCTGACGTGATGGAGGCGCTGATCGCGCCTGAAACCGTCAAGCCGGCACGAGGCACCGACAGGAACATCGCCATCTGGGGCGCGCTGGAAGCACGGTTGCAGAGCGTCGACACGCTGGTCGTCGGCGGGCTCAATGAAGGTGTGTGGCCGCGCAAGCCGGAAAGCGACCGCTTCATGTCGCGGCTGATGAAGACCGGTATCGATCTCGAACCGCCCGAACGACGCATCGGCTTGGCCGCCCATGATTTCCAGATGGCGATGGGGGCGAAGAAAGTGGTGCTGGCGCGCTCCGCCCGCTCGGGCGACGCACCGGCGGTGCCGTCGCGCTGGCTGCAGCGCCTCCTGACCTTCATCGGCAAGGACCATGCGGCAGTGCTTCGCCGGCGTGGTGATGAATTCCTGTCCTGGGCCCGTGCGCTCGATGCCGGCGAGAGGCGAGACTTCGCGCCGCGACCGCAGCCGAAGCCGCCGCTGGCAGTGCGGCCGCAGCATTTCTCGGTCACCGAGATCGAGACGCTGCGTCGCGACCCTTACGCGATCTACGCCAGGAGGATCCTCCGCCTGATGCCGCTCGACCCTGTCATTCGCGACCCGGGCGCCGCCGAACGCGGCACGCTGTTTCACGCCATCCTGCATCTTTTTTCGCGGACAGTGGCCGATCCGCTTGTAGCGGAGGCGCTGGACGGCCTCATCGCCGCCGGCCGCCAATGCTTTGCCGGGGCGGCCCTTCCTCCCGATGTCGAGGCGGTGTGGTGGCCGCGTTTCGAAAAGCTCGCCGCCGGTATCATCGAATGGGAGCGCGACCGCGCCTTCGCCGTGACAATGCGACATGCCGAAGAACGCGCCGAGAAAACCGGCGTCGGTCGGTCCGGCGTGACGCTGTCCGGCTACGCCGATCGTGTCGATCTCCTGGCCGGCGGCATGGCCGACATCCTCGACTACAAGACCGGCTCCTCGCCGTCCAAGGCGCAGGCACACACCCTGCTGTCGCCGCAGCTGGCGCTCGAGGGCGCGCTGCTCCGGCGCGGCGCCTTCAAGGGGCTTGGCGCGCGCGAGCCGTCGCAACTGGCCTTCATCAGGCTGAAGCCGAACGGCGAGGTGTTCGAGGAGTCCATCCTCGAATACAACCGCAAGCCACGAACCGCCGCCGATCTCGCCGAGGAGGCCTGGGCGCGGCTCGAAAAACTGCTGATCCACTATGCCGACCCGGCGACCGGCTATCTGTCGCGCGCTTTGCCGTTCCGCGAGGGCGAGACCGATGGCGATTACGACCATCTCGCCCGCGTGCTCGAATGGTCCGCCGGCGGCGATGCAGACGACGAAGGAGGGGAGGCATGAAGAAGGCCTATCCCATCCCGACCGATACCGCCGCCAGCCAGGCAAGCGCCTCAGACCCGCAAAATTCTGCCTGGGTGTCGGCCAATGCCGGATCGGGCAAGACCCATGTGCTGGCCCAGCGCGTTATCCGGCTCTTGCTGCGCGGCACCGATCCGTCGAAGATCCTGTGCCTGACCTATACCCGCGCCGCCGCCGCCAACATGTCGAATAGGGTGTTTTCGACGCTGTCGGAATGGACAGCGCTTGGCGACGTCGAGCTGGCGGCGAAGATAGAGGCGCTGGACGGTCGCCAACCCGATCACGAAACCATGCGCCGCGCGCGCCGGCTGTTTGCCGAGGCGCTGGAGACGCCGGGCGGGCTGAAGATCCAGACCATCCACGCCTTCTGCGAATCGGTGCTGCACCAGTTTCCGCTGGAAGCCAACATACCGGCCCATTTCGAAATGCTCGATCCGCAGATGGAGGCGTCGCTCTTCGCCGCCGCCCGCCGTGACATGATCTCGGGTACGGCTGCCGGCGATGCAGGATTGGCCGAGGCATTCGCCACCATTCTGGAACGCGGCGGCGAACATGGGCTCGACGCATTGCTGGCCGAGATCGTGCGCAAGCGCGACGGCTTGCGTGCCTTCATCGCTGCTGCCGGTGGTGATGGCTTCCGGGCGCTGTTCGACGCGTTCAGGTTTCGTGCCGGCATTACCGCCGAAGGTCTGGCGGCGTCCGTCTGGCCGCTGCCGGGCTTCCTGCCGGACTATTTCACCACCTTTGCCCGCGCCGCTGAAGCCGCCGATGCCCGCATCGTGCTGAACAATTTGCTGCCCTATGCGCGTCTTGCCTTCGCCGAGGATAATCCGGTTCGCCGGCTGCAATTGCTGGCAAAAGCTTTCCTGCGGGCGGATGGCGAGCCTTATGAGCCGGCAAAGACGTTCAAGAAGGCGTTGCTCGACCAGCTGCCGGATCTTGCCGAACGCTATCTCTCGGCGGCCGATGCCATCCTCGAAATCTCCGATCGATTGGCCTTGTTCAGGATGCTGGAGGGCACACGCGCCGCGCTGACCATCGCCGATTGGCTGATCGCCCGTTACGAGCACTTGAAGCGTGCCCGTGGCTTCCTCGACTTCAACGACCTCATCACCCGAACAATCAACCTCCTGGCGCGGCCCGACGCCGGCCCATGGGTGCAATACAAGCTCGACCGAGGCATCGACCATATCCTGCTCGATGAGGCGCAGGACACAAGTCCCGACCAGTGGGAGGTGGTGAAGCGGCTGGCCGAGGAATTCTTTGCCGGGCTCGGTGCGCGCGACAATGTTCATCGCACGGTCTTTGCCGTCGGCGACGAAAAGCAGTCGATCTATTCCTTTCAAGGAGCGGCGCCCGTTTCCTTCGCTGACTCGAGGCTCCTGTTTGCCGGAAGGGTGCGCGACGCCAACGCCGCCTTCGCCGATCTCAAGCTGACCTGGTCCTTCCGCTCGACCGACGACGTGCTTGCGGCGGTGGACCGTGTCTTTGCCGACCCGGTCGTGCGGCGCGGCATCAGCCACGATCCCGATCCGCTGAACCACAAGGCAATCCGCACCGATGCGCCGGGTTATGTCGAGGTCTGGCCGTCGATCGGCGCCGACGTCGTCGACGAACCCGACGACTGGACGCAAGCCGTCGACCACGCCCATGCGCCGGCGGTGCGCGTTGCAGAAAACGTGGCGGCGACCATTGCCGGCTGGATCGGCGCCGGCGAGATCATCGAAGGC
>NZ_SUEO01000354.1 GCF_004962925.1 Mesorhizobium sp. | reverse complement strand
AATCCATTGAGTCCAACGATATCGAGAACCGCGCCGACACGGCCAGCGATCTCGCCCCGTTTGACATGCCGGGCTTTCAGCGGATAGGCGACGTTTTCGGCAACATCCATATGCGGCCAAAGCGCATAGGACTGGAAGACGACGCCAACGCCGCGCGCTTCCGGCGGCACCTGCCGCTGCGGATCGGCCATCAATTCGTCGCCAAAGAGCACTCGGCCTTCGCTGGGTGCCTCGAAGCCGGCGATCAGTCTCAGCATCGTGGTCTTGCCGCACCCGGACGGGCCGAGCAGCGCCGTAAATGAGCCCGCAGCAAAGTCGAGCGAAACGGCGTCCAGCGCGGCGGTTTCGTTGAACCACTTGGAGAGACGCTCCACCTTGATTTCGCTCATGCTTCACCAATCGGCATATCATTGCGCCCTGTGCCGGTCGTTCGCACAGTCCTGCTGCACCCGGCCGGCAATACGTTGGAAATCCGGTCATGACAATGATGGCGGCCCGCAGCGTACCGGCTGGATGGGCGGGCAGGCCAAGGGAGAAAGCGGCAGAATACGGTCAGCGGCAATGGTGGCGGCGGCGTCGCGCTACTGCGCCGTCCAGCCGCCATCCATCGGCAAGGTTGTGCCGGTGATCTGCTTTGCCGCATCCGAGCACAGGAACAGTGCCAGTGCGGAAAGCTCGTCGACGGTAACGAACTCCTTGGTCGGCTGGGCGGCGAGGAGCACGTCGTGCTTGACCTGCTCCTCGGTCATGCCGCGCGCCTTCATCGTGTCCGGAATCTGCTTTTCGACCAGCGGCGTCCAGACGTAGCCCGGTGCGATCGCATTGACCGTGACGCCGTCAAGTGCCGCCTCCAGCGCCACTGTCTTGGTCAGGCCCGATATGCCGTGCTTGGCCGAGACATAGGCGGATTTGAACGGCGAGGCGACCAGCGCGTGCGCCGACGCAGTGTTGATGATGCGGCCCCATTTACGCGCCTTCATACCGGGCAGCACCGCCTTGATTGCATAGAAGGCCGCGAGCAAATTGATGCGGATGATGGCTTCCCATTTGTCGTCCGGGAACTCCTCGATCGGTGCGACATGCTGGATGCCGGCATTATTGACCAGGATGTCGAGACTGCCGAAGGTCTCTTCGGCCTCGCGCACCATGGCGCTCACCGCTGCCCCATCCATCATGTTGGCGCCGGAGTAACGGCATTTGACGCCGAAATCCGCTTCGATGCCGGCGCGCTCCCGCTCGATGGCGTCAGCGTTGCCCAGGCCGTTGATGGTGACATTGGCGCCTTCGGCGGCAAAGGCGCGGGCAATTCCCAAGCCGATGCCGCTGGTCGAGCCGGTGACGAGGGCGTTCTTCGATGACAGGAAACCCATGATGATCTCGCGGGAAAGGGAGGAAACAGGACAGACTTTGTGCGTCGCGGCAGGACAGTGCCACGGCCATGTGTCGGCGCGATTACAGCGATACGAAGCGCCCTTAGGCCTCTGGAGCCAACGGTCGTCAGGCTGACACGGCAGTGTCATGGCGCCGTGCAACATAATCCCCTGCGCACTCGCGCGGTCGTTCCAGAATGGATGGGGCACTAGCTTGGAAATCGCCGATGTCGTGAAGCGCGCCTATGCGATGCCGCTCACCAACCCGTCCTTCCCGCCCGGTCCCTATCGTTTCTTCGACCGCGAATATGTCATCATCACCTATCGCACGACGCGCGAAGCCTTGGAGGCGGTGGTGCCGGCGCCGCTGGAGATCGACGAGCCGCTGGTCAAATACGAATTCATCCGCATGCCCGATTCAACCGGCTTCGGTGACTACACCGAGACCGGCCAGGTCATCCCCGTGCGCTACAAGGGCGAACACGGCGCCTACGTCCATTCCATGTTTCTCGACGACGACGCGCCGATCGCCGGCGGGCGCGAGCTCTGGGGTTTTCCGAAGAAGCTCGCCAACCCGAAGATTGTTCATGAGGGCGAAGTGGTGGTTGGAACCCTGCACTATGGCAGCGTGCTGTGCGCCACCGGCACGATGGGGTACAAGCACAGACCGGCCGATCATAACCAGATCCTCGCCTCGCTTGCCCAGCCCAACTTCCTGATCAAGATCATCCCGCATGTCGACGGCACGCCGCGCATCTGTGAGCTGGTGCGCTATCATCTCACCGAGGTGACGTTGAAGGAGGCCTGGACGGCGCCGGCGGCGCTCGATCTCCGGCCGCATGTCATGGCCGACGTGGCGCGCCTGCCCGTGCTCGACATCGTCTCGGCCGTTCACTTCACCGCCGACCTGACGCTTGGGCTGGGCGAAGTGGTCCACGACTATCTCGCCGACCGTACCTGATCGCAGAAATCATTTTGGAGGCCAAAGCCGTGCTTGAACGCAACCGCAAGAAGGCGGCCGTCGCCACGATCGAGGAAATCTCGGCGCAATATGACCGCATCGCGCTGGTGTTCCAGGGTGGCGGTGCGCTCGGTGCTTATCAGGCCGGGGTCTACCAGGCGCTTGCCCAAGCCGGCTGCGAGCCGACCTGGCTCTCCGGCGTGTCGATCGGCGCGATCAACGCATCGATCATCGCCGGCAACGAGCCGAGCCGCCGGCTAGAGCGGCTCGAGCAATTCTGGCAGACGATTTCGGGGCGCAAGATCTGGGCCTATACGCCCGAGGGCGACATTTACCGGGATATCCGCAACCGCACCAGTTCATGGATGACGATGACCATGGGCCAGCCCGGCTTCTTCAAGCCGCGCCACCCCAACCCGTGGTTCGAGCAGCCGGGCGCCGAAGGCGCCACCAGCTTCTATGACACGGCCGAGTTGAAGGAGACCCTGGAAGGCCTCATCGATTTCGACATCCTCAATGACGGCAAGAAGCGGCTCAGCGTCGGCGCGGTCAATGTCAGAACCGGCAACTTCGTCTATTTCGACACCGAGACTGTACGCATCGGGCCCGAGCATATCATGGCGAGCGGAGCGCTGCCGCCGGCCTTCGCGTCGGTCCGCATCGAGGGCGAGTATTACTGGGATGGCGGCATCGTCTCCAATACGCCGCTGCAATACCTTCTCGATCAGGAAGAAGACCGCAGCTCGCTGGTGTTCCAAGTAGACCTGTTCAGCGCGCGCGGCGCCTTGCCGCGCGGCATGGCCGATGTTTTGTCGCGGCATAAGGACATCATGTATTCGAGCCGCACGCGGCAAAACACCGACAATTTCCAGCGCATCCACGCCCTGAAGATGAAGCTGCTCGATGCGCTGAAACGCGTCCCAACCGAATTGCTGAAGGAAGGGGAGAAGGAGCTGATCGCGGACTATTCGGATGCCGGCGTGGTCAACATCATACACCTGATCTACCAGCACAAGGGTTACGAGGGGCACGCCAAGGACTACGAATTCTCTGGCACCTCGATGCGCGAGCACTGGGAGATGGGGCTGGAGGATACGCAAAGGACATTGCGCCACCGCCAATGGCTGACCC
>NZ_SUEO01000353.1 GCF_004962925.1 Mesorhizobium sp. | reverse complement strand
AAATCGGGCGATTCCTATGGAATATCAGCGGCTTCCGAATTCTTCACGGCCGACGTTTTGCGAAAACTAGGCATTCCCACAACGTCGGTGGCGGCGCAATCTTCCGCCAAAATACGCGGTGCGTCTACTCCGGCTGCCGGTGGGCGACAAAACGGTTGTGCTTGGCCTGGAAGATCAGCCCGGTTTCCTTCAGATCCGGGCTGGCCAGCGGCACGATGCGTTTGGCGATCTCCTGGGGATGCGGCAGCGTTTCCGGATCCTCGCCGGGCACCGCTTGCGCCCGCATGGCGGTGCGAGTGGCGCCGGGGTCGGCGGCGTTGACCCTGAGGGCCAAGTTTTCCGTCTCATGCGCCCAGGAGCGCATCATGGTCTCGACCGCCGCTTTTGAGGCCGCATAGGGAGCCCAGAAGGCTCGCGCCGAATGGGCGGCGTTGGAGGAAAGCACGATGGCGCGGCCGGCATCGGAGAGCCTGAGCAGCGGGTCGACCGAGCGGATCAGCCGCCATGTCGAGGTGACGTTGATGGTCATCACCTTTTCGAAGGTTTTGGCCTCGACATGACCGATCGGCGAGATGACGCCGAGCACCCCGGCATTGGCGACGAGGATGTCGAGCTTGCCCCAGCGTTCATGGATGGCGCCGCCCAGCCGATCGATGCCGGCCATGTCGGCGAGGTCGAGCGGCACAAGTGTGGCTTGTCCGCCGGCCGCCTTGATTTGGTCGTCGAGTTCCTCCAGCCCGCCGACGGTGCGGGCAACCGCGATGACATGCGCTCCGGCGGCGGCAAGTTCCAGGGCGATGAAATAGCCGATCCCGCGCGAGGCGCCGGTGACGACCGCGACACGGCCGGAGAGGTCGAGGGTAGGGGTCACCGGGCAGCTCCGAAGGTTAGCGCTCTACGTTGCCCTAGGGCCTTGCTCTTCGACCTTTGCAATTGGCGAAAGCGAAGATGAGGGCGCAATCTCCCCCCTTGCGGGGGAGATGTCGGGCAGGACAGAGGGGGGTGTGAGGGATCACGGCGTTTCGAATTGAGCCGGTTCGGACGGCAAATCAGCCCAAGCGCGCGGCTAGGATTGATCGACAGGCCGGAGGGACAGCACCCCCCTCTGCCCTGCCGGGCATCTCCCCCGCAAGGGGGAAGATCGCATGTCGCTTCGGCTTCGCCAACTACCAGCGTTGCAAAGTCCGGATGGGCGCGACAAAGCGATCCCGAAGAAGTTTTCACACCGGCGACATTCACGATAGTAGTGTGATCCTACGACCCGCCCGCCGCCAAGAGCGACAGCGTGCGCACATTGTCGGAACCCTCGAAGTCGGCAAGCCGGGTCGGATATTGCCCGGTGAAGCAGGCGTCGCAGAATTGCGGCTGCTCGTTGTCGCGGCCGGCCTCACCGACGGCGCGGTAGAGCCCGTCGATCGACAGGAATCCGAGCGAATCGACGCGGATAAACTCGGCCATCTCTTCTACCGACATGCGCGACGCCAGCAGCTTCGATTTCTCCGGCGTGTCGACGCCGTAGAAGCAGGAAGCGCGTGTCGGCGGCGAAGCGATGCGCATGTGCACTTCCTTGGCGCCGGCATCGCGCACCATCTGCACGATCTTTTGGCTGGTGGTGCCGCGCACGATCGAATCGTCGACCAGCACCACGCGCTTGCCTTCGATCATGCGGCGGTTGGCGTTGTGCTTGAGCTTGACACCCATGTGGCGGATCGAATCGCCAGGCTGGATGAAGGTGCGGCCGACATAGTGATTGCGGATGATGCCGAGCTCGAACGGGATGCCAGCGGCTTGCGAAAAGCCGATCGCCGCCGGGGTGCCGCTATCCGGCACCGGCACGACGATATCGGCGTCGACCGGGCTTTCGAGCGCCAGCTCGGCGCCAATGCGCTTGCGCACCTCGTAGACGTTGCGGCCTTCGACAGACGAATCCGGACGCGCGAAATAGACATATTCGAAGATGCAGAAGCGGGTCTTCTGCGGCTCGAAGGGAAACAGGCTCTCGATGCCCTTGGTGGTGACGACAACCATCTCGCCGGGCTTCAGGTCGCGCACGAAACGCGCACCGATAATGTCGAGCGCGCAGGTTTCGGAGGCCAGGATCCAGGCGCCGTCGAGATCGCCGAGCACCAGCGGGCGGATGCCGAGCGGATCGCGGCAGCCGATCATCTTCTTTGCCGTCATCGCCACCAGCGAGAAGGCACCCTCGACCTGGCGCACCGCATCGATGAAGCGCGAGTTGAGATCGCGTTCCCTGCTGGTGGCGACCAGATGCAGCAGCGTCTCGGTGTCGGAGGTGGACGAGAAGATCGCGCCTTGTTTCTGCAGCGCGCGTTGCACGGTCATGGCGTTGGTGAGGTTACCGTTGTGAGCGACGGCGAAGCCACCATCGGCAAGCTCGGCAAAAAACGGCTGGATGTTGCGTTGGCCGGCGCCGCCGGTGGTGGCGTAGCGCGTGTGGCCGATAGCACGGTTGCCTTGCAGGCTGTCGATGACGCGCTGCTTGGTGAAGGTGTCGCCGATCAGGCCGACATGATGTTCGACATGGAACTGGGTGCCGTCATAGGAAACGATACCAGCCGCTTCCTGGCCGCGATGCTGCAATGCATGCAGGCCAAGCGTGACGATAGCTGCGGCATCCTGCCGGCCAAAAATACCGAACACACCGCATTCGTCATGGAAATGATCGTCAACTTCGGCGGAAAGCACGTCGTCTGCGTCTGCCATCTTCAGCTCCGCTAAAGTCGCTATATAGTGTGATGACTGCTCGAGAGCAACGTAGAGTTTGCGGCTTTCACATGATCGTCAGTTTGCCGGCGCCGGATTGGCCGGCGCATTGTCGGCCGGTGGCGCGTCGGTCCCGCTGCCATCGAGCGCCGGAGCATCGTCGCCGGTTGCCGGCGCATCCGCCGCGGGTGCGTCCGCCGCCGGAGGTGTCTCGGCGCCGGTCTCGGGTGCCGGCTGGCTCGGATTGAGCCTGTTGAGGATCGCGTTTTCCGGATCTTCAGGCAGCAAGCTTTCGAGCTTGGCGCCGATCGATTCGAGCAGCGGCCGCGACTTGGCGTTGGCGACCCAGCCCGGAGCCTTGGGACCGGCCAGCCAGTTGAAGAACAGCAGGGCCACCGCGACGACCAGGATGCCGCGCGCCGCGCCATAGAGGAAACCGAGTGTGCGGTCGAGCGCGCCGATCCTGGAATCGATGATCCAGTCGGCGAGCTTCATGGTGATGACGGAAACGACGATCAGCGCGATGATGAAGACGATGCCAGCGGCGGCCACCATGGCAATCTTCTCATTGTCGACATAGGGCTGAACGTAAGGCAGGACCGGTTTGTAGAAGAAGAACGCCGCCGCTGCCGCCACTATCCAGGAGATGACGGAGAGGATCTCGCGCGAAAAGCCGCGAACCATGGCGAGCATCGCCGAGACCAAGGTGAAGCCGACGAGAATTCCGTCAAGCAGCGTAATCGGCATGTCTTTTGCCCCACTTCATGAGC
>NZ_SUEO01000352.1 GCF_004962925.1 Mesorhizobium sp. | reverse complement strand
CACCCGCACCGTCGAGGCTCGTGCCCACCCCCACAGATGCGCCTTGCGAGCCGGCGCTCACGCCAGCACCGACCCCGAGGCCGCCGACGCTCGCGCCCACCCCCACAGATGCGCCTTGCGAACCGGCGCTCACTCCAGCACCGACCCCGAGACCACCGGCCTTACCGCCTAAACCTGCGTCAAGAGCCGAGGCAGGCCCGATTGCGATCCCGATCGTCAACGCGGCTGCAACGTACTTTTTCATTGTCATACTCCCCTGCGGCATACATTTCGCTCACTAGTCTTCACTGGCGTAGGTCGAGCTTTTCAGTGGTCGCGTCGGGAGCAATACGGCCGGAAGAGCGATGGTTGCCGGCAGAACAAGATGCGGTGACTTTTGGACCTTCACTTTCTGTTTTTTCGGCGAGCCCGGTTTACGGGCTGGTTGGGTGCCCGAACGCAATAATTTACTTGCAAGTGCACCTGCGTGGTTACGTGTTTTCGGCGCGCGCGCCATAGCCGCGGTCCGATGCTTACCCTTGACGATGTCAATTGCCTTACGCGCGGCACTGAGGCTGCGAGCTAGACCGATGGCCCTTTCACGCTCTTCCTCCAACGTCGCACTCAACTCTGCCAAGATCTGCTTTGAAGCGTCGCGTTCCTTGCGAACAATGTCGAGGTCGCGTACGGCTGAATCTGCTCGTTCGCGTTCCAGTTCGAGTGCTTCTCCAGCTTGCTTTAGAGCGGTCTCGGCCACCGATCGGTCTTTTATGGCGTTGGTCTTCTCGACCGCGGCGAGGTTTGCGCCTGTCTTAAGAGCGTCGATAGTTTGGCGAGCCGTGGTGAGTTCTTGTTCCAAGAGTTCAACCTTGTGCCTCTCCTCATCAAGCGCTCGCTTCGCAGCAACCTGAGAGGCTTCAATGGAGGGGTGCGCTCCGGCGGCCTTCTCGCGGTTCCAGAGAATGGCTTCGGCCCTAAAGCCTTCGATAACGCGCTGCGCCCTCTCCAGTGCTTCGTCTATTTGCTGCTGCTCTTTTAGGGCTTGCGCTTGCTTAGCCAGCTCCGCTCGTGCCGCGGCCAATTCGCGGCGTAAGGCCTCCTCGGATCCGAGCGCGCCAGGTTGCGTCTTGCCCGGCTCTTGCTCGATACCGGTGTGGTCCGAAACCGCGACCGACGAACTGTCGTTAGCTGCGGCGATCTCTGACGCTTCTGGCGCCAACTGACTATTTGCCGGAGATGCCAACAGCAGAATGAGGATTAGCGGAACGAGAGACAGCATAGCGGCACCCCCCCTGCCATGTGTCACGTGAAGTAAAATCAAAGGCCGTCGTTTAATAAAGGTGAAGTCACAGCGGCGACATTTTGACCTGGTACTCTGCCCATGGCTCATCACTGAAACTCACTGACCGCGGCCCTCACCGCTATTGTATTCTCCACTTACTGCACGCCGCGGCGCTGGATGACGCGCCACCTGGAGGTTATCTCCGATTTCCTGCTTTTCGTCATTCGAACGAACGAAACTTTCGTTCATTTACTCTGGGGGATTGTCTGAAATTTCCGAAAGGCTGCCTGCTCAATGCCGCAGGCCATATTGCCGCGCTCTTCGGCCCTGGGCTAGGTTGGCCATCCCGCCAAGACAGGTACAGGTGATGGCCTTGGATCGCGCTGATTTCTACGACGCGGAGTTGCGAAAGCACAGCGAACACTTTCGTGCTGCCGTCAACGCCGGACCACGGGACCGCGTGCTCGATATTGGCTGTGGTGCAGGGCAAACCTCACGTGACGCTGCTCGCATCGCCGTCAAGGGAAGCGTGATCGGTGTCGACCTATCGGCAGAGATGCTTGAGATCGCTCGCGAGCGCAGCTCAGAGCAAGGGTTACGGAACGTCAGGTTTGAACAGGGCGACGCTCAGGTCCAGGCGTTCCCCGCTGATCATTTCGACCTCTGCATTAGCCGATTTGGGGTGATGTTCTTTGCCGATCCGACCGCCGCGTTCGTCAACATCGCGCGGGCGATGCGGCCAGGCGGGCGCTTGGTGTGGATGGTGTGGCAGAGCCGGGAGCGCAACGAATGGGCCACCGCCATTCCCCATGCGCTGGCTCCGGACTCGGTCGCTCCTGTGAGCGCCAACGGCGCGTTCTCACTCAGCGATCCTGCTGCCGCCACCAGCGTCCTGACCACGGCCGGCTTTGCGTTCATCGACTTTACCGAGGTGGATGAACCGGTCTTCTATGGTCCGGATGTCGATGCAGCGTATGACGCTGTTATCGGCTTCGGGTTTGCGCAGGAAGCACTGGCGGGCATCGGCGCAGCGGCGGCTGATAAAGCGTTGCAGAGGCTACGCGCCTTGTTGGAAGCACACTTGACTGCCGACGGTGTGATTTTCGACTCGCGTGCATGGATCATCACCGCTCATCGGGTGAGCGAGTAGTCACAAGCGGTCCGTGCCAATGTCCGAACGGAGCGGTGCAGCGGCGGGAGTTAGTAGGCCGAATAGTCTGAAATGACCGCTTCCGGCGCAAAAGCTGCTTTGGTCTGCGGATTGGCGACGTCCGCTTTGGTGAATGGACGGGACTGTAGAAATGACTGCCACTGGACGCAAAGCTGCCATATGCAAGGACTGGCATCCGAACCGGTCTACACATCGTGTTGATTGGTTACCGCACAATCTCGCGGTGACCGCCGGGCAGGCGCGTGGCGATGAGCTTGTCGATGCGGCGGCCGTCGAGGTCGACGACCTCGAAGCGCCAGCCCTGTGCATCCACGCATTCGCCGGTCGCCGGCAGGTGGTGCATGTGCGACAGCACATAGCCGGCAACGGTCTCGTAGTCGCGATTCTCGGGCAAGTCGATGCCGAGAATGTCCGCCATCTCGTCTGCCTGCATGTAGCCGGCGAGCAACCATGAGCCGTCCTCGCGTTTGACGGCGTTTTCCTCGTCGCCGGCGTCGAGGTCCGCCCGGAAGACGCCGGTGATGGCTTCCAATATGTCCGCCGGGGTGACGATGCCTTCGAAATGGCCGTATTCGTCATGGACCAGCGCCATCGGCACGTTGGATTCCTTGAGTGTCGAAAGGACATCCAACGCGTCGGCCTGGTCATGGACGATGGGAGCGGCGCGCACGTGCCGGCGCGGGTCGAGCGCGCGACCGCCAAGCATCGCGGCCAGCACATCGCGGGTCTGGACGACGCCGATCATGGCGTCGACGCTGCCATCGCCGGCTGGCAGGCGCGAATGCTGCGTCTCCATCAAGAGTTTGCGGGTCGCCGCGTCGTCGGACTGCAGGTTGATCCAGTCGACCTCGGTGCGCGGCGTCATCACCGCGCGGACGGCGCGGTCGCCGAGCCGCATGACGCCGGCGATCATGCGCCGCTCGTCCGATTCGATGGTACCGTGATGCTCGGCCTCGGCGACCAGCATCTTGATCTCCTCGTCGGTGACCTTCTCTTCGCTTTCACCACGTTGGCCAAGGAGCCACAGCATGGCGCGGCCGGAAATGTCGAGCAGGAAGACCAACGGTGCCGAAACGGTGGCAAGGATGGTCAT
>NZ_SUEO01000351.1:847-3576 GCF_004962925.1 Mesorhizobium sp. | reverse complement strand
GACCGGGCTGATCCTCGATTCGGTATCACGCGGCCGGGCCGAGCAGAAGCGCATTTTCTATCTGTCGATGCCTTCCGGCCAGGTCGAACGCGAACGCGCAACCGCGCTCGGCGCCTTGAAGCCCGAACCGGATAAGACCCCCCGGGCGGCCTAGGCTGTGAAACGCCTCGTCCGTTTCATCTTTGCCGGCGGCATCGGTTTCGTCGCCGACGCGGCGGCGCTGTGGCTTCTGCTGACCTTCACGCCGCTTGGACCCTTTCTCGCGCGTGTCGTCTCGATCGGCTTCGCGTTGTCCGTCACCTGGGCGATCAACCGCCACCTGACCTTCTCGCCGTCAGTTCGCGGCATTGCACGGGAAGGCGCGCGCTATGGCAGCGTCGGCGTCGCCACCAGCATCGTTAATTACCTTGCCTATTGCGCCATCCTCTTCGCACTTCCGTCCGCGCCGCCGCTGGCGGCGCTTGCCGTCGCCTCGCTGGTCGCCATGTCGCTTTCCTTCCTGGGTTATTCCAGGCTGGTCTTCGACCGCTAAAGCGCTGCACCAAGCAAAGCGTAGCCCTGCAGCAAACTCTACCGATTGGCAGAAGGCGCCGAGTTCCATATATCGCTGTGGTCGATGCATCGGCTCGAAAAACGGAATCGATTTTCGGAAAGCACGATGGATAGATTCAAAGTGTTGGAGCGTAGTTTGTGCGTCCAAATGGACGCACGTCGCTCCAAGTGCGCCGGAGAGCCGCCATGAAATTGAAAATCGCCGTCCAGATGGATCACATCTCCACCGTCTCGATCGCCGGCGACACGTCTTTTGCGCTGTCGCTGGAAGCGCAGCGCCGCGGGCACCAGCTGTTCCACTATACGCCCGACCGGCTGTCGCTGCGCGGCGGCAAGGTGTTTGCCCGCATCGAGGCAATGCAAATCCGCGACGAGAAGGGCAATCACTATTCGCTCGGCGAAGAAGTCCGCACCGACCTGTCGGAGATGGACGTCGTCCTGCTCAGGCAGGATCCGCCCTTCGATATGAACTACATCACCACGACGCACATACTCGAGCGTATCCATCCCAAGACGCTGGTGGTCAACGACCCGGCCTGGGTGCGCAACAGCCCCGAAAAGATCTTCGTCACCGAATTTCCCGACCTGATGCCGGAAACGCTGATCACCAAGGACCCGCTGGAGGTTGCCGCCTTCCGCAAGGAGTTCGGCGACATCATCGTCAAGCCGCTCTACGGCAATGGCGGTGCCGGCATCTTCCACCTGCACGAGGCCGACCGCAATCTCGCCTCGCTTCTCGAGATGTTCGGGCAGATGTTCCGCGAGCCTTACATCGTACAGCGCTATCTCAAGGAGGTGCGCGCCGGCGACAAGCGCATCATCCTGATCGACGGCGAGCCGGTCGGCGCCATCAACCGGGTGCCGGCCGAGCATGATTCACGCTCCAACATGCATGTCGGCGGCCGAGCCGAAAAGACCGAACTGACGGCGCGCGAGCGCGAGATCTGCGCCCGCATCGGCCCGTCGCTGAAAGAGCGCGGTTTTATCCTCGTCGGCATCGACGTCATCGGCGACTACATGACAGAGATCAACGTGACGTCGCCGACCGGCGTGCGCGAGGTGCAGCGCTTCGGCGGCGCCGACATCGGCAGCCTGTTCTGGGACGCGGTTGAGGACAAGCGCAAGTAGCCTTCAAAGAAGCGCGTGGCGTTTCGAACCAGCAACCCTGACGCAACTTCCTTGCAGCCGTGGTGTTTGGTTGTTCCCCTAATGTTCTTGCCTTGACAGTAAATCTGTGGTTGTCTGCGGTGAAGCCGTTCGCGGCATGATCGCAGAGGCTTGGGGCAAGCCTGCATCCGGGGTGAAAAAATGGTTGCGCGGGTCCGCACGGTCGCTTTCCAGGGTATCGAGGCCGTGCCGGTCGACGTGCAGGTGATGATCGCACCGGGCAAGGTCAACATGCACATCGTCGGCCTCGCCGACAAGGCGGTGGCCGAAAGCCGCGAGCGGGTGCAGGCGGCCCTGCATGCGTCAGGCCTTTCGATGCCGTCGAAGAAGGTCACGGTCAATCTGGCGCCGGCCGACCTGCCCAAGGAGGGCAGCCATTACGACCTGCCGATCGCGCTCGGCCTGATGGCGGCGCTTGGCGCCATTCCGGGCGACATGCTGGCCGGCTATGTCGTGCTTGGCGAGCTGTCGCTCGACGGCACCATCGCCGCGGTGGCCGGCGCATTGCCGGCGGCGATCGGTGCCAATGCCGAAGGCAAGGGTCTGATCTGCCCTTTCGCCTGCGGGCCGGAAGCGGCCTGGGCCGGCAAGGATTTCGACATTCTGGCGCCGCGCAGCCTGATCGCCATCGCCAATCATTTTCGCGGCACGCAGGTTCTGTCGCGGCCGGAGGCCGGCATCCATGTCTCGGCGCGTGATCTGCCTGATCTGGCCGACATCAAGGGCCAGGAGACCGCCAAGCGGGCGTTGGAAGTGGCCGCCGCCGGCGGCCACAACCTGTTGATGGTCGGACCGCCGGGGTCGGGAAAATCGATGCTGGCGCAGCGGCTGCCGTCGATCCTGCCGCCGCTGGCGCCCAGGGAATTGCTCGAAGTTTCGATGATCGCCTCGGTCGCCGGCGAGCTCGGCGAAGGCAAGCTGACCGACCGGCGACCGTTCCGCGCCCCGCATCATTCGGCCTCGATGGCGGCGATGGTCGGCGGCGGCCTGCGCGTGCGGCCGGGCGAGGC
>NZ_SUEO01000351.1:0-837 GCF_004962925.1 Mesorhizobium sp. | reverse complement strand
TTGCCCATCACGGCGTGCTGTTCCTCGACGAGTTTCCCGAATTCTCGCCGCAGGCGCTCGATGCGCTGCGCCAGCCGCTGGAGACCGGCGACTGCATGATCGCTCGCGCCAATCATCGTGTCACCTATCCGGCCCGCATCCAGCTGGTCGCGGCGATGAACCCGTGCCGCTGCGGCATGGCCGGCGAGCCGGGCTATCGCTGCCTGCGCGGCGACCGTTGCCGCACCGACTACCAGGCACGCATTTCGGGCCCGCTGCTCGACCGCATCGATCTCAGGATCGAGGTGCCGGCGGTCTCGGCCAGCGATCTGATCCGGCCGGACCGGGCGGAGAAAAGTGCCGCGGTGGCGCTGCGCGTGGCCCGCGCCCGCACCATCCAGCGCGAGCGTTTCGAGCGGCTCGGCGCGACCTCCGCCACCACCAACGCGCATTGCTCGCCCTCCGTCATCGAGGAGATCGCCATGCCGGATGCATCGGGCCTGTCGCTGCTCAGGGATGCCAGCGAGAAACTCGGCTTTTCCGCTCGGGCCTACCATCGGGTGCTGAAAGTGGCGCGGACGCTGGCCGATCTCGAGGCCAGCGAGACGGTCGGCCGCATCCATCTGGCCGAGGCGATTTCCTACCGCATGAGCTCGGAGCGGATGGCGCAGGCGGCGTAGGGCGCGCGGTAAACTCCAAGCAAAGGGGAGCTTGCAGCCCCAAAGGCGACAGGCCATTTAATACGTTCAGTCTTTGCCCAATTGCATCGAGCACGACAATGAGACAGCTGGGGATACGAATCCTCGACATAGCAAAGATACTTTTGACTCGCGTTCGGTTTTGGATGCGGTTCCCATT
>NZ_SUEO01000350.1 GCF_004962925.1 Mesorhizobium sp. | reverse complement strand
AGGGCGCTGAACAGGAACATCGCCACCAGGGCGATCGTAAGCCCGTTGTCCCGAAATATCGTTCTCATGATCTTGTCTCCCACGGAGCCTTCGGCTAGCGCCAGTTCTCCAGAACCTCTTCAATCCTCACCGCCTCGACTTGCTCGCTGAAGCGAGAGCGGTAGAGCTCCAACAGTGCGTCATGCGTCTGGTCGACCGAACTGCAGATGGCATCGGTCGCAAGGACGACACGAAAACCACGGTCGATGGCGCCAACGCTGGCGGGCAACGTTAATTTCTTCGCCCTCGGCGGAGGGTGCTTCGGCGGATAGCCAGCCCGGCGGACCCGCTCGCTCCCCACCCCCGGTTTGGCGCGTAGGTCCTTGGAACGGAGTCGCATCATCGGCGTTACCGGGCCAACCAAACGCTGCCAACGATATGGAGGAACGGGCGTGATCGAGTTGACTGAGAAGGAAAAGCGCTTTCTCAAGCGCGTTGACAGCATCACTCACGTTCCGTGGTCGAACAAAGTCACCGCCTCAGATGCCAAAGGCAAGCCAATGCGTATCGCAAGGGCGACGTTTGCCCGATTAAGAGACGACGGCATCATCATCCGATCTACTAGCGACCTGACCTCGAACACCTACGTCATTAATTCTGCACCCGTGACGCCACAAGTCGCGGAAGTGCAGGAAGCGTCCTGATCGGGCGGGATTAACCTTGCGGGATCGCCCTGATCTCAGCGCCCGATGATCGCGCCTGATTTTGGTTGCGCAGGTCACCGTTTGAGCACTCGCGGGAACAAAGGTCGCGTCCGCCTGTTAGATCACACCTCGAACAACGGGAGACTGCGATGCTCACCAAATCTCTATTAGCCCTCATGCTGGCTACCAGCTTAGCTGCAACAGCAGCACCTGCCCTTTCGCAAGAGACGCCAACACCTACACCGCCTGCCGCAGCCGATGATGCTCGCGACGACTTCGACTGGGGTTGGTTGGGCCTTATCGGCCTACTGGGTCTGGCAGGTCTAACAGGCCGCAGGAGGCGGGACGACACTCTCGGTCGGACGAACGTCAGGTAATGAGCTACGGCGTGAGCGCCGAGCGCCGCTCCGCCATCCTCGCCGCCCCTATGTAGCGCTCTGCCTCAGATGTGCGATGCTGAGCACCGCACGTGCGGCCTTCTACGGCTTATACGGGAAGGTGGCGACCGCTCTTGCATTCGATGTCGAAAGAGGCGGTCTCCATGTCCTCTATCAGCGCCAGTTTCTTCGCCGTCATCGTTTCCGCCCCATTGTAGAAATCCGGATGGTGCGCCGAGTGATTTGAAGTCCCGGGCCAATCCCCATTTCGCCCGGTATTCGTCGGGGGTCATGCCTTCCCGACGGGCCGAAAGGCTCAGCCCACGTTGTCCGTGCTGTTCGGATCGATCTTCGTCAGTCGCTCTCTGGCATCGATCACGCGCCTTTGCTCGGCCCTTATCCGGCCGCACAGCGCGAGATTAAGGGCGACGCCACCGTCCTCGTCCAGCAACTCACTCGCGCGCTTCAGAGAGTTCTCGGCTCGTTTTACACCCTGTCTAGCCTTGGCCACTTCGAGGCGATAAATTTCAAACATTTTCCCGCGTCCTTTGCGGTTGCGGTCCCTTCGATAGTAGTTAACCGGCGTCGATCCCGTTTGTTCCGGCCGCGCCGGTGGCTATTTCCCGCTTATAAAAGAGTAGGGGATTGCCGCGCGAGAACGTTGCGCACGTTCGACACCTGCCATTGGCCATTGCGCGCTGTGCGAACGCCGCGGTTGTTTAGAGCGATTGCCAGTCCACGTAGGCTGGTGATGCCCGACCGCTGAATGGAAGCGATGATTGGCAGCACGGTCTGGGCAAACCGGTCGGCTTCTTCGATCGACATCTTCCGACCTTTCGCCGCGGCTTCGGCGGTGTTGGTCGGATTGCCGAGCTTTATGCTCGTCCTGCGTGAGGCAAGGGCGGCTTTGGTGCGCTCCGAGATCATTCGACGCTCCTTCTCGGCCAAAGCGGCGTAAAGGTGCAGCATAAACGGGTCGGCGTCAGCCCCAAGTTCGGCGACGACAAACGGGACCCGCTGGACCATCAGGCCGGCTATGAAGGCGACATCTCGCGACAGGCGGTCGAGCTTGGCCACGACGACCGGGCATTTTTTCTGGCGGGCAAGGGCGAGGGCGGCGGTCAGTTGCGGGCGTCGATCAAGAGCGTCCGCGCCCTTTCCGGTTTCGATCTCGGTGAACTCCTGGAGGATGATCGTCCCCTCGGCCTCGGCAAAGCGGGCGACCGCGGCACGCTGGGCCTCAATGCCCAAGCCCGAGCGTCCTTGCCGCTGTGTGGAGACTCGATAGTAGGCGACCGCGCTCGTCATGCTGCTGTTTCCGGGGTGTTCAAACTGCAACCCACCGTTTGCAGTTTGCTCACGGATCTCAAATAAGCAAGTATATCAACAAGTTGAAGTGATATTTTGGTTTTGCAGTGCGGTATCAACCCGGGCCCTCGACCGTACCGAAGCCGCTCAGCGGCCGCTATCTCGTCCTCAGCAGGAAGGCGCTGGCGCCGCCAAGCGTCTAAGACCCCGAAATCGCCTGGGTAGAGTGAGGAGAGCCAATGATTAGACGGCTCCAGTCGGGAACAAAGTCGAATACCCATGATTTTGTACGTTGCCCAGAGTGGCAGGACCGATAGCTATCCAACGGGTGTTCCATGGATTCTCCAACTTTGCCTCCGCCACCTCCGACTGAACTCAGCCAAGCACTGAAACGCAATATCCAAGCGATTGAGGAGCGCCGGGCGAAGGAAGCAAGCGAGGCAACTTTGGAAGAGAAAATCGCTGAGGCGATTACTTCTTTTACGGGCAGTATGCGTTTCGTGTACCTTCACTTGGCCGTGTATGGCGGCTGGATCGTCTCGAACTTGGGTTGGATACCGATCACTCCGCCATTTGATCCAACATTCGTGATATTGGCTATGGCAGCTTCCGTCGAGGCCATATTCCTCTCGACCTTTGTACTGATTAGCCAAAACCGGATGTCAGCTGCCGCAGACAAACGGGCGGACCTGGACCTTCAGGTGAGCCTGCTGACGGAGCACGAACTCACAAAGCTTACTGAACTTGTCGATTCGATAGCGGATCGGTTGAATGTAAAACCAGCCTTAAGCGATGTAGAAGTCGGCGAGATTAAGAAGGACATTGCGCCAGAAGCAGTGCTGGACGAGATCGAATCGAAGCAGCTGGAGGCTGCGGAGAAGCTGGACCAGCGCTGAATCGACACAACGCCCTAGTGTCGTGATTTCGAAGTTCGGTTGGTTTGATTTCGGGCTTCGGTCGAACTTCGAAGTCAAAACGGCGGTCGAAATCAAACTGTCGGCAATGCCGCCCTACAGGAGCTTCATATCTTCGTAGGTCGTCACGAAGGTCACTGAGGTGTCCAGTTTTCCCTCTAGCTCATGGACGGAGGTCTCCTTCCAGCGCGCCCTGGTCTTCAGCCAGAAAATTGCTGCAGTGATGGCCTCCCGACCTTCACCGGTCGCCTTGCGGTAGAGGCTTTCGGCGACCCGTGCGTTGGCCTTGATGGCGCCGCTCTCGAGCTCATGGGCGTAGGTCGCTTTGACGTCCTGCTCGTCTGTAGCGAGCACGCAGGCGATGTCGGCCGTGCTAAGCCCGAAGCCGGCCAGCGCCTTCACCCTGGAGCTCAGTGGCC
>NZ_SUEO01000034.1 GCF_004962925.1 Mesorhizobium sp. | reverse complement strand
GGTCCGGGAGGGTGTCGGCGGAAGAGCTCATGCTGGACGAAATCACCACGATCAGGCGGCGTTTCGCTCGCCATGTCACCCTGGACGGTTGCATCGACGAGGCGTTCGTAGCGATGCGCGGACTCGGCTACGAGGCCTTGATCTACGACTATACGCCCGTGCCTTACGACCTCGACGGCTCGATCATGATCCCGTCGATGCTCAAGCTGCGCAACATCGATGACGACATGTACGACTATTGGTGCGATCGCGGCTACTTCCGCATCGATCCCGTGCAACTCGTCGCCGCGCACAGTTGCAGGCCCTTCGCTTGGAACTACGACGATGGAGCCGACACGGAAATACGCGCGCTACTCAACGAGACGACGGAGCCGGTGGTGCGATATCTGCGAGAGCGCGATCTCACCCGAGGCGTGACAATCCCCATTCATATGCCGCGCGGCGGCTATGCCACGGTCACCGGAGTACGTTTCGGCGCCGGAGAAGATGTTCCGCGCGATCCCGGAAGCATCGCCCAGCTCGGCCTGCTCGCGCATGTTTTCCATGACGCGGCCTATGCCTACTACAACCGCTCGGCCCTCAGTCCGCGACTGCCGGCGCTGACCGAGCGTGAGCGCGAGTGTCTCCGCCATTCGGCACATGGCCTCTCTGCCAAGGAGATCGCGCGCATCATCGGGCGCTCGGTTCCCACGGTCGTCATGCACCTCACGGCCGCCGCCAGGAAGCTGGGCGCCAGGAACCGCACGCAGGCGGTCGTTCGCGCCGCGCATTTCCGCCTGCTCGACAACTGACGGAGAGACCCTATTACTTTTCATAGCTGCCGCCTCAGGCAGGCTCGCCCTATGATGCCCGCCGCAACGAGGAGAGCCGCCGTGACGGAAGCGAAGGAAGGCCATGTCGCGTTTCGCGGCTACCGCACTTGGTACCGCATCGCCGGCAACCTAGATTCGCCGAGGCTCCCCCTGGTGGTCGCCCATGGGGGACCAGGCTGCACCTACGACTATGTCGACACTTTCAAGGACATCGCGGTTCTCGATGGCCGGGCCGTGATACACTACGACCAGCTTGGAAATGGCAACTCCACTCGGCTGCCGGAGAAGGGATCGGACTTCTGGACCGTCGACCTGTTCCTAGACGAACTCGATACGGTGTTGCGGTCGCTCGGGATCGAGCAGCGCTACGCCTTCCTTGGCCAGTCTTGGGGCGGCATGCTCGGCGCCGAGCATGCCGTGCGCCGGCCGGAGGGCCTCAAGGCCCTGGTGATCGCCAACTCGCCGGCCAACATGCGCACCTGGGTGTCCGAGGCCAATCGGCTGCGCCGTGAACTGCCCGCCGACGTCCAGGCTACGCTCACACGGCACGAGGGCGCCGGCACGATCACCGATCCTGAATATGTAGCAGCCTCGCGCGTGTTCTACGACCGACATGTCTGCCGGGTCGTGCCATGGCCGCCGGAGGTGGCGCGCACCTTCGCCATCATGGACGAGGACAACACGGTCTACCGCAACATGAACGGCCCTACCGAATTCCACGTCATCGGCACGATGAGGGACTGGACCATCGAGGACCGGCTGCCCGACATCGCGGTGCCGACACTGCTGATTTCGGGCCGCCACGACGAGGCCACGCCCGAGGTAGTCCGACCCTATGTGGAGGGCGTTCCGGGTATTCGATGGGTACTTTTCGAGCATTCGAGCCACATGCCGCATGTCGAGGAGCGGGAGCTCTGCATGCGAACTGTCTCGGACTTCCTCAAGACGCAGGACTGAGGAGCAACCGGCAAGCTTCGGGACGCGGGGTGCACCTTTCTCACCTCCCCGAGGTCGCGGCGACGGAGGCAGGTCGGCGCCGGATTCGCGTGGCTTGCCTCCGAAAGGACCGACTACGCGGACATATCCACCCAGGACCTTCACATCGACAGACTGAAGGTCAAATCGAGATGCCGAGCGGCCGCTGTGATGGCGTAGCGGCGGGAATATGGGCCGAGAGCAGACCAGCAGCTTCGGGCTGCGAATATTCAAGAGCGGACGTTTAGGTGGTGTGGGCGTCGTCGTGACCTGACCCAGAGCGGACATTCGAGCGGTCGCCCAAGCGACGGCGACAAGCTTTGCGGCTCTTCCTCGTCCTGCCGTGTGGGGTCTTTGTTACCGAAACACGGTCAGGACCACGCCCATTGCCACCATGCTGACCAAGCGATAGCCAGCATTGATCGCATAATAGCGCAGAGGTCGGTGCTCGTAGGTCACCGAATGTAACAGCGTGACCGCGACGAAGCCGAGCCAGAGCAGTAAAGTGCAGAGGACGGCCGAGACGATCGCCAGTGCGCCCCAGGCGTGAAGTACCTGATCGAGGATAAGCGCCATAACCGCAAACGAGGCAAGGTCGACCGCAATCGCCCGCCGCAGGCCGGCGGCGAATTTCACGCCGTCGACGCCCGACATCTCGGCCCACGGCCGGATGAAGAGCAGCGGCGAATACCAAAGCCCAGCGACTACCCAGGCTGCGAGGACCGCAGCTCCGATCCCCCAGAGGTTTATCGGCACAAACTCGATCATGCTGCCCCTCCCTTCCAGCAAACTAATCCCAATGATCTGGCGGTTATATTGGGTATAGCTTACTATATCCAATATGAATGACAAGCCAAAGACCCGCAGGCGCTACGACGCACGGCTGCGGTTGGCGCGCGCCTCCGGCACGCGCCAACGCATTCTCGATGTGGCGAAAAAGCTCTTCACCGCGCGCGGCGTGGAAAAGGTCACGATTAGTGACATCGCATCGGCCGCCGGTGTTTCGGCACCGACCCTCTATGCCCTGTTCCAGTCGAAGACCGGCATTCTAAGAGCCGTGGTCGAGCGTTCCTTCTTCGGCCCGCGCTACGCGGAGATAGCTAAGCAGGTAGAGAACGCGAGAGACCCCGAGGAGATTCTGCGTATTACTGCCTCGATCTCTCGGGTCATCCTCGATACGGAACGCGAGGAGATCGGCCTTATGCGCGGCGTCTCGGCCCTGTCGCCCGAGCTGAAGGCGATCGAGACGGAGTTGGAGGCCGTCCGCTTCAGGCTCCAGGAAGCGCGCGCCAAACTTCTCGTCGAATCCGTCACTGTCGCGCGCCAACTCGGCTTAGCCCGCGTGCGCGACATCCTATGGATGTATACTGGCCGCGACGTTTATCGCATACTCGTGTTGGAGCGGGGTTGGTCTTCGGACGAATATGAAAGCTGGCTCGCCGAGACGCTGATCAAAGCGCTGATGTGAGCTAACGTCTCCCTCCCACCCAACGCAGTCATAGGAGGGGCCATTTTGACGAATCCGGGCCAAGTTCGGCGCGTTGGCTAGGTCGCGCCATGAGCAGCCACAATTGAATATATGGCTGATCGACCGCAACTGGGCCGAAAAGCGGACGGGCAGCTTTTGCGTCCTTAGGCCATCAATGCGACCGCTTCCAGGTCTGCCGAGGTTGCTTTCGACGAGTCACGTGACCATTGCGGCCTCTGCCAAATCGCCAGGAGAGAACGAAGCCCTCGCACATATCGGCGCCTGCTCCCGTGGGGATGGACGCATTCACTTCGGCGCAATATGGATGGGGGTGTAGCCCGCTGTAGCGCTCACATTTCACCGCGTCCCTAAGTCAGGTGACGAAGACGTTCGATATTAGGAGAGCTGGTCATGACCGACAACAAGCCAGACGTTACCAAGGATTGGCAAGCGACGCAGGGTCAAAAGTCTTCCGCCACGCGCCTTCGACTTTTCGCCGCGCTCGCGTGGCTCATCGCCATAGGCGGCGAGATCTACGGGATTATTCTGTTCCGCCAGAACAAGTTCGACCAAGGAAACCTGCCGCTGCTGATCGGCATTCTGGTCGGAATCGCGATTTTCGCAATCGCCGGCAACTTGCTATGGAAGGCTGCCAATCGGCACGATCCGGCCCGCGCATCCGACACAGGAAGGTTCTTCTTCCAAAACCAGCTCGGCGCGATCATCACGCTGATCGCCTTCCTCCCGCTGATCTTCCTGATTCTCGCCGACAAGAACATGGATCCGCGGACCAAGAAGGTTGCCGGCGGCGTCGGCGCTGCGCTGGCGGTGCTCGCCACGGTAGTGGGGGTCAGCTTCACCCCCCCGTCGGTCGAGCAGTACACCCAGGACATGAACGCGTGCGCGACCCAGATCAAGTCGGGGCAGCCCACCACCGCCTGTTCGCCCGACGTCGCCGCCCAAGCGCAGCAGATCGCCACAGACACCGCCGCGGTGGCGGCGGCAACGAAGGACGCGAGTCACCCCGACGGTCTGGATGTCGTCTATTGGATCGCGCCGGAAAACGGCGCCGCGAAGTCTGCGGAGCCGCATGTTTTCCACCTCTGCGCAGCCGTCAGTCCGCTGAAGGACAAGACCGTGAATAGCGGCTCTGTGACGGAAGCTTACGCGCAGAACGCCATCCGCATCACGAAGCAGATCGATATGGAACAGAAGCAATGCGGGTTCACCGGCGCAACCAGCGCCAATTGAACCCGCCCGCGCTCCTCTATCGCAGCCGCACCGCAGTTGCGGCCCGCCCGGCAGGACCAGACCGCCTGCCATCAGATCTCCGTTGCCTCGGCCAATGTCAGTGCATCGTCCGCGTCCACGCCGAGATACCGGACGGTGTTTTCAATCTTTGTGTGCCCGAGCAGGATTTGGATCGCGCGAAAGTTGCAGTTCTATTTCTTGCGGTATTTGAGACGGCGCCGCTGGCAGACCTCGAAAAAAAGGCGGCGCCCTGCAAAGCCCCGGCCAATCCTCAGAGTCCGAAAACGCCCGGTAGCTGCGTCACATCGCGGATTTCCGTGTATTCGTAGTAGGGGTTGGCAGGCTCATGGCCGCGATTAACCCAGACCTTGTTCTTGATCCCCAGATCATAGGCGGACATCAGGTCGTGGCGGAAAGACGAGGAAACGTGCGTTATGTCCTCTGGTCCGCATCCCAACATGTCGAACATGTATTCGAACGCCTTGAAGTGCGGCTTATAGGCACCGGCCGGTTCAGCGGTGTAGACGGCATGAAATGGAGCGCCGAGCTTTGCCACATTTGACGGAATTTGGGCCATCATGGAGTTCGAAAGGATAACCAGCGGAATTTCTTTGGCCAGTTTAGCCAATCCCTCGGTTACGTCTGGATGCGGCCCCCAGGTTGGGATGCGGTTGTAGATCGTTTCGGCGTCTTCGGCACGGAATGCGACGCTGTTGCGGCGGCAGGTCCGTTCCAGTGCGTTGTGAACGACATCTGCATAAGGCTTCCAATCCTGCAGCACCTCATCGAGGCGGTAGCCTTGGAAGCTTCTGATGAATTCGTCCATGCGCGGCCCATCCAGAAGATGATCGAACAGATCCCTGGCGGCTTCCGCCATTTGGAAATTGATCAGCGTGCCATGGCAATCAAAAGTCACATAT
This sequence comes from Mesorhizobium sp., assembly GCF_004962925.1. GTDB lineage: Bacteria > Pseudomonadota > Alphaproteobacteria > Rhizobiales > Rhizobiaceae > Mesorhizobium. The sequence goes on along the minus strand of NZ_SUEO01000034.1, from coordinate 31,036 downwards.
TTCGGCCGGAAGTGGTCCATGTCCTTGGTTCCTGTCAATCTGCGCTGTCAGCCGAGCATAATCGCAGGCGTTTGGCAGAATGTGCCGCAATGCATGGTCATTCAGCAGAAGGCCCTCCGGTCGGCCGCAAAACCAGCACGCCCTTTCGCAGTGCTGTCTCTTTCGCCCCGCCTGAGCCGAAAACCGACCTTTAGGGCGCTAGTCCTGTCTCCTAAACGGGGTGGACGATCGAAGTCGCGAACGCTGCCCCAGACCAGCGGGGTGCTGCGAGCGGCGACCGATACGGGCGCAAAAGCGACCTTATTTTCTTAGTTTAGGTGTTTCTCAAACACCTGCCGCTTGAACGATCTCTCGGACTCTGCAGTCAGCCAATCGCGCAATGCGGAGAGTCCAGTCGCAACGGTCATCGACTTCGGGTGGATCAGGCCGTAGTCGGTTCCGTCGCGATCAAAGCCGAGTGGTGCTTCCAATCGCCCATTCGCGATGTCATCCGCTGCAATCGCTTGTGGTGCAAGAGCAACGCCAAGACCACCCAGGGCCGCTTCTGACGTCAGGAAATGATGATCCAGCAATCGGGTCGCTCGAGGACGCGGCGCATCAATGTGTTCGTCGAACCACGCTTCCCAAGCATTCGGTCGCGTCCGTGATCCGAGCGCCACATAGTCGCCACTCTCGAACCGCTTGCGCAGGGATGGTAGCATTACCGGACCGACACGCTCGGGCATCAGCCTGATGATGGTCCATTCCAGGGTCCACCAGAAAATCGAGACGGCGGATCTGGTTGATGATCCGCCCGGCCTACTGGCATAGATGGCTCGCCACCTGCGCTACTGCGCGTGGCGAAGATATCGCCTAGAAATAGCCGAGGATGGATTTGACTTCGAGGTACTCCAACATGCCCTCGATGCCGTATTCACGGCCGTTTCCAGATTGCTTGAAGCCGCCGAACGGCGCGTGAGGATCCCACGCCGGGTAGTTGAGATGCACTTGACCGGCGCGGATCCGCGAGGCGACATCCTTGACAACGTCGATATCTGTGCCCTGTACATGCGCGCCGAGTCCATAGACGGTGTCGTTAGCGATGGTGACGGCCTCCTCCACTGTCTCGTAAGGGATGATGCAAAGAACCGGGCCGAAGATCTCTTCCTGGGCGATGCGCATGCCCGTGCGTACCTCGGAAAAAATCGTCGGTTTGACGTAGAGCCCGACATTCAGGCCGCCCGGACGGCCGGTGCCGCCGGCGACGAGCTTCGCGCCCTCCGAAATGCCGACGCCGATCATGGTTCGGATGCGGTCGAATTGGGCACGGTTGGCGATTGCACCGTGAGTGGTGGCTTCCGAAAGAGGATCGCCGACGACGATCTGGGCTGCGGCCCCCTTGGCGATTGCCTCGATCTCTGAAAGCCGCGCGCGCGGCACGATCATGCGCGTCGGCGCACTGCATGACTGGCCGAGATTGCGGAAGGCAGCAGCTATGCCCAGCGAAACGGCGCGATCGAGATCTGCGTCGGGCAGGATTACGTTCGGCGACTTGCCGCCGAGCTCCTGCGCGACGCGCTTGACCGTCGGTGCGGCGGCCTGGGCCACCGCAACGCCCGCTCGGGTGGAGCCGGTAATGGAGATCATGTCGACATCCGGATGGGCCGCCAGACCCGCTCCGACGCAAGGGCCGTCACCATTGACGAGGTTGAAGACGCCGGCGGGGAAGCCGGCTTCCTCGATCGCCTCGGCGAACAGAAGGGCGTCCAAGGGAGAGAGCTGGCTTGGCTTCAGCACAACCGTGCAGCCTGCGGCGAGCGCCGGCGCGACCTTGGCGGTGATCTGGTAGAGCGGCCAGTTCCACGGCGTGATCAGCGCGCAGACACCGATCGGTTCGTGGGCGACGGCGGTGTGGCCACGCTGCTCGACGAAGGGGAAGGTCGTCAGGACATCGCGAGCAACCTTCACATGGGCGATCGCGAGCGGCACTTGGGCGGTGCGCGCATAGCCGATCGCCGCGCCCATCTCGATGGCGAGGCATTGCGCAAGCAGTTCAATGCGCGTTTCGAGCAGCGCCTGCAGGCGATCGAGCAGACGCGCCCGCTCTTCCGGTGGGGTCCGGCTCCAGGTGGCGAATGCCCGGCGGGCCGCGGCAACGGCTGCGTCCACCTCCTCGCCATTGCCAAGCGGAAACTGGCTTACGACCTCTTCCGTGGCCGGATTCACGACGACGCCCTTCGCGGTGCCGCTCGGCTCAACCCATTGACCGTCGATGAAGAACTTGTCCAGGTGGCCGTTGCGGGACAGGTGTTCGAGGGGCGTGATCATCCTACAAGGTCCTTCATGCGGTAATAGGCACCGAGGATCGGCAGGAACCAGGGACGCCCGAAGTATCCAGGGATCGCCGGCCAGTCGAAATCCTTCCAGGGGTTCAGGTCGGGGCGCCCGTCCATGACATCGGCCATGATGCTGCCCATCAGCGTCGACATATGGGTGCCGTGGCCGCTGTAACCCATCGAGTAGAAGATGCCGTCGCGCTCCCCGGCGCGCGGCAGGCGGTCGCGGGTCATATCGACCATGCCGCCCCAGCAGTAGTCGATCCGGGTGTCGGCCAGCTCCGGATAAACCTCGACCATCGTCGCTTTCAGGATCCGGCCGCTCTTTTCGTCGGATTGCGGATTTGACACCGCAAACCGGGCCCGCCCGCCGAACAGCATGCGATTGTCCGGGGTCAGCCGCCAATAGACGACGAGGTTGCGCGTGTCGACGACATTGCGGCGGGTCGGCATGAGTTGCTGAAGCTGCGCAGGCGACAGCGGTTCCGTCACGACCAGAAAGGCGCCGACCGGCACGATGCGGCGGCGGATCCATCCGAGCGGACCGACCTTGGAGATGCCGCTCGCCAGTAGGACATGCCGCGCGACGATCTTGCCCCGAGGGGTCTCGACCTCATGCCCGCCGGCAACCTTGCGCATGGCCATGACCGGAGCATGTTCATAGACCTCTGCACCACGTCGCACGGCGGCGGTCGCAAGGCCGCGGACGAACCGGCCGACATGCATGCTGGCGCTCTTGGGAAACAGCAACCCGCCGTGGTAGCGCTCGGTCCCGACCTCGTTCCGCAGGTCGGCGCGCACGATCATCCTCGTTCCGGGATCGACATTGGTCGCGAGGAGTTCCTGGCTGCGCGCCAGCATGTCGTAGTGCTCGGGCTTGGCGGCAAGCTTGAGCTTGCCGACGCGGGAGAAGCTGCAGTCGATCTTTTCTTCCTGCACCAGCCGCTCGACCATATCGACGCCGGCGTCGAAGGCCTTGTAGAGCGCGTTCGCGGCGCCCTGGCCGTACTTGCCGGCCATGACCTCATAGTTCTGGGCAAAGCCGTTGTTGCACATGCCGCCATTGCGCCCGGACGCGGCGTTGCCGATCGTTTCGGCCTCGAGCAGGGCAACCCGGGCGCCCTTCTTGGCAAGGGCCAGTGCAGCGGAAGATCCGGTCAGGCCGCCGCCCACGACGGCCACATCGTAGCGACCTTCGAGAGGTCTGGACGCGCCCTCATTGAACGGCTGAGAGGTATCCAGCCAATAAGATGTAAACTTCATAATTGCACCACCAGTGCGTCAGTTTGCATGGGCGCCATGCAAAGCGTAGCGATTGGAGCCCTTACCATCCGCGAATCCGCTCCCACCGCGCTTCGATCTCGGGGCTCTCACCGTTTACGACGCTGTAGACGTCATGCTGGGCGGCCATCGCGCAGGCATGGTTGGGTAAGATCCGAATTCGTGTGCCGACCGGGAGCTCGGGCATGCTCTTGCCGGAACCGCTGCGGATAGCGAGGATGCCGTGTTCCTGGCTGGCCTGCGCCACGACTACATCTTCGATCACCCGCCCCGTCTCGTCGCAGACCACACCGTAGCCCTGGTCGAGCTGCTGACTTGCAGTTCCGCGGTCGCGCGAAAGCGCCATCCACCCAGCATCGACCAGCACCCATCCTTTTTCCGGCTTGGCGCCGATCACGGTCGCCAACACGGAAATCGCGATATCGTCGATGGCACAGACCCCAACCCCGTGTTGGACGAGGTCGAAGAACATATAGACCCCGGCGCGCAACTCCGTGACGCCTTCGAGATTCTGGGCGAAGTGCGCCGTCGGCGTTGAGCCTAGGCTGACGATCGGGCAGGCATGGCCGTGAGCGCGCAAAGTTTCGGCCGCGCGCACGGTGGTCGAACGCTCGTTCTCGGCTGCCTCGACCAGCGCATCGGACGTGCTCAAGCCATAGGACTCGCCCGCATGGGCGAGGACGCCGACGAGGTTAGCGCCCGATGCGACTACCCTATTGGCCACCTCGAGCAGCTTCGGATCATCGGGCTTCAATCCACCGCGATGGTCATCGCAGTCCAGTTCGATGAAGACGGACGGTGTCACGCCAATGGTCTTGCGCACGTCGGCCAAAGCATCGGCCTGCTCCACGGTATCGAGCAGAAGCTTCAGATCGACGCCCGTCCGGCGACAAAGCTCCATGGCGCGCGTGGCCGAAGCCGGCGACATGCCGACCGCATAAGTCATGTCGCGAAAGCCGTGGCCCGCGAAATATTCCGCCTCGGCGATGGTTGAGACCGTGATCGGGCCGGGTTCGCGGGGGAAGACATGTCGGGCTACGTCGATGCTCTTGGCCGTCTTCATGTGTGGGCGCAGCACCACGCCAAGCTTTCCGGCATTCCCGGCGAGACGCTGGATGTTGCGCTCGAGCCGTCCCCGGTCCAGAAGCAGCGACGGGGTGATGAGTGCGTCGATCGTTTCAGCCGCTTCACGCACTTTTGCGTTTGTCTCCATCTTTCCCGTGTCCTCATTTCCTAACCGAACGACTGGTTCGCCAAGGCATACATACGTGCTGGCCAATCGGAGACGGGTCGCTGCCCTTTGAGCATGGCGGTTGCATAGCCGACCCGCTCCAGGCCCACGCTCTCCAGCCAGTCGCCCAATCCGTGTTCGGCATAGACGTCGACGCGTACGAATTGCCCGTGGAGCTTCGCAAGCTGGGCCAGGATCAGGAGTCGCGCATCTTGGACGCTTTCGGCTGCACAAGGGCCGACCACGTAACCGCGGCCAAACCTCCTGGCGATGGCGTAGCCGACAACCCGCCCCACGCGCTCGATGACCACCACGTTGCCCGAATCGGCAAGCGCAGCCACCATCGACGAGCGGGGCATGCCCGTAGCCCGTTCGTCGAAGGCTTGGATCGACGCTACGTCCGAGTCAGTTGCCGGACGGATGTCGTCGCGGATATTCGGCGGCACGGCGGCGGTCAGCGGGCCCTGGTGCTGGAGCACAGTGCCCCAGGCGGTGAAGCCGCGTCGCTTGTAGAGCGTGAGCCCCTCTTCGGTCGAATTGAGCAGCACGTCGCGGCCGTCCGTTGCCTCAAGCAGTCCATTAAACAGTCGCGAGCCGTAGCCACCGCCTTGTGCGGAGGCGGTGACGATGATCATCCCGGCGGTGGCATATGCCTGGCCGTAGTTCCACCACAGGGCAGTGCCGATCACTTCGCCTGCACGCTCCAGGACCAGGCCCTGGCCGACCGTCGCAGCGAACTCCCAGTCCTCTCGGCGATAAGGCCAGGCCATCTCCTGCGACAGCTTCAGGGCGCCTGGCACATGGCGGGTTTCGAAGTTCATCAGCTCGATCGGGGCGCTGACGGTGTCTCTCTCATATTCGAGGGCCATAAGTGCAACGCTGTCTCTTGGTCCGAGGTCGATTTGAAGGTCGGACCTTAAAGTCGCGCCTGCCAGGCAGATTTCCCTGCTGTTTTGCCCTGTTAACTCGACGGGATCATTCGTTTTGGCCCCGTCCCTCGGCATACAAAATGGCGCAAATCGAGTGAAAACTACTCATCTGCCACCTTGCGTCGCACATCATGATTGCCAGTCGGCGTGACGTCCGTGCCTCTACACCGATGTAATCTCGGGCCTGACCACGCCATGTGCCGGGACACTCTGCAGCGATGAACGGCTTGATGCTCACAAGGAAGTTTGGATGATCTACATCAGCGAAGAGGAGTCTGCCGCCCTCGTCACACATGAACTTGCCTTCGAGGCGGCGCGGCAAGCTCTCGTGGCCGCAGCTTCCAAGCAGAGCGGGGTCTTTCCCGCTGTTCTCGGGCGCACGCAGGAGGCGACCAATACCTTCTCAATCAAATCCGGTTCGTCGGACCACCTGACCGGAGTGAAAATTGGCTCCTTCTGGTCGGGCAACCCGGCACGTGGCCTTCCGCGCCACAACTCAACCATCGTACTGCTCGATCAGCATACAGGTCGGCTCGGCGCCGTAATCGAGGCCGGGAAGGTCAACGCCTACAGGACGGCCGCCGCCGACGCAGTTGCGGCCGATCTTCTTGCCCGGAAGCAAGCCAAGGTTCTGGCGATATTCGGCGCAGGCAGCCAAGCGGGCTTCGAAGTGATGGCGCGGGTACGCATCCGCCCAATCGAAACCGTGCTGGTCGTGGCCCGGCCTTCGCCGCGACGCGACGCTCTTGTCGATCAGATCGGCGAAAGGGGCCTGGAGGCGCGCGCTGCCTTGCCCGAAGAAGCCGTGCGCGCGGCCGACATCGTGGTGACGGCGACACCCTCACGCGAACCGCTGTTCGACGCCGCTTGGGTGGGGCCCGGAACCCATATCGTCAGCATGGGGTCGGATGCTCCGGGCAAGCGCGAATTGCCGAGCGACTTATTTCCCAAGGCACGTCTGTTTTGTGATCTGCTTTCCCAGTCCGTCCAGATCGGCGAGTTCCAACACGTGCGCGACGAGATCGACACCGGCGTGCTTGCGGTAACACCAATCGGCGACGTCATTGAAATGCGTGCGCACGGACGCCGCTTCGACAACGAAATCACGGTCTTCGACAGTTCTGGTATCTCGCTACAGGATCTCTACATGGCCGACGCGCTGATCCGCGCAAACGGGTCCCACCGCTAATTAGCTTCGCACCGACAAGTGCCGGCCCGACGGATTTTGCCACGGTACTGAAGTGCTCTCCGGCAACAACGTGTCCTGCGCGATTCCGCAGTCGTATCAGCGGCTGGCACGCCAGAAGGCGATACGGTCCTGCAACCGATAGCCCTGGATAATCGCCGGCATGAACCACGGATTGCCGCGATAGAGCGGGATAGCCGAAGGCGGTCGAAAGTCGAACGCCGTGCGCGACTGCTCGCCATGCCCCATCAACTTGTGGGCCGCACGCATGCCAATCCATGGTGCCCAGACCACGCCTGAGCCGCAGAAGCCGGTTGCATAGACCACACCCTCCTTCTCGAAGATGCGGGGCAGCATGTCGCGGTTCATCGCCACGTTGCCGAACCAGCAATGCGAAAGGCGCACGTTCTCCAACTCCGGAAAAAGGTTCACCAAGCCCTTGCGTAGGAGAAGTTTTGGCGCCGCCGGATCGCCGACGCGAGAACTGTCACGGCCCCCCAGCAGAATGCGTTTTCCGTCGGGCGAGGGACGATAATAGAAACCGAGTTGCCGGTTTTCGGTGATCGTCATCAGCTTCGGCATCAGTCGCGCCATGACATCGGGCGCAAGTTCCTCGGTCACGATGATCCGGCTGCGGACCGGAACCAGCCGGCGGCGCAGGAAGGGAGCGGCGCCGTCGGTATAGCCGTTAGTACAGACCAGAACCTGCCGTGCATCCACCGTCCCTGCCGAAGTCGAGACGCGGAAGCCCGAACCATTCCTCTCGATCGACTTGACCCCCGTGTGCGAATGGACCGTCAACCCGGATGCGAGCGCCACCCGCAGGAGTTCAGCATGGAATTTTGCGGGGTGCAGCCCGCCAATGTCCATCCGAACGGTTCCGCCGCGGTAGAAATTTGTGCCGATATAATTTCGCTGCTCGGCATGCGGAACGGCATAGGACTCGATCCCCAGTTTCTTCGCCAGTGTCTCGGCGCCGCGCGCCATCTTCACATACTGTTCATATCCGAAAGCGCCTTTGAATTGGCCAACCAGTCGGAAGTCGCAGTCGAGCCCTTCGGTGTTGATGAACTCGTAGAGGAATTCGCGTGCGACCTTGCCCTCGGCCTCGATCGCCATGGCCTTCTCTTCACCGAAGCGCCGGGTGATCGTGGCATAGTCCGGCCGGATACTCCCGCTGGTAATTCCGCCGTTGCGCGTGGAAGCACCCTCGCCCGGATTCATCGCATCAAAGGCTGCGACCGAGCGTCCTTCGCGCGCCAGCGCAAGCCCGGCCGAAAGGCCGGCGTAGCCGGCGCCGACGATCACCACATCGAGCTTCTTGACCAAGGGCTGCGGCGGCAGCGGCATGACGGGTGCCGCTTCCCACCAGTATGGCGTGTTCTTTTCGGCGATCTTGGGCTCTTGCACGTGACTGACTTCTCTTGCTGTTCCAGGGATTAACAAAGCGATCGCTCGCGGCACTTCAAATATGGTCGTCCCGGACGTCCAGCGCGTCACGCAGTCCGTCACCAATGAAATTGAAACTGGTTACCGCGATGGTGATTGCCGCTCCGGGAATGATTGCCAGCCAAGGCGCGCTGCCCAGATATTGCTGGGCGCCCTCGAGCATGTTGCCCCAGCTTGGCAGTGGCGGCTGGATGCCGTAGCCGAGAAAGCTGATGTAGGCTTCCATGAGAATGGCGCGCGCCACCGTCAAGGTGGAAGCAACGATAATCGGTCCCATGGCGTTGGGCAGTATCTCGCGGAACATGATGTGCGTGCCGCTTAGCCCCAGCATGCGCCCCGCCAGCACAAACTCGCGCTCGCGCAATGACCGCACCTCGGCCTCGACAATTCGGGCTACCTCCATCCAGCTGGTGACGGCGACGATGACGGTGACCATAGCAGGGCTCGGCTTCAGTGCCGCGGCCAAGGCAAGCAGTAGGAAGATGGAGGGGAATGATAGGAAGCCGTCGACCGTGCGCATCAGCGCTGCACCGATCCAGCCGCCGCGGTAGCCCGCGATCACGCCGACGAGAGTTCCGATCAGCGTCGACAGCAGCATGGCAAAGAAAGCCACCAGCAGTGAGGTCCTCCCCGCCATGAACAGTCGCGCGGCCACGTCCCGCCCCAAAGGATCGGTCCCGAGATAGTGGTGGCCGGTCAGCGGCGGTGAAAAGCGGGCGCGCAAATCGATGTATAGGGAATCATAAGGCAGGAGATGAGGGCCGAAGACGCATGCCAGCGTGAGAAGTGTGATCATCGCCACCCCAAGCAACGCCAGATGATGGCTCGTGAAACGGCGCACGGTGCGGCTGCGCCACCAGCGGCTTGGTCCTGCATTTGCGGCGAGAGCGGTCATTTCGGATGCCTCCTGTTGGGTGTGAGGTTACGCGCTCAACCCAGACGAATGCGCGGGTCGACGATCGCCACCGCGATGTCTGCGATCAAGTTACCCAGAATGACGAGGATGGCTGAGAACATCAGCAGTCCCATCACGACCGGGTAGTCGCTGTAGCCGAGGCTGTCCAGGAACAGCCGGCCCATCCCCGGCCAGGTAAACACTGTCTCCGTCACCAGCGCGCCGGTCAGGATGCTGGGAAGCTGCACCCCAGCCAGTGTGATCATCGGCAAAAGCGCATTGCCGACGACGTGCTTCATTATGACTCGGCGCTCGCTCAGGCCCTTGGCGCGTGCGGTCTTGACAAAATCCTGGCTGATCGCGTCGAGCGTCGCTGTGCGCATGTAGCGGCTCCAGATCGCGACATGCACCAGCGACAGCACGATGCTTGGCAGGATCAAATGGTGGAGATAGTTCAGAACAGAACCGTCGCCGATCGTGTACATGTTGCCTGCAGGCAGCCAGCCCAGCCGCAGGGAGAAGATGTAGATGCCGACGAGCCCGAACCAGAAGGTCGGGATCGACAGCGCGACCATGGCTCCGACCGTGGCTATATGGTCGAACAGCGAATAGCGGTGTGTGGCGCCGCGGATGCCGATCCAGGTGCCGATCGCAATTGCAATCGCAGTGGACGTACCCATCAGCAGCAGTGTGGCAAAGACGTGCCGGCCAATCACTGCCAGTACAGGCGCGCCATCGCGGAAGGAGTGGCCCCAGTCGCCCTGGAGAAGCCGCCAGGCCCAGTCGAGATATTGCATCAAAAGAGGACGGTTCAGCCCCAATTGCTCTTTCAGGCGATCGAGATCGTCCTGCGTCATGCCGGGATCGAGCCCGAATTGCGCCAGCGGCCCCCCCGGTAGCAGGTTCAGGACGACGAACCCGATGACCGACACGATCAGGAGCAGAATAAGGCTCTGCGAGAGCCGGTTGAGCAGGAAGCCGCGCATTCAACTCTCCTCTTTCAATACAGCGCCGATGATTGGCCGCCGCCGCAAGGCGGCGGCATAAGTATGTCAGCCCTTCCAATGCCATCCGGCAGCATGCCAGGATGCGACGCGGGCGTTGGAATTTGCCTCGAAACCCTCCAGCCCTTCCTTGCGGCCGAATACATTGGCATAGGCAAACAGAGGCAGGAACGGCAGATCCTGACGAACAATTTCCTGCACACGCAGATAGATGGCGCGCCGCTCTTCCCGGTCGAAGGTGCGGGTGCCTTTATCGAGCAGCGCATCGACCTCCGGGTTGGAGTATTGGCCTGTGTTCGAGCCCTTTCCGCCCTTCGCGACGATCGCCTTGGTGTGCAGGCGGTTGGAAACGTCGGGGTCGCCCGCGATGACATTGGTTACACCGGAGATCGCTGACTCGAACTGCGATTTGAGCCAGAAATCGCCCCACATCACGGCGGCCGGCAGGTTCGAGATGGTCATCTCCACCCCGATCTCGGCGAATGTCTGCTGCAAGAACTGCTGCGTCTGCTCGCGCAGGTGGTTGCCGGAGGTGGTGGAGTTGGCGAACGACAGACGCACCCCGTCCTTCACTCGTATTCCATCGGCTCCCGGTACCCAGCCGGCCTCGTCGAGGATCTGGCGCGCGCGCTCGATGTTGAACTCCTGCGCCGGCAGGTTCGGATTGTAATAGTAGGAATTCTGCGGCATGAAGGTCTCGGTGGGGTTGTGGACCCCGTAATAGAGTCCTTCGAGGATCGCTTTCCTATCTATTGCGGCGTAGAGCGCCTGGCGGACCGCCGGCTCCTTGAATTGCGGCTTCTCAAGATTGAGATAGATCGACTCGACCGATGCCCCGCGCTCCAACATGACCGCGCGATCCGGTAGTTTGCTGGCTTCCTCATAGTGGTCGGCGGTTATGAATGCCTGGTCGACAAGATCAATGTCGCCGCTCTTGAACTGGGTGTAGAGCACTGTCATGTCGGGGATGTATTTGAAGACGAGCCGCTCCAAATAGGGACCCTCCCCGGCATAGTCCGTGTTCGCGACGAGTTCGATGTGATCGCCGGCGATGCGCTGCGCCCACTTGAATGCGCCAGTGCCAACAGGCGCCTGATTGAAGGCGGCGGTGTTCGGGTCGGCCTCTTTTTCGAGGATGTGCTTGGGAACCATGAAGGTTTCGGCGAGAAACGACAGGTAGGGGGCGAAAGCCTCCTCCATCCGCCAGGTGAGCTCGGTCGGCGAGATCACCTTGATGTCGCGCACCAGCGAATGGCCCGCCGTGCGCCACGCGCGGAATTTCGGATTGGTGATGAGCTCAAGCGTGAACTTCACGTCCTCGGCCGTGAAGGGTTGGCCGTCGTGCCAGCGGACGTCATCACGCAGGCGGACGCGCCACACAAGTCCATCCTCCGAGATGCCGCCGTTTTTTTGGCTTGGCACTTCGACCACAAGATTGGGCTGGAGAACGCCCTTGGAGTCCATTCGAACGAGTGCATCAAACACTGAGAAATGCACAGCGTCGTCACACTCGGTATGCGGCATCAGTGGATTGAAGACGGTGGGTTCCTGCGAGAATCCGACGATGACGCGGCCGGTTGGGCTCGCTGGTGGGTTCTGGGCGAAGGCGGGTTTGCCCAACAGATTGGGCGCAATGAGGCCTGCAGCCCCGCCTATCGCCATCAATCGCAATGCATCGCGCCGCGAGTACGTTGATTTGGTGTTTGAGCGTTCAGTCATTGGAATTCCCCTTGTTCTGGCGGTACCCGCCGTGGCTCTTACCCATTTGCTGCAACCGGACGGGTAGATCCCGGCTGCTCTCCAGGAATCGCCGCCACCAGCTCGCGTGTGTAGGCTGATTGCGGGTCGAGGAAGATTTGCGAGGGGGGACCGGATTCCACGATCCGCCCTTTCTGCATCACTGCGATTTCGTCGCAGATCTGGCTGGCGACGCGCAGATCGTGGGTGATGAAAATCATCGAAACACCGGTCTCCCGCTGGATTTGATCCAGCAGCTTCAAGATTTGCGCCTGGATCGATACGTCCAGTGCCGACACGGCTTCGTCGGCGATCAGCAGCTTCGGCTTGAACATCAGTGCCCGAGCGATGCCGATGCGCTGGCGCTGCCCACCGGAAAATTCATGCGGAAAGCGACCAAAGGCGCCGGCATCGAGTCCGACATGAGCCAGGAGCGCCCTCGCCTCTTCACGCGCCTGGGCATAGGGCATCCCGTGCGCGACTGGGCCAACGGTCAGTATGCGGCCGATCGTCGAGCGCGGGTTGAGCGAGGCGAAGGGATCCTGGAAGATCATCTGGACCCGCGGCCGCAGCGGGCGGAACTCGGCTTCGGAGAGCTTGGCGATATCGCGGCCCTCGAACAGAATCCCGCCGCCGTCGCTGTCCAGCAGCTTGATCAAAAGCCGACCAAGCGACGATTTGCCGGAACCGCTTTCGCCCACAACGCCCAGCGTGCGCCCGGGCGCCAGATCGAACGAGACCTCGTTGACCGCGGGCACGACGCGCTGCGAGCCGAACAGGGAACTGCCGCTGCGGTAGGTCTTCACCAGGCCTTCGACCTTCAGGATCGGCGCTTTGTTGGCCGTCTCGAGAGGAACGCGGTCCTCGCCAGTCAGGTGCGGGACGGCTGCGATAAGGCGCCGGGTGTAGGGATGGCCAGGCGACTTCAGAACCTGTTGAGCGCTACCCTGCTCGACGATGTGGCCCTTCTCCATCACGACGACGCTGTCTGCGATCTCGGCCACCACCCCGAAGTCATGGGTGATGAACATGACGCTCATTCCCTTGCGTCGCTGAATCTCGCGGATCAACTCCAGAATCTGCGCCTGGGTGGTCACGTCGAGCGCGGTCGTCGGTTCATCCGCGATCAAGATCGTGGGCTCGAGTGCCAGCGCCATGGCGATCATCACCCGCTGCCGCTGCCCGCCGGAGAGGCGGAACGGATACTGATGGTACATGAGTTCAGGGTCCGGCAGTCCCACCTCAGTCAACAACTCGATAGCGCGGCCGCGACGGGATTTCGGTGTGCCGACGCCATGTGCCGCCATGACCTCGTCGATCTGTGCGCCCACGGTCATCAACGGATTGAGCGCTGACAGCGGATCCTGAAAGATCATCGACACCACCCGGCCGCGCAGGCTGCGCAGCTTGTCCGACGGCATGCCTATGATGTTCATCCCGTCGAGGTGGATGGCGCCCGAGGAGACGTGGATCACCCGAGGCAGTAGCCCCATGATGGCATTGGCGGTGACCGATTTTCCGGATCCGGACTCGCCAATGACGCACAGAATCTGGCCGCGTTTCAGATCAAAGGAGATGTTCTCGACGGCATGGGCCCGTTCCATGCCTTCCGGCAGATTCACCGTAAGGTCGCGCACCGAAAGCGCTACATCGTGGGGGGCTACAGCCTGGATGCTTGGGACCATCGAGATTTCCTCCCCTTTCAACCGAGCGGGTCCACGCTGTTGCGGACCGCATCATCGCCCTTTGAGCGGAAGCGCCTCACCGTAGCGGCCGTCGTCTGGCCATCTCGGCAATTCGTGCCCTGAGGCTGCGAGAAACGGATTCTGCTCATCCTGGCGGCTCCCTTGATGAAATCCGGTCCGTATACCGGACACTGTTCCCTTTTTCTTGGAGAACTCTCCGAAAGCGTAAGCCCTGCCTATCGGAAGTCCTCTGGAGCTTGCCCGCCATAAGGAAGGGTTGCTCCGTTCTTTCAGCCAGTTTGATTGTTTTGTTTCCGCATAGTCGTCGAAATTTGGCCCTCGGGCGGCAGGAACTTCTGAAAAGAACGTCACGTTCGGCATTTCACTCTGCTCCCGTTCCGGCGCAGAAACCGGGATCAGACAACCACGCCCTTCGTCCGGTAATTCGTGCGCGACAGGCATTGCCGTCGCGGGGGTTGGTGTCCCGTGCGGCCCAGCAATGTCGGCAGGGAATTGCGGGATCAAGGTCGACAACTGCGCGCCGCGTTCCGAAAAGCCCATGCGTAGATTACGACACTGGATGAAGTGCACTCCTGCTTGCCACGCGAGTTCGGCCCCGGCGAATTTTTTCGGCAAACAATTGCCTGTTCTATGGGCTGCAAACCGCAGGAAATTCCGTCCAGGCATGAACTCCGCAGCCTGCCTCTGCGGGCCGCAGGTTAGGATGCTTCAAATTACCGGAGTCCCGTTTCATGCCCGCGCCGCTCATGCACATCGATTCCAGCCCATCCCTGCCTCGCGAGGCGGACGTCGTCGTCATCGGCGGCGGCGTGGTAGGAATATTCACGGCATATTATCTCGCACGCCGTGGCGTCAGCGTTGCCCTGCTGGAGAAGGGGCGCGTTGCCGCCGAACAGTCCAGCCGCAATTGGGGCTGGTGCCGCCAGCAGAACCGCGACGCGCGCGAGTTGCCGATGGCAACCAAGAGCCTCGATCTCTGGGAAAAAGTGGCGCAGGAGACCGGCCAAGACACCGGCTTTCGCCGCTGCGGCCTGCTATATCTCTCGCAGGACGAAAACGAGCTGGCAGGCTGGGCAAAGTGGCGCGATTTCGCAAGGACGGTCGGCGTCACGACGCATGTGTTGAGCGCGGAGGAAGCCACCGAACGGGGCAAGGCGACCGGCCGCAAATGGAAAGGCGGCGTTTTCTCACCAACCGACGGAACGGCGGATCCTTCAAAGGCGGTGCCGGTTGCCGCGCGCGGAATCATGGCGGCCGGCGGCACCGTACATCAGCATTGCGCGGCGCGCGGGCTGGAGTTGAGCGCCGGCCGGGTCAGCGGCGTCATTACAGAAGCGGGAACCATCAGGGCAACGACCGTGGTCATGGCTGGAGGCGCGTGGGCATCTTCCTTCTGCAACCAGCTTGGTATTCGTTTCCCGCAAGCTGCCGTTCGTCAGTCCATTCTAGCCGTGGCACCCGGCGCAAACAGCCTGCCGGATGCCTTGCATACCGCGCGCGTTTCGCTGACGCGGCGCGGCAACGCTGGATACACGCTGGCGATCAGCGGGCGGGCGCGAGTCGATCCAACGCCACAGCAGCTCAGGTTCAGCCGCGAGTTCGTGCCAATGTTCGCCCGTCGCTGGCGCAGTCTGGCTCCGGGAGCGTTCGAAGGCTGGCGTCAAGGTCATGAAAGCCTGAGGAAATGGGTACTTGACGACGTAACACCAATGGAACGGAATCGGATTCTCGACCCCAAACCTGACATGAGGCAGATTCGCCTGACATATCAAAGAGCCTGCGGATTGCTGCCCGAACTCAAGCGCACCGCGATCTCCAATGTCTGGGCGGGTTATATCGACAGCACGCCAGACGGCATTCCCGCAGTCGGTGAAGTCGAAGGGATCCCGGGCTTCATCCTGGCGGCAGGATTCAGCGGCCACGGCTTCGGGATCGGCCCCGGCGCTGGGCATATGATCGCCGATATCATCACCGGCAGCGACCCGATCGTCGATCCCCGTCCTTATAGGCCGGAGCGTCTGAAGACAGCTGCGTGGGGCAAGGTCGCTGAATTCTGAGAAGACCGTTTACCAACGCACACGAGATCGAGGCCGCGAGGCGGCCAGCACTGAAAACAGTGGGGAAGTGACGATGCGCGAATATGAGATTGCCGCCATTCCAGCCGACGGGATCGGCCGAGAGGTCATTGCCGCCGGTCTCCAGGCGCTTGAGACACTTGAAGAGCGCTGCGGCGACTTCAAGCTGCGCGTCGAGCACTTCGACTGGGGCTCAGACTACTACAAGGCCCATGGTCGGATGATGCCCGAGGACGGTGTGATGCAACTGAAGCGTTTCGACGCTATCTTTTTTGGCGCGGTCGGCGCTCCCGATGTTCCCGACGACATCACTCTCTGGGGCCTCCGGCTGCCGATTTGCCAGGGCTTTGATCAGTACGCAAACGTGCGGCCGACCAGGATACTGCCGGGCATTGCTTCTCCGCTGGCGGGCGTTGGCCCGGGCGATCTGGATTGGGTGATCGTGCGGGAGAATTCCGAGGGCGAGTATTCGGGCAACGGCGGCCGCACCCATCGCGGCCTCCCCGAGGAAGTCGGAACCGAGGTCGCGATCTTCACGCGCGTCGGCGTCACCCGCATCATGCGCTATGCATTCCGGCTGGCGCAGTCACGGCCGCGAAAGCTCCTGACAGTTGTCACGAAATCCAACGCGCAGCGTCACGGCATGGTAATGTGGGACGAAATCGCCGCCGAGGTGGCACGGGAATTCCCGGACGTCACGTGGGACAAGATGCTGGTTGATGCTATGACGGCGCGTATGACGCTGAAACCACGGAGCCTCGATACGATCGTCGCCACCAATCTTCACGCCGACATATTGTCGGACCTTGCAGGCGCGCTTGCGGGCAGTCTCGGCGTAGCACCGACCGCCAATATTGATCCCGAGCGGCGCTATCCCTCGATGTTCGAGCCTATCCACGGCTCGGCGTTCGACATTGCCGGCAAAGGTATCGCCAACCCTGTCGCCACCTTCTGGACCGCCGCCCAGATGCTCGACCATCTGGGCGAAAGCGAAGCGGCCGACCGGCTGATGCTCGCTGTGGAATCGGTGACAAGGGAAGGCGTGCTGACGCCGGACGTTGGTGGCACCGCGACCACGCAGGAAGTAACGGACGCAGTTTGCCGAACGATCCGCGGTTCGAACGTGTGACAGGTTTCTGATGAAGCTCGACAAGATCGACATCAAAATTCTCTCCGAGCTGCAAAAGAACGGGCGCATATCCAACGTCGAGCTTGCCGAGCTGGTCTATCTGTCACCGAGCCCCTGCCTGATGCGGGTCAAGAAGCTTCAGGCGGAAGGCTTCATCACCGGCTATTCCGCCCAGATCGACGTCTCCAAGCTCGGGCAGACGTTGACGGTCTTCACCGAGATCACGCTCAGGAACCATCGGCAGAACGACTTCGCGCGGTTCCTTGCCACCGTCGAGAAGATCGATTCCGTCATCGAATGCCATCTTGTTTCAGGCGGCTACGACTATCTGGTGAAGTTTGTCACAGCGGGAATCACCGAATACCAGACGGTCATGGAGCGCCTTGTCGAAATGGACATCGGCATCGACAAATATTTCAGCTTCGTCGTGCTGAAATCCCCTATCGTGAAATCTCACCTGCCGCTCGACGCCATATTCGACAGATGAGGAAGAGGCTGCCGCGCGCATGCGGCGGCAGTCTGGACGATCATCTTTTCATCGCCGCCCGCACGTCCTTGTCTTCGAGGGTTTGATCCAGCGTCATCCGCGTGCGTTCCAGGATTCCATCGATATCGTCTTGCGTGCAGCAGAGCGGCGGCGCATAGCCCAGGATGCCGCTGTTGAAGGCGCGGATGACGAGGCCGTTCGCCCATGCGCGGTCGAAAATACGGCGACCCGGATCGGCTGCCGCCGGCAGGGGCGTCTTGCGCTCCTTGTCAGTGACCAACTCGACCGCGGCCAGCATGCCGCGACCGCGAATATCGCCAACCAGTGGGTGGTCGGCGAGCGAGCGAAGACCTTCCATCAAGCGCTTCCCGGCCTTCCGCCCGTTCTCGAGCAAGCCCTCTTCGTAGAGACGCAGGCATTCCAGCCCCACCGCCGCGCTCACGGGATGGGCTGAATAGGTGTAGCCGTGGCCGACAGGTGCTTTGCCGGCTCCGTCCGCGATCGTATTGTAGACATGGTCCGACATGAAGACTGCGCCCATCGGCACGTAGCCCGAGGTCAGTCCCTTCGCCGTGGTTATGAAATCCGGCACCACATCGTCCTCTTCACAGGCGAAGAGCGGGCCGGTGCGGCCAAAGGCAGTGATGACTTCGTCGGCAACGAACAGAATGTCGTGTTCCTTGCACACGGCGTGCAGGGCCTTCAGCCAGCCTGTCGGTGGAACGAGGACTCCGCCCGAACCCTGAATGGGTTCGACGTAGAAGGCCGCAACGCGGTCCGCGCCGAGTTCCGCGATCTTGGCGCGCAGGGCCGCGACCGACGCGTCGATAATCGCCTGCGGATCGGAACCGACCGGATTGCGATAGGCGTAGTGCGAGGGAATCTTGTGCTGCCAGTCGTAAGGGACGCCGAAGCCCGCATGGAAAGCGGGAATCGCGGTCAGACCGGACCCTGCCGTCGAGGATCCGTGGTAGCCATACTCGACCGAGATGAACTGATCCTTCTTCGGCGTACCCTTGGCATGGTAGTAGTAGCGAATGAAACGAATCGTGCTGTCGACTGCGTCGGAACCGCCCAGCGTGAAATAGACATGGTTCAGATCGCCGGGGGCCAGTTCGGCGAGCCTGGCAGCAAGACGAATGGCAGGCTCGGATCCCAGCCCGAAATATCCCGTCGCATAGGGAAGCTCTCTTAGCTGCTTTGCGGCTGCTTCAACGACGCTTTCCTGGCCGTATCCGATGTTTACACACCATAGCCCTGCGAATCCGTCCAGCAGGGTTTTTCCGCTTGCATCGGTTACTGTTGCGCCCTTGGCGGATTTGAGCACCCGCACGCCCGTCTCCTCGTGGCTCCGATAGCATGAAAACGGGTGAACCAGATGTGCGCGATCGAGTTCGATCAGTGAGTTTGCCAGCATTTCTTCCTCCGATTTCAACCCAGTGCCTGACTGACCAACGCATATGTGCGGTGATGCGCGGGCTTGCTTTCTTTGTGCGTGGCAATGGAGCGTCGCATCGTGATCCCACCGCCGACGTGCGCGAGCCCGCGCCCGGTGAGCCATTCAGCAAGGTCCGTCGATACGTCGGTATCGAAACGGACGAACTTGCCCTGATGATGGGCGAGCAGAAAGTCGATCAGGGCTTTGGCCTCGGTACCGTTTCTTGCCACCACCGGCCCGAAGACCAGCCCCCGGCCGAATGGCCGGATGGCGGAAAAGGCCTGGGTATCGCCTTCATCGCGAATGACAGCGAACTTCGCGCGCTCGCGAAGCAGCTTCATCAGCGCCGAACGGTCATGGCCAAATGCCTCGCGATCCAGCACTCCGAGGCGGGCAAGATCGCCGCTCTCGGCCCAGGATACACGTGCCGGCGCGGAAACAGGCAATGCCTCGCCCTGATGCTGTACGATCTCGCCAGTCGTGACGAAGGCCAGCTTCTCATAGAGCGGCAGGCCTTCCCGTGTCGCCACCAGGCAACAGGTGCGCTCACCCGCCTTGGCAAGCGCCTCTTCTATCATCTTGCGGCCGAGCCCGCGGCCGCGCATGGCCGCGTCGACGATCACCATGTTGATGGTGGCGGCATTGTCGCCATAGGGGGTCATCATGATGGTCGCCACCACGCGTTCTTCTTCCAAAGCGACGATCCCCCGGCTGACCGACTGGACCAGTTCCCAATCCTCGCGGCGATGCGGCCATTTAACTTGGCGAGACAACTCGACAGCACCTTCCAGGTGCCCCGGTGTCATCTCTTCAAGGATGATCTGTTGTGTGGTCATGATGAATTTCCGGCCTTCGTCTTCAAGTGCTCACGGTAGACCACCAAAGACAGCAGTTCCTCCCGACCGGCAGCCATGCGCCACGCGTTTTCACTATCCTTCGCCGCTCGCGCCGCATCTTCTGCCGAAGCATGGCCGGCAGGCCGCGCTGCTCCCAAAGCTCGAAAGGACACCTGGCGCAACTCTCTGCCAATCCGGCGATGCAATACGAAACGATCTGCTTCAGGTTGCGGCGAATGCGACCGTTAGTCTTCCATGTCGCCGACTATGGTGATTGCGGTACAGGCACGCTGTGCCGAGGAAAACTAGGAGGATGGTCGCCATGTCGACGTTCAGACCGAAATACATCACCTTCGACTGCTACGGCACGCTCACCAATTTCGATATGGCCGGTGCCGCGAGGCGCATCTACGGCTCGCAGCTTTCGCCTGCCGCGTTGACGCAGTTCATCAAGGATTTCGCGGGCTATCGCCTCGACGAGGTTGTTGGCGCCTGGAAGCCCTATATCGAGGTCGTGCACAATTCCGTGGAACGGACCTGCAAGCGCAACGGCGTCGCATTCCGGCCCGAGGATGCCCAGCGCATCTATGAGGAAGTGCCGACATGGGGTCCGCACCCGGATGTCCCGGCGGGACTGGCCAAGGTCGCCAAGGAAATCCCACTGGTGATCCTGTCGAACTCCATGAACAGCCTGATCATGTCAAACGTGGGGAAGCTCGGCGCGCCCTTCCACATGGTCATCACGGCCGAGGAGACCGGCGCCTACAAGCCTTTGATGAAGGGCTTCGAATATATGTTCGACAAGCTCGGCTGCGGCCCTGAGGACATTACTCATGTGTCGTCCTCATTCCGCTACGATCTCATGACCGCCTATGATCTCGGTATCAAGAGCAAGGTCTGGGTGAATCGCGGCCACGAGCCCGCGAATCCCTTCTACGAATATACCGAGATCAAGGATATCGGAGGTCTGGCCGCCGCCGTCGGACTGGAGCCCGTTCGGGAAGTTGCTTGAGGCTGGCGGGCCTCCGGCCATCGCGGCATCCGAAGTATCGAATGAGATAGGGGCGGTTCGACCGCCCCTTTCTCATTGCTAGTCTCGCTGTTGAAGCCTCCGGAAAAGCCTCTAATTCAACCCGCCGACGTGAAGCGTCTTTACCTCGAGATATTCCTCAATCCCCAGCTGCGATCCTTCGCGCCCCAGCCCCGACTGTTTCACACCGCCGAACGGCGCGACCTCTGTCGAGATCAGGCCGGTGTTGAGCCCGACCATGCCGAACTCCAGCGCCTCGGCCACACGCCACGATCGTTTGAGGTTTTCCGTGTAAAAATAGGCGGCAAGGCCGAAGGGCGTTCCGTTGGCGATCGCAATTGCTTCCTCCTCGGTTTCAAAACGGAACAGCGGCGCAACAGGCCCGAACGTCTCTTCCGACGCCAGGAGCATTTCGGTCGTGGCGTCGCCGAGCAGAATAGGCCGGGCGTATTGCTTGCCTTCCGGCACTGCTTCGCTCCGGGCAATTATCCGGGCGCCTTTCTCCAAAGCATCGGCGACATGCCGCTCGATCTTCTCGATGGCGGCACCATTGATCATCGGCCCGATGACGACGCCCTCCTCTGTACCCGCGCCAACCTTCATCTCTGCAACTCGGCCGGCGAGCTTCGCAGCAAACGCCTCATAGATGCCGGCCTGCACGAGAATGCGGTTGGCACAGACGCAGGTCTGGCCGCCATTGCGAAATTTGGAGTTTACCGCCCCTTCGACGGCGAGATCGAGATCTGCGTCATCGAAGACGATGAAAGGCGCGTTCCCGCCGAGCTCGAGGCTGAGCCTTTTGATGCCGTCGGCGGCGCCCTTCATCAAAAGCGCGCCGACGCGGGTCGAACCTGTGAAGGAGATCTTGCGCACCGTTTCGTTGGCCATTAGCTCTTTGCCGATCGCCGCCGGCATGCCGGTTACGATGTTGATAACGCCTGCCGGAATGCCCGCTCGCTCCGCCAGGACGCCGAGCGCGAGCGCCGAAAATGGTGTAAACTCGGACGGCTTGATCACCACTGTGCAGCCGGCAGCCAGTGCGGGGGCGACTTTGCGTGTGATCATCGCGTTGGGGAAATTCCACGGGGTGATGATGGCGCAGACGCCGACTGCTTCCCTGAGAACCAGAATGCGGCGATCGGCCGTGGGTGACGGAATGGTCGAGCCACCGATCCGTCGCGCCTCCTCCGCGAACCATTTCCCGAACGACGCGCCGTAGCGGATCTCCGCGAGCGCCTCAGCAAGCGGCTTACCCTGTTCCAGAGTCAGCAGAAGCGCCAAATCCTGTTCATGCCGGCGAATGAGGTCGTGCCAGCGTTCCAGCAGTCCCCCCCGCTCGGCATGAGTCTTCTTCTTCCAACTCCTGAACGCTTCGGCCGCAGCACCGATCGCGGCCCTGGTCTCGTCGCCCCCCATGTCGGGAACGGTGCCGAGAACATTCAGGCTGGCAGGGTTGGTGACCTCGGCGACGGCCTTTGTATCCGCGTCCCGCCAGACACCGCCAATCAACGCCTGCTGGCGGAACAGGTCCGCATCGTTAAAGGTGCCAATCTTCGTGATCGCATTCATGGTCTTTTTCCTCTGCCCTTTCAGATCAATGCCGCAAGCACGGCTCGCGTGATTGTTTCAGTCCGGTCCTTGCCTGCGATCGTGCCTATCCCCTGCGCGGTTACGGACTCGATTGCCGACATCACTTCGGCCGCAGCATGCCGCTCGCCCAGATGCTCCAGCATCATCGCACCGGACCAGATCGCGGCGATCGGATTGGCGACGCCGAGATGCGCGATATCGGGCGCCGAACCATGGACAGGCTCGAACATGGAAGGTGCGCTGCGATCGGGATTGATATTGGCAGAGGCGGCATAACCCAGCCCGCCCTGGATCGCCGCTCCGATATCGGTGAGGATGTCGCCAAACAGGTTCGAGGCGACGATTACGTCGAGGCTTTCAGGCGCCAGCACCATGCGGGCAGCCATGGCGTCGATGTGGTAGTGCGAGACCTCTACTTCGGGATAGTCATTCGCTATCTCGCGCGTCACCTCATCCCAGAAAACCATGGAATGTTTCTGCGCGTTGGACTTGGTCACAGATGCGAGCTTCTTGCGGCGCGCCCGCGCCTGTTCGAAACCGAAACGCATGATCCGTTCGACACCCGCACGCGTGAAGATTGCCGTCTCAATCGCGACCTCATTGGCTGTGCCGGAATGAACGCGCCCGCCGGCGCCGGAATATTCGCCTTCCGTATTCTCGCGTATGCACAGGATGTCGAATCCATCAGAGCGGAGGGGGCCCTGGACGCCCGGCAACAGCCTGTGCGGTCGTATGTTGGCGTACTGCGTGAATCCTTTCCGGATCGGCAGGAGCAGTCCGTGAAGCGATACTGAGTCGGGCACTTCCGCGGACCAGCCCACAGCGCCGAGATAGATCGCATCGAATTTTCGAAGTGTCTCGATGCCGTCTGGCGGCATCATTGCGCCGGTTTCCAGGTAGTAGGCGCAGGACCATGGGAAGCGTTTGCCATCAAGGGCGAAACCGCGCCGTTTTGCCGCCGCCTGCATCACCTGCCATGCCGACTCGGTCACGTCCTTGCCGATGCCGTCGCCGGGGATGAGCGCTATGTTGTAGGTCTTCATTTGATGGAGGTCCTCATTCGCACTAGCGTTTCATCGGAACAATAATGGACCGCGCGCCGCATTTTCCGTCGAGGATGAGCCACCCGACGGCGTCGAACCGCGGCAGGCGGAACTTGGAAAGTCGATTGTTCTGGAACCGCCGCGCGCTCTATTCGGCCGGACCTTGAGCATTGAACTCAGTCATAAACGCAGACGTAGATCTTGCGCACGGTCTCGATCGTGCGCCAGACGCCGATGAAACCGGGCTTCATCACGAAGCTGTCGCCGGCGCGATAGGTCTTCGTCTCGCCCCCCTTCTCCTCGATTTCGATCACACCCGAAATGATGTGGCAGAACTCGTAGTTGGTGCCCTTGATCGAATGCGTCTCGCCGGGCGTCGCCTCCCAGACGCCGGTCAGAACCTTCTCACCTTTCGAGGCATCCTGCGCCCAGGTCTTGAAGGACGGAGTGCCGGAAATGAGCCGCTCCGGCAGCGGCAATGCTTCCTTCGGCGTGAAGGCGGGATTTGTGTCGACAGTGATCAGAAGTGACATGTGAGGTTTCCTTTTTAGTAGCCGAGCGTCCGATCGACGAGGCCGATCAGAGCCTTCCCGGCGCGGTGGCGCCGGATATTGTCCACGGCGGATTGCGCCGCCGTATGCGGTTGCGTCACCGAGGCAATGTGCGGCGTTATCGTCACCTTCGGATGCGACCACAGCGGATGGTCTTCCGGGAGCGGTTCTGGATCAGTTACATCAAGCATCGCCGCAGATACGTGACCGGTGTCGAGCGCGTCGATCAGCGCAGCCTGGTCGAGTTGCGGACCCCTGCCGAGATGCAGCAGCCGCGCCCCGGCGGGCAGTAGGTCGAAGAGCTTTGCATCGAGCATGCCGCGCGTTTGTTCCGTCAGCGGCAGCAGGCAGACGAGAATATCCGTTTGCTTCAGAAAGCGCGCGAGTTGGTCCGCGCCATGAAAACAGGCGACGCCCTCTGTCCGCTTTTCGCTGCGGCTCCACCCGGCAAGCGGAAATTCGAACGGCTTCAGGCGCTCGATAGCCGCCTGCGCCAGCATGCCAAGGCCGAGGAAGCCAACCCGGCGTTCGGCCGCCTGTCGAGCGGCAATCGGTTGCCAGAGGCACCTTTTCTGCTGCTCGAGATAGGCGGGAATCTCCCGGTGGAGCGCCAACACGCCGAGCGCGACGTATTCCTGCATCATGCGTATGATGCCATCCTCGACCATGCGCACAAGCTTCACATGGCTTGGCACCACGTCCTGCTTGAACTGGTCGACGCCCGCTCCGATGGAAAACAGCACTTCCAAATTGCGGTAGCGCGAGATCTCGTCCGGCACCGTCCAGGTAATGAGATAGCGCACCTTCTCCGGCTCCATCTCCTCGCCGGAATGGAAGAATTCCAGCTCCGGGAGCTCGCGCGCGAATATCTCGCGGAACACCGCAGCACGCGCGGCATCGGAATTGAAAAGAAACGCCATGGAAACCGCCCTTCCTTCAGGCCGCGAGACGCGCGCCGAGCCCGTGGATCATCTTCCGGCAAGCAGCGAGTTCACCGGTCTCGATATATTCGTCGGCACGGTGAGCACGGCCAATGTCGCCGGGGCCGCAAATGATCGCATCGATACCGGCCTGCTGATAAAGCCCGGCCTCCGTGCCGTAACTGACCGCTGTGAGCGGCTCCTGCCCCGTCAGCTCGATCAGAACCGCCGCTAGCTCACTCCCCTTCGCGGGTGCAAGGCCGGGATAGGAACTCAACTCGTGCCAAATTACCTCGAATCCGCTGTCGCGCAGGGCAAAAAGCCCGGCCTTGACCGGCTCAAGCAGGGAGGATGGAGAAACGCCCGGCACGGCACGTACCTCGATATCGGCAGTGCAGTGGCCAGCGATGATGTTGACCGCCTGTCCACCGGCGATGACGCCCACCTGCAACGAAGAATATGGGGGCTCGAAATCTTGATCGAGCGGTCCTTCGGCAAGGGATTGGCCATAGGCCACGGCGTGCGTGATGAATCCGGCCATGGCGTGCACGGCATTGAGTCCGAGATCGGGGCGAGACGAATGGCCGGATCGCCCGATCACCTCGAGCCGCGCGGCGGCCTTCCCCTTGTGCGCGCGCACCGGCTGCATCCGGCTCGGCTCGCCGACAATCGCGCCAAGCGGCCTCTCGCATAGGCCTGGCAACGCAGCTAAGAGATGCGGCACGCCACGGCACCCCACCTCTTCGTCGTAGGAGAATGCGAGATGAATTGGTTGCCGCAGGTTCATCGCCGCAAGTCCTGGGAGCGCGGCCAACGCACAGGCGAGAAAGCCCTTCATGTCGGTGGTGCCGCGGCCGTAAAGCCTGCCGCCCTCGCGGCGCAGAACAAATGGATCCGAGCTCCATTCCGGCTCGCCGGCCGGCACCACATCCACATGTCCGGAGATGATGTAGCCCCGACCCTCGCGCGGGCCGATCGTGACGAAGAGGTTGGACCGGTCGCCCTCGGGACCGGGGAGAACCGTCACCTCGGCTCCTGCTGCCTGACAGTAGTCGCGGATCCAATCGACGATCGCGCCGTTTGGCGTGCCCACAACAGAGGGAAATGCAATCAGGGTCGCGAGGATTTCTTCCACGTTCATGGCGGTCCGCTCTGCTTGCACACTATCACCGGGTGCGACCAGCCTAGCCGTAGGCAGCAGTGTTCCCTGCCGAATCGCGTCGTGCTTTGGCTGAAGATTGCGAAAAAGTGCCTCGAAGCAGCGAAACCTGCTGGCCTTCCGGTGCGATGGTAGGGCAAAAGACCCTGGGGAACCTTCGCGGACTCCGGCTGGGTGAAGGAACGGATCGACTGAAATGCAGAGATCAGTGCGCCTGAAGTCTTTCGAACTGGTCGCGCGGGACATCAATGATGTCGACGTTGAGCTGCTGCATGCACTATCGATTTCCGTCCGCTGGCCGCATCGGCCCAAGGACTGGGACGTTCTGCGTCGCGCCGGCCACGGCATCGTCGCCGTTGATGGTATCGGGCGCGTTTTCGGGAGCGCGATGTGGTTTCCCCATGGGGACGACTTTGCCACCATTGGCCTGGTGATCACGACGCCCCGCATACAGGCGCAGGGAGGTGGCCGATGGCTTATGGACCAGGTCCTCGAGCGGTGCGGAGATCGCAACCTGGCCCTGAACGCAACCCATGCCGCCTATCCACTCTATGTTTCACTCGACTTCACGAGCGAGGCGATCGTCTATATGCGCCAGGGACAGGTCCCACAAACACTCCCGCCGATGCCAGCTCTCGATGGTGAACTAAATGAGCTGCCCAGCGACAGGCTCGGCGAGATCACCGCGCTGGACGCGCGCGCATTCGGGACAAACCGTGCAAGGCTGCTTGCGTTGCTCTCGGAGGATGCCTCAATCGTCACTTTGAGTCGTGGCGGCGAGGTCGTTGGCTATTCCATGTGTCGTGAGTTCGGGCGCGGCCATGTAATTGGCCCCATTGTGGCTCGGAGCGACCAGGACGCGGTTCATCTCACAGCCGTCCATCTGAAGAAGCTGGCAGGTCGATTCGCGCGCGTCGATTCGCGCGAGAGGGATGGCGTGTTTGCAGAGTTTCTACAGCACAGCGGCCTCGGAATTGACGAGACCGTGACGACAATGTCCAAAGGCCGCCGGTTCCTGAACCGGGAAAGCAACAGACCTTGGGTTTATGGATTGGCCAGCCACGCCTGGAGCTGAATGCAAGCGTATTCCGCCCTCAAGAAGCGGTGAGACGTGTAGGTCGATCAGACCGCTTGGCCGGTTTAATGCGGCCGGCAGCATGCAGGTGTAGGGGCGCGAGCAGATCGATCATCTCGCGCCCTTGTGTTAGTAAAATCTGATCAAAGGAATATGCCGTTAGGCGGCTTGCTGATGCCGATTGAACGAAAGGCCGAGGCTGCCGGTGTTTTCAATCCGTCTGAGCTGGCGCTGCTTGGCCGCGTGTTCAATCGTTTGAAGATTGACGGCCAATCGGAACAACGGCGCGAATCGCTCGCGTCCCGAACTATTGCCAATTACATGGCCGGAATGGTGGACGAGGAAGAACTTCTGTCGGTTTCGAAACAAGCGCTGGGGCGGTAGGCGACTTGCATGACCGGAAATGAGGCCCCGGTCAGAGAGATCGACCGAGCCGCCGCTGTGATCCCGCCTCTACCAAACATGTGAGCATCCCAATAGTTACCTCTCATGAGTCTCCTCTGGTTCTCTCCCCCGTATTACGTGAAGGCGAAACGTCCGGGCATTCGCCATGGGTAAGCCACGTCGAGGGAGTCGCCGAGGAACTCATGGCGTGGGACACAAAGGAGCCGAAGTGGACGAAAGCGGTCCACTCCTGCGTTGAAGCGTTCGAGGACAGAGTGTCGCCCCAAGTGGTCCGACAAGCCATCTCTCGCCTGAGTAGGAGGTATCATGGCAACTCTTTGGTTCGTCCCTCCGGTGTTCGTGAAGACTGAAACGGACGGTGTCAGGCATGGCTGCAACAATACGAGGGCAGCCCTTGAGCAGCTCAAGAGGTGGACCCGGAGAGGACCTCACTGGCACAAGGCGTGGACCCTCTGCCTGTCAGCACTGGAGGGCGATCCGATTGACCCTCATGTCATACGAAAGGCTTTCGTGGCTGCCGCTAAGGAGACGGAGATGTATCTCTCGCCCGAGTAGGAGGTATCATGGCTCTCCATTGGTTTCACCCTCCGGTCTATATCGAAACCGACCAACCTAGGCTCACTTACGTCTGCACCAATGTAGAGGGTGCCGCCGTGGAACTCATGAAGTGGACGAAGCGGGGACCTAAGTGGAAAGAGGCCATTGAGGTCTGCATGGCTCTCATTGAAGGCGAGCGCACGCCCAACGACGTAAGGAAGGCCTTCGAGGCTGCTGCCGAGGAGGAGGGTATTTTGCTACGCTCCTCTAACTAGCGCTCGATCCTTCCAACCGCCGGTTGGCAGACGCGACGCTGCCGGCAGCCTATCATTTTTCACGGTCCGCGAACTGAGCAAAGCCCGTTCACCCCGCGCTCGGTGACCGCTTTGATCGCCCCGTCGCTCGCCTTTGCGGCGGGTTTTTTGTTTCCATATGGAACACTGGCACGGCCAGGACGTTCGCCTCCTGCAGCTCTCTTTTGAACCAATGCTGCAAGATCGGTTTCCTTCCCGATCAGCCCGCGTCCCTCCCCTCCGTGGGGCGCGGGCTTCATCTATTTGGCCGATGCGCTAGTCGTGGACCGTCTCCAGACTAACACTGGGTCAGTCTCTCTGGTGCCAACAGACCTTTGCCGCGACCTCTCCCGGAGGCGCGGGCTTTTCAAACAGAGCGTTTCGTTGTCGGAAATTCCAAGAAATATCCCACACTTGCTTGCCGCAACCGATGGTAGTAGATTGAAATAGTTAAGTCTAAAAGTAGAGTAAAAGCGTAAGGTTACGGTGCCATGGGCGAGCGCGGTGACGAAAGCCTTCCTGAGTGGCTTGCAGGCCATCTGTCCGATGATCCGGTAATTGCAGGAGACATCTCGGCCAGAATTTGGAGCATGAAGAAGCTTGGGCTTCCGTCCCATGGGATGAGGAGGAGCCAGCGGAAAGACGCGCTGATCGACGACGGAAGTGGAGCTTTTGAAGCTCAGCCGGCCCATGCGATCACGGCCGACTTCCCCAACGCAACACCCATCATGCTGTTGGCTTTCTTGGCGCTTTCTGTGCTGTTGCTCCTAGGCGTCCTAGGGTCCGCACTACCAGATTGAGGTGGTTGCCGAGCCGGAGCGGAATCACGATTCACCCACCGGGCAGAGCCTGTCCAACTCCGCGCGGGTGACCGCTTGATCCCCCGTTGCTCTCCTGTGCGACGGCTTTTTGTTTCCCCAAACAGCTGCTGGGACCGGTTGAGAGGCGTTTTAGGTACCTTTGTCATATCCAAACGGCTGATGGCCGGGCTCCTCGTGATAAAAGACTTCGGCAAGCTGCCGCATGTCGACTTCTTGTCCGCATATCACACAGATATAGAAGTGTTTTTGACTCGTCCTTGATAGGGCGCCATAGCGCTTCCTGGTCGGCGCTCTTTCTGAGACGCGCGCGGATTTGCTTCGAAATAGCTTTCTTCGAATCTATTTCCTCGTCGCCTATCGGATTCTCCTTCCGTGCGACAGGATCAATCGCAACGCCGGCAACGCCATTTTGTTGCCGCAGCTCCTGCGGAATCACGATCTGTTCACTTGGGAGAATGTGAGCACCGCCGGTGACAGCCCGGGGACGGTGGGCGGCCGGTAACGCAGTCCGATCTCCTCCCGCCTCGGCTAATCGAACTCCAGACGACTGTGACCATGCCTGGCCACAGGTCGGGCAGGAATAGAAATGATCCCTCATGCATCACGGGCTCGCCGTGTCGCGTGCCGGCGATCGGCTGCCCCAGGTCTGAGAGTTTGGTCATCATTGTGCCGGCAATGCCTTCGCGGCCTCGGTTAGGGTTGCCCGATCGCTGCCGTGCTTGCGGATCAGCTCGCGCACCTGCTCTGGCGTGATGTTGTTCTGCAGAGCGAAAAAGTTCACCTCATAATCATCGTCCGACGATACCTTGTTGCGGTCACGGAAGTCGCGTTTGCTCTTGTCGTCAGCCATATCGCACATCCTTTTGGAATTTCGTTATGTGCGCTCTGGCTAATATACGCCGGTGACCTAGACTAGGTTCCATGCTTAGGCGGGCAGATGCCGGTACCGGCCGGCTGAGGTTCATCCCCCCGATGGAGCCCAAGTTGGTGGCCAAGCCGCCCGAGGGGGACAACTGGATTCATGAGATCAAGCTCGATGGCTACCGTGCCCAGGTGGTCATCAACAGCCCCGAGGATATTCGCGTCTATACCAAAACCGGCAAGGACTGGACGCGCAAATACCTGGGCATCGTGGAGGCGGCGAGGGAGCTCGCCGTCGAGAAGGCCATCATCGACGGCGAGGCGCTCGTCACCAACATTGCCGGCATGCCCGACTTCAATGCGCTCCAGAATGCGGTCCACAACAATCCCTATGCCATGTATCTCTGCGCCTTCGACATTCTACACCTGAACGGCCAGGATCTGCGCGACATCGGCTGCGAGTCGCGTCGCGAAATTCTCTCCGGCATCATCAAGCCGAACAGCCGGATCCAGTTCAGCGAGGCTATGCCTGGCGACGCCAAATCGATCTTCTATCTCGTCGAGCAGGTCGAGCTTGAGGGCATTGTATCGAAGCGGCCCGACAGCAAATATCGCAGCGGCCCGACCTCGAACTGGCTGAAGACCAAGAGCTTCACGGTCGACGAATTCGAACTGCTGGGCGTCGAGCGCGAGCCTGGCAAGGCAGCCTTCGCCTATTTAGCGGAGCCGGGCTCCGGGAAGTATCGCGGCTCGGCGTTCATCACCTTGGGCCGCGACATGAGGGAGCGGCTGTTGAAGCGGGTGCGGGAACACGCCGGGCCGCCGCCGGAGGGCATGAAGAAACGGCCTGCAACGCAGTGGGTCGGGCCGCGTGTAAAGCTGCGCGTCAAGCATCTCCGCGGCGACCACAGCCACATACGCCATGCGTCGCTAGTGGGTTTCAGCGACGAGGAGTAGCCTCGGTTAGACGAGTTAACCGCTCGACGGTTTCAATGATAGCCTTTGCGAGCGCTTCGCCCTCATGGATCGGCTCGGGACCATAGAGCAGCAGGG
>NZ_SUEO01000349.1 GCF_004962925.1 Mesorhizobium sp. | reverse complement strand
CCCTACTGCCCTACTGCCCTACTGCCCTACTGCCCTACTGCCCTACTGCCCTACTCCTCGCATTTTAGGGGGTTACATCAGGCAAAACTCTTCCCTATAAGGCCCTCCTAGCCTGATACCAGAATCGCGAGCACAACCGGCCGGGTCTTCCCGTCCGGTTTTTCGTGCAAGCCGCCTGCCGAACGGACCCTCGATATGCCAAGACGCACCGACATCAAGTCGATCCTGATCATCGGGGCCGGCCCCATCGTCATCGGTCAGGCCTGCGAGTTCGACTATTCCGGCACCCAGGCCTGCAAGGCGCTGAAGGAAGAGGGGTTTCGCGTCATCCTGGTCAATTCCAACCCGGCCACCATCATGACCGACCCGGAGCTGGCTGACGCCACCTATATCGAGCCGATCACACCGGAAGTGGTGGCCAAGATCATCGCCAAAGAGCGGCCGGATGCGCTGCTGCCGACCATGGGCGGCCAGACCGCGCTAAACACCGCTCTGTCGCTGCGCCGCATGGGTGTGCTCGAACGCTACAATGTCGAGATGATCGGCGCCGACGCCACGGCCATCGACAAGGCCGAGGACCGGGCGCTGTTTCGCGAGGCGATGAAGAAGATCGGCCTGGAAACGCCGAAGTCGATGCTGGCCAACGCCACCGACGTCAAGAACGCCGACCGCAAGACGCACGAGGCCGAGCGCGCCGCGCTGAAGGCCGAGAAGCCCGAGAACCTCGACGCCGCGCTCGATGCGCTGGAAACGCGCTGGAACCTCGGCGAGGGCGACCGCAAGCAGCGCTACATCAGCCACGGCATGGCGATCGCCGCCCAGGCGCTCGACCATGTCGGCCTGCCCGCCATCATCCGCCCGTCCTTCACCATGGGCGGCACCGGCGGCGGCATCGCTTACAACCGCGCCGAATTCTACGAGATCGTCCAGTCCGGCCTCGACGCCTCGCCGACTACCGAAGTGCTGATCGAGGAGAGCGTGCTCGGCTGGAAGGAGTATGAGATGGAGGTTGTCCGCGACAAGGCCGACAACTGCATCATCGTTTGCTCGATCGAGAACATCGACCCGATGGGCGTACACACGGGAGACTCGATCACCGTCGCCCCTGCCCTGACGCTGACCGACAAAGAGTACCAGATGATGCGCAACGCCTCGATCGCGGTGCTGCGCGAGATCGGCGTCGAGACCGGCGGCTCCAACGTGCAGTTCGCCGTCAACCCGGCCGATGGCAGGCTGGTGGTGATCGAGATGAACCCGCGCGTCTCGCGCTCGTCGGCTCTCGCCTCCAAGGCGACCGGTTTTCCCATCGCCAAGATCGCGGCCAAGCTCGCCGTCGGCTACACGCTGGACGAATTGGAGAACGACATCACCGGTGGCGCGACGCCCGCCTCGTTCGAGCCGAGCATCGACTATGTGGTGACCAAAATCCCGCGCTTCGCCTTCGAGAAATTCCCTGGCGCCGAGCCGGTGCTGACCACGGCGATGAAGTCGGTCGGCGAGGTCATGGCGATCGGCCGCACTTTTCAGGAATCGCTGCAGAAGGCTTTGCGTGGGCTGGAAACCGGCCTGACCGGTTTGGACGAGATCGAGATCCCCGGCATCGGCCACGGCAGCGCGCCCGCCAGCCATGCCGACGACCGCAACGCCATTCGCGCCGCCCTCGGCACGCCGACGCCCGACCGGCTGCGCATGGTGGCGCAAGCGATCCGCATGGGCACCTCGCTGGAAGACGTGCACGCGATGTGCAAGATCGACCCGTGGTTCCTCGAGCAGATCGCCGGCATCCTGGCCATGGAAGACCGCATCCGCGAGCACGGCATTCCCGAGGACGCCGCCAATCTGCGCATGTTGAAGGCCATGGGTTTCTCCGACGCCCGTCTCGCGTCCCTGGTCAGGAAGGACGTGGAAGAGATCCAGAAGGTACGCGACAAGCTCGACGTTCATCCGGTTTACAAGCGCATCGACACTTGCGCCGCCGAATTCGCCTCGCCCACCGCCTATATGTACTCGACCTATGAGGTGCCGTTCGCCGGCGCGCTCGCCAACGAGGCGCAGGTCTCATCGCGGAAAAAAGTCGTCATCCTCGGCGGCGGCCCGAACCGCATCGGCCAGGGCATCGAGTTCGACTATTGCTGCTGCCACGCCGCCTTCGCGCTGCGCGACGCCGGCTTCGAGGCGATCATGGTCAACTGCAATCCGGAGACCGTTTCGACCGACTACGACACTTCGGACCGGCTCTATTTCGAGCCGCTGACGCCGGAGGACGTGCTGGAGATCCTGCGCGCCGAACAGGCGTCGGGCGAGCTGGTCGGCGTCATCGTCCAGTTCGGCGGCCAGACGCCGCTGAAACTGGCGGATGCGCTGGAGAAGGCCGGCATTCCGATCCTCGGCACCTCACCCGACATGATCGATCTGGCCGAGGATCGCGACCGCTTTCAGAAGCTCTTGCACAAGCTCGGCCTCAGCCAGCCGAAGAACGGCATCGCCTATTCGGTCGAGCAGGCCCGCCTCGTCGCCGGCGAGCTCGGCTTCCCGCTGGTGGTGCGCCCCTCCTATGTGCTCGGCGGCCGCGCCATGCAGATCATCCATGACGAGAGCATGCTGCAATCCTACCTGCTCGATACCGTACCCGGCTTGGTGCCGGAGGACATCAAGCAGAAATATCCCAACGACAAGACCGGCCAGATCAACACGCTGCTCGGCAAGAACCCGCTTCTGTTCGACACCTACCTCTCGGGCGCCATCGAGGTCGATGTCGATTGCCTGTGCGACGGCAAATCGACCTTCGTCTCTGGCATATTGGAGCACATCGAGGAGGCCGGCATCCATTCGGGCGACTCGGCCTGCTCGCTGCCGGTGCACTCGCTGCCCTCGGAGCTCGTCGACGAGCTGGAGCGCCAGACGGCGGCACTTGCCCGCGCGCTCAATGTCGGCGGGCTGATGAACGTGCAATATGCGATCAAGGACGGCACCGTCTATGTGCTGGAGGTCAACCCGCGCGCGTCGCGCACCGTGCCTTTCGTCGCCAAGACCATCGGCCGGCCCATTGCGAAAATTGCCGCCCGGATAATGGCCGGCGAAAAGCTGGAAGACGCCTTCGCCCATTACGGCGCTATGCCCGATCCCAGAAATCCCGGCCACATCGCGGTCAAGGAAGCTGTGTTCCCCTTCGCCCGCTTCCCCGGCGTCGACATCCTGCTCGGCCCGGAAATGCGCTCGACCGGCGAGGTCATGGGCCTCGACCGCGACTTCGCGCTGGCCTTCGCCAAGAGCCAGTTAGGGGCCGGTGTTGATCTCCCCCGCGCGGGCACGCTGTTCGTCTCGGTGCGCGACGAGGACAAGAAAGGCATATTGCCGGCGGTCAAGCGCCTTGCCGGCCAGGGCTTCAAGGTAATGGCCACCTCAGGCACGGCGCGCTTCCTCGCCGAGAACGGCGTCGCCGCCGAGAAAATCAACAAGGTGCTGGAAGGCCGCCCACACATCGAGGACGCCATCCGCAACCGCCAGGTGCAGATCGTCTTCAACACCACGGACGGCCAGAAGGCGGTGTCGGATTCGAAGTCGCTGCGCCGCGCCACGCTGATGCAGAAAGTGCCGTATTACACGACGCTGTCGGGCGCGGCTGCGGTAGCCGAGGCCATTGCGGCGCTGCGGGCGGGGAGCCTGGAAGTGCGCCCGCTGCAGGAGTATTTTGCCTAGTCGATTGACTCTCTTCTCCCCGTTCAACGGGGAGAAGAG
>NZ_SUEO01000348.1 GCF_004962925.1 Mesorhizobium sp. | reverse complement strand
TCTTCGCGCAGCCGGTGACAATCCGAACGGCGGACATTGTCAACGATACTGTACGGCGTGCTGCGCCAAGGCGCGTAAGGTGCCCTCCGCTGGTACGCGATGCCATTTTCAAAGACCATCTCTTCATGCGTCACACTGCGTTTCTGGGGCCTCTTGATCACGAGGTCCCGCGTCGCCTGAAAGGCGGGCATCCTGGCGAGCGCTTCATTAGCCGCAGCCATAGGGTAACATGCATCTTCAATCTGCTGATTGTTGCGCAATTCTGCATAAGATGCCGAAGGCAAACACACCGCGCTGGCGGCAAGGGCGGCGAATCTTGTCAAAAGGCTCATCATCGTTGGAAGCATGTCTCGTCTGGCGCCGTGAGATGGAATCTCCGACTGAATTAGACCCATACCTGGGGCCTTAAAGGAAACGCTCGCCGTCGGCGCGGTGCTCGAAACAGAACCAGTGCGGCGTCTGCCTGGGCTTGGCAAAGCCCCATCCGGCATTCTTGCCGCAGCCGGGATGCTCGCACCGATGGTGTTGAATGCCGGGGCGCGTGACGGGCTCCATTGCATCCGGAAGGCGGATCCGTTCGTCGATCATCCTATGATCCACCCTTCTTAGCTAGAGGTGGGCCAGCCACCTCTTCACTCCATGTCCGGAACGTCGCCGCCAACGAAGAGCGTCGTCGGCTCCCCGTATTCTCCAAGCGCCGGATTGGCATCACGCGACCACGCAATGACCCCGGCGTGTTTCCCCGCCAAGCTCTTCGCGGTCCTTATGGCCCGATCCTCGGTCTGCTGCTCGGCTGGCCCAAAGACAGACTGAAGGTCGCCGCTCTCGTCGCGGTCGAAGGCGGTGACCACGATGAGTTTAGGGGTCTTCTGCTGTGGGAGGATGTTCTCAGACACGTTGGTTGCCTTTCCGCTGGGCGGGGAGTTGGGCAGCAGGCATGGGAAGTCGCTCCGGTTCACTGGGATAAATCGCAGTGGCACCGATCAAAGGCACCATCGACAGTTCCCGTTTTGGAGCTTTCTGTTTTGCCTTCAGGTCCGTGATTTCCTCGTCACGTCTAGCCATTCGGCTTTCCAAATTGGCGACACGCTCGGTCAGCAAGTAGCGGCCGACTAAGAAGCCTCCGCCTCCGAAGAGGACTGCAAACGTCGCAAAGACGGCCGGGTTCGCCAGCACCAGCGCCGAGTTGGCTTCCAGGAAGGCGATAAGGTCATGCATCGGGCAACATCGTCCTCGCGTGAATGCCCACGGCTGTCACCCCAAGGTGGGCGGCGTGTCGTCGTAGCTGACATGCACCAAGCCCGGATTCCTGTGAGCGAGGGCGACTATTTGGGTTTCAAGCTCGCAGTTGTAGGCCATGAGCGCCTTCACCGTCTCAAGCGGGCTGTCGTAACGAGCGATGAGTCTCTCGGCTTCGGAGTGCAGTTCCGGCTTGGCCTCGGGGTCCAGGTGCATAATGCCCATTGTGGCGCCTCCTACCGTGTCGCGCGGCGCGGTGCCGACAAGGCATCAAGCCGCACCTGAAGGTGGGCGCAGGACGATCACTTCCTTGAGCGCCTTCATCACATCCCCGTCGCGGCTGTCGAGCGTCACAATGCGGTCCATAGCAGTGCCTCCAAACGTTCCATGGCGCATAGAACAAAATAGGAACAAATCTGGCAAGAGCGGATTGACCATAAGAGGAATCGGTTCCTATTTCGGGGTCGTGGCTGACGCTGGTGGAAGACGTAAATGCGGCAGCGAATGGAAGCTCAACAATGCCATCTCCCCCTCGGGTCCAACAGTCGTCACCGCTGCGTTGACCCTTAGGTGGCTCTGCCGATTCGTCTGCTGGCTCAGACTGTTGGCCTGGCCGACTAGGACGAACGTTCGCCGGCTTGTCTTGCCGGGCGAGCAGCCTAAGCATTTTGGACTACTTGAACAAAGCCCCCGACCGATGGACAACTTGAAATTACTACATTAGACTTTGCTTAATTTCTTGGTCTGACGAGCTGACAGCCGAGAATTTCTCTTCACAAATAAAGACCTTTCAGCTTCGGGGGCACGACATGGCAATCATCAATGGGACGGCGCAAGCTGACTACCTGGAGGGAACAGACTCCAATGACACAATTAGTGGGCTGGGTGGCGACGATCAAATCGATGGCGGCTTCGGCGACGACACGCTCGATGGGGGTGATGGCATAGATTCGACGACTCTCCAGTTCTACGGCCAGCCTGGTATCAATTTCACTTTGACCGACGGCGTAACGGTACTTACGTCTTTCGGTACAAAGACACTGCTTAATTTCGAATTAGTTACTATCTCAGGCACCGCATACGCCGATGTTATTACCGGCGGTTCAGGCAATGACACTATCTATGGCGACTCGATCTTTGGCGGCTCAGCGAACGACATTCTGAACGGTGGCGCTGGGAATGACTACATAGATGGAGGTGGCGGCGATGACACGATGGATGGCGGTGACGGCGTAGATTCGGCCTATCTGAGTTTCCAATACCTGTCGTCTGGCGTCAATTTAACTTTGACCGACAACGTCACGGTCCTTACGGATCGCGGCACAAAGTCGTTGCTTAACTTTGAAGCGGCAACCATTAATGGCAGCAACTACGGCGATGTTATTATCGGCGGTTCAGGTAACGACTTTATCAATAGCGGGCAAGGTAATGACATCCTCAACGGCGGCGCCGGTGACGACTATATATCCAACAACCTCGGTGACGACTCGTTCGATGGTGGGGAGGGCGTAGATTCAACGAGTCTCTTTTTCGGCAACCAGTCATCCAGCATCAATTTCACTTTGACCGACAACGTAACGGTCCATACGGATCAAGGCACAAAGACGCTGCTCAACTTTGAAGCGGTAAGCATTTATGGCACCAACTACGACGATGTGATTACCGGCGGTTCGGGCAACGACTATATCAGTGGCGGCTTCTCGGGGAATGACATTCTGAATGGCGGCGCGGGGGACGATTACCTAGAAGACCGGTCTGGTGACGACACGCTCGATGGGGGTGAAGGAGTAGATTCAACCAAACTCCAGTTCTATGACCAGCTTGGCGTCAATTTCACTTTGACCGACAACGTAACGGTCCATACGTATGAAGGGATAAAGACGCTGCTCAATTTCGAAGCAGCACAAATCGGCGGTAGTCAGTATGACGATGTGATCACCGGCGGTTCGGGCAACGACTATATCACTGGCGGCTCGGGCAACGACATTCTGAATGGCGGCGCAGGGGACGATTTCCTAGCCGACAGGTATGGCAACGACACGCTCGATGGGGGAGAGGGTATAGATTCAACAGATTTGGATTTCCGAAACGAGACATCCGGCGTCAATTTTGATTTGGAAAGCAATGTAGCCGTCAATACTGATGATGGAACATTCACGATTCTGAACATCGAGCAAGCACAAATCCAAGGAAGCCAATATGACGACAGCATATCGGGTGGTTTAGGAAGGGATTGGTTCTCTGGCGACTTCGGTAATGACACCTTTCTCGGTCGTGGAGGAGTAGATTATTTTTACGGTGGATTTGGCACCGATACAGCTATCCTGCTTGGAAGCCGAGTAAACTATGACATTACGACGAAAGTTGACGCCCAAGGTTTCCTCAACGTGATCGCAAGAGACCTGAGGCCCGACAATTCTGAGACAGGCGGGGGTGAGTATTATCATAGCATAGAGTTCATTCAATTCTCCGATGGATCGCTTGAGGTCGAGACGGGCATCTTT
>NZ_SUEO01000347.1 GCF_004962925.1 Mesorhizobium sp. | reverse complement strand
AAAACCGGACAACTCATGTGCTACCTAATCCGGACAACTCATGTGCTTACGACACGCCACTCCCAAAAACGTTGCGAAACGGCGAGAGAGCGTTTATACAGACCGCGAATTTCCCATTTTGGTGGCTTAACCCACCGCCCGCGCGGGAACGCGGGCGAACGAGAAGGATATTTTACAATGGCCAATACGCTGCTGATGCCCAAGGCGACCGCCGTCTGGCTGGTCGACAACAC
Source organism: Mesorhizobium sp. (assembly GCF_004962925.1). Taxonomy (GTDB): domain Bacteria; phylum Pseudomonadota; class Alphaproteobacteria; order Rhizobiales; family Rhizobiaceae; genus Mesorhizobium. The sequence continues at coordinate 3,534 of NZ_SUEO01000347.1, read as the reverse complement.
CGCGCTGTCCTTCGAGCAGATCGCGCAGTTCTGCGGGCTGCATCCGCTCGAGGTCAAAGCGATCGCCGACGGCGAATCGGCGCAAGGCATCAAGGGCATGGACCCGATCATGACCGGCCAGCTGAGCCGCGACGAGATCGCACGTGCCGAGAAGGATGCGAACCATCGGCTGAAGCTGTCCGACCCCAAGGTGCGGGTGCCCGAATCCAAGCGCAAAGGTCCGCGCTACACGCCGTTGTCGAAGCGCCAGGACCGGCCCAACGCCATACTCTGGCTGGTGCGCAACCATCCCGAGCTGAAGGACGCGCAGATCGCGCGCCTTGTCGGTACCACCAAATCGACGATCGACCAGATCCGCGACAGAAAGCACTGGAACTCGGCCAATCTACAGCCGATGGATCCGGTAACGCTGGGTCTCGCCTCGCAGATCGACCTCGACATGGAAGTCAATCGCGCCTCGCGTGGCCGCGAGCAGGCACAACCGGCCGGCGACACGCTGCTGCCGGCGGCATTGACCGAGCGGCTGGTGCCGGCGCCGGAGAAGCCAAAGGACGAGGATGCGGAGCTCGACGCCAACGCCGTCTTCGCCAAGCTTTCAGCGTTGAAGTCGAAGGACGAGGATACGGACAACGAGGAATGAGTCGGCCAAAGGCTGTTCAACTACAAAAAGCCCGCCTCGCGCGGGTTTTTTTGCGACCGCGCTTGTCAGGTTCGAGCGGCCCGGTCCGGCGCCATACCGTAGTCCTCGCTGCGCTCTACCGCACGATAGAAATCGGCGAGCTGCTTGCCGCGCTCCGGCTTGAAGACGCGGCCGGCTATGACCACCGAAGCGATGCGGTCGATGCGGAAAGCGCGAAAATCGTCGCGCATCTCGCACCATGCGACCAGCGTCCACACCTTGCCCCAGAACCACAGGCCTAATGGCCTGATGTCGCGCGCAGTGCTGCGGCCTGCTTCGTCAGAGTAGTCGATGGTCAGCACCTGGCGTTTTTCCACCGCGCGCTCGATCAGGTCGATCGCTTCGCGGGCGGCGTCGCTCACCACCCACATCGGCGTGTGGATCTCAGTGCGGGCGATGCGATCCTTTTCGGCATCGGGCAGCACGGCGCCGATCTTGACCAGCGCCTCGTCGGCGGCTCTCGCCATGGCAGCACCGCCAAACGCGCGCACCATGCGGGCGCCGGCGACCAGCGCGACGATCTCGTCACGCGTGAACATCAGCGGCGGAAGGTCGAAACCCTCCCTCATCATGTAGCCGACGCCGGCCTCGCCGTCGATCGGCACGCCCGTTGACTGCAGGTCGGCGATGTCGCGGTAGATTGTTCGCTCGGAAACCTCGAGCCACGTGCCCAGCTTCTGGGCGGTGACCAGACGGCCACCGCGCAGGTGCTGCACGATCTGGAAGAGCCTGTCGGCGCGGCGCATCGTATGGTCCCTCGGTGTTTATGGTTCCAGCCCTTCGCGCTTACGCTGCGCGGCGACGAATGCCGCGCCGAAGGACAATTTCCCTGTTGTCGGCGTCTTTGCATCCAGCACCCGCCAGAATGGCGCGATGTCGCTCAGCGTCATGCCGCGCTGCAGATCCTCGTTGGCGGCCTCGGCGACAGTGCGCAGATGATAGCCGATAGTGACCGGACATGTCACTTCGGCACCGTGCTCGATGGCGAGCGCGGTGCGCAATGCGCGGACGTCCATGTCCACGCCCTTTGGGATGGAGCGGATGAAATCATCGACCTGCCGTGCCGTCGGCACCGGCATCGGCTGGCCCTCGACGACATCGCCAACAGTGCGCGGCGTCGGCTTGATACCGTTGATGCCTGGCGTGTTCAGCCTGTCGTTCCAGCTTTTTGCCATGCGGCACCTAGACGAAGAGCCCAAAGCTGTTGCCGTCCGGGTCGAGGCAATAGGCGAATGTGCCGGCCGGAATGGAGATCGCCGGCGATACGACTTGGCCGCCGTTCTGCCTCACCCGTTCCATGGCGTCCTCGATCGGTGCGGCAACCGACAGATGGATGGTCGGGCCGGTTCCCGGTGCCGCGGGTTTTCCGGGATAGACGTGCCCGGAGGCCGTTCGGTCCTGCGCAGCGAACATGGCCATCGGGTTCGGGCCACTCTCCTCCAGGGCGAGATCGTTCTGAAGCACCGATCCATAAAAGGTGCGCGCCCGATCCATGTCGGTGACGGGGATCTCGAACCATGCCGACGCTTTTGCAGGGATGAAGGCCATATCTGTCTCCTGATACTGTCGCACTATTGCACGCCGCTCCTGACACCATACTGTCAGGAGGCTTCAGCATATTCCCCTTCGGCATACTCCTTGGCGAACAGTGCACGCATCTGTGCGAGGTCGCCGCTTCTCTGGGGATAGAGCGTCTTCAAATAGGCAAGAGCGAAGGTGCCGGGAGCCGAACCCGGCGCGGACACAATGCGGCCGTCGGCGACGGCATGGGGCACGTCCTGATAGTTCTGGGCGCCCGGATAGCCCGGTTCCTTTTCATTGATCCAGTCACGACCATTGCTGGTGTGTTTGGCCTTGTCGAACAGGCCGGCACGCGCCAGTGCCAAGGTGCCGGCGCAGATGCCGCCGACCACGCCGCCGCGCGCCGCAATTGCCGTCAGCAGTCCGGAGATATCAGGCGGTGCATCGACCCACTCGTCGGAGCCGATGACCGCGACGGCGTCGAGATCGGTATTTTCATCAACCTCGGTGGAGCGATCGGGCGTCAGCATAAATCCGCTGGCCGAGGTCACCGGATTACCGTTCGGCGTCAGCGACACCGCGCGTGCGCCGAACCATTCGACCGCCGAAGCCGCAAGCAGGCCGTATTCCCAGTCGGCGAAGCGATCGATGAAAACGACGCCGATGGTTTTCTGTTCGGACATTTCCTGCTCCGTCCTTCGGCCCGCCGGATCTATATCTGGGCGCCGTGGCGTCCGCATCCAGCCGCTGCCGCGAAAAATCACCCGCGACCGTGGCGGCCTTCGTAATTATCCGGCCAACCGATGTCCTTGCGGATGCTCTGCGGCAAGTCATTCATGAAACGCCGGGTGCGGATCTCGTTGCGCATCGTCCGGATCTTGCCGACATAGTGCTGTACGCTGCGCAGAATGGTAAAACCGTTCATGGCTGATCTCCTCTCGTTCGATGAAGACACTATCGCACACCCCTCCTGACAGCAGTCTGTCAGGAGGCTTGAGGGCCTTTGGTGATGCAGCCGGTTTGTCTTCCCGAGCTCGCCGGTGCGCGGCACGCTGGCTTGTTTCAGAGTTGAGATCGTTCAGCTTGCAGCGACGGACTGTCGGAATTCGCATCCTTCTGCCATAGGGTCGGCGTTCTGATATTGGAGGAGAAAAATTTTCTAGAGATCAGGGAGACGACCATGGGCCTGCAACTGACGGGAATCCACCATCTAACCGCTATCACCGCGAATGCGCCGGGAAACCTTCGTTTTTACACCGGCACTTTGGGGCTGCGGCTGGTTAAGAAGACGGTCAATCAGGACGACACGTCGGCGTATCACCTTTTCTATGCCG
>NZ_SUEO01000346.1 GCF_004962925.1 Mesorhizobium sp. | reverse complement strand
CGCTGTTAGCGGCCGAACAGGTTCCGGTCGCTGCCGTGCGGGGCGGACTTCTGTACGTCGCCCGACGAATTGAGCAGCTTGTAGACCGGCGAGCCGGTGTTGCGTACCGAAGACGTCTTCGTGTTGTCGACGTTGACGGTCGCCTGCTTGTTGATGTCGGTCCCGCCAACATTGTCGTTGCGGGCATAGGCGCTGCCGGCTGCAATCAAAAGTGCGGCGGCGGTAAGAACGATCTTCTTCATTTCAGTGCTCCTGGATTTTCGCATCCCATCAGCGCAGCGGCCGCGGTCTTGGTGAAAGACAATGCCGCCGCTGCTGTTGGAACAGGCTGTTAGTTGTTGCCGAAGTGGTTACGGTCGCTGCCATGGACGGGCTTCTCGTCGGCCGGAACCGGATTCTGCGCCGAAGCCGAATTCTGAACCGAAGCCGTGTACGAGCTGTCGACCGCAGCGGCCGGCTGGTTGGCGCCGTTCGATCCATAGTAGTCGCTACCGGCAAAAGCGCTGCCGGAGATGGCCAGAATGGCGGCGGTGGCAAGAACGATCTTTTTCATTTCTAGTACTCCAGATTTATCAGATCCCGAGCGGCGGACTTGGCCGCCGCTGTTTGGGGTCGGCTGTTAATTGTTGCCGAAAAGGTTGCGGTCAGCGCCCTGGACGACGGGCTTTTCAGCGTGAGCCGGCTTCTGAATGGAAGCCGTGTAAGAGCTGTCGACCGCGGCGGCCGGCTGGTTGGCACCGTTGGACCCATAATTGTCGCTGCCAGCAAAGGCGCTGCCGGTGATGGCCAGAACGGCGACGGCAGTAAGAGCAATCTTTTTCATTTTTGGTACTCCAGTATCTTAATTTTCCGTCCGTCTAGCGGCGTGTCTTGGAAGGAATTCGCGTCGTTCGGACAGGCCCGATGTGGGAAGGCCATCCGGCAGATTCCAATCACGAAGTTGTTCCGTGTGGACCAAGAATCTACACCTTGAAATTGTACCAGACGCTTCTATCGGCGTTGTTTTATTTTTTCCTTTCAAAGATTTAGGCAAAAAGCGCGATTCGCCCATTTGACGGATCGGCGGACCTGCGTTCACAGCGTCATGCACGCATTGTCAACAGAAACGAACCGTTCGGTTCGATTTTAGAAGCGGCTAATAGTCACTTTTGGAAACTGTTAACCTTCTTTGCCTCCGCCCCGGGTCAGAATTCGATGTCACGGCGGTCGACAATGGTGGCCGAAAAAATGGGGTTTCAGCCCTGCAATTACCAACCTGTACGTTTCGCCGGCCGTGTCGCGCCGCATGGATACGATGTCGTTTTCATGCCGACAGTCAGCCGGCCGTCATGATTAGATGACGCCATCTCAGGTGCCGCTTGGTGACGACGAAGCGGAGAATTGGGAAGCCGGTCAGAACCCGGCGCTGCCCCCGCAACGGTGGTGGAGTTCAAGTCGCAACGGGAGACCACTGGGCCACAAGCCTGGGAAGGTGTCGCGATGAGTCCGCAAGGACACTCCAGAGCCCGGAAACCAGCCCGAGACATTTTTGACTCGACTGATCGCGGTGGGCGGTCAAGAGGTGGATGATGCATGTCTGGCCTGTCGCCGGCGTGCAAGCGATCCTTCCTCCATCACCACCAGTTCAGTCCTTGGAGCGACGTGCGTCCACTTGGACGCACAAAGTACGCTCCAAGACTTTGAACTGCGCATCGTGCTTTCCGAAAATCGATCCCGATTTTCGGGCCGATACGACGAATATGAGGACAGGACATGGATGCGCGCAACGACATGCTGAGGCTCTTGCACGGCCGCAGGCAAGGCTATTCACTCGAGCAGCCCTTCTACACCGATCCCGATTTCTTCAAGCTCGACATGGAGCTGATCTGGTATCGCGACTGGCTGTTCGTCGGCCATGATTGCGAGTTGCCGAAGCCGGGCAGCTACATCACCGCCCAGATCGGCGACTATCCGGTCGTGCTGGTTCGCGACCAGCACGGCAAGATCAATGCCTTCCACAATTCCTGCCGGCACCGCGGCAGCCGCGTCTGCAACGCCGACAAGGGCACGGCGGCGAAACTCGTCTGCCCCTATCACCAGTGGACCTACGAGCTGGATGGCCGGCTTTTGTTCGCTCGCCAGATGGCGGACGGCTTCGACAAGAGCCAGTTCAGCCTGAAGCCCGTGGCTTGCGAAAGTATCAGTGGCTACATATTCATCTGCCTGGCCAAGGAGCCAGCCGATTTCGCACCGATGCGCGCCATGATCGAGCCCTACTTCCTGCCGCACCGGCTGCGCGAGGCAAAGGTCGCCTTCGAATCGACCATCGTCGAGAAGGGCAACTGGAAGCTCGTCTGGGAGAACAACCGCGAGTGCTACCATTGCGCCGGTAACCATCCAGAACTGTGCAAGACATTCCCGGAAGCGCCGACCGTGACCGGCGTGCAGGGCGCCGACAGCGATCCCGATATGCTGGCGCACTGGGCCAAATGCGAGGCGGCGGGCCTGCCGAGCAAGTTCCGCATCGATCCGGCCGGGCAGTATCGCGCCACCCGCGCGCCGCTGCTGCGCGACGCCGTCAGCTATACGATGACGGGAAGGCGCGCGGTGAAGAAGAACCTTTCCGACAGCGTTTCCACCGACCGTATCGGCTCGCTGCTGCTCTACCATTATCCGACGACCTGGAACCATATCCTTGGCGATCATGCCGTCACCTTCCGCGTGCTGCCGATCAGCGCCACGGAAACGGCCGTCACCACCAAATGGCTTGTCCACAAGGACGCGGTCGAAGGCGTCGATTACGACCTCGCCGAACTCACCCATGTCTGGACCGAGACCAACGACCAGGACCGCCGCATCGTCGAGGAAAACGCTTTCGGCATCCTGTCGCCGGCCTATGAGCCCGGCCCCTATTCGGAACTGCATGAGGGCGGCGTCATCCAGTTCGTCGAATGGTACGCCTCCTTCATCGGACCGCGCCTTGCCGAGGACGGCCGGCCGGCGTTGCGCAGCGTCGCCTGAGCGAGGTCAAGGGGATGAACGCAATGACTGACCTCGGGCTCTATCGCCATCTCGACGAAATGGCGCCATGGAACGACAGGCTCCAGGTGCTGGAAGTGATCGGCGTCAGCGACGAGGCGCCTGACGTGAAGACCTTCACCTTCCGCTCCGACAACCAGACCTGGTTCCGCTACAGACCGGGCCAGTTCGTGACGCTGGAACTGCCGACCTCCGACGGCCCGCTGATGCGGACCTATACGCTGTCTTCCTCGCCGTCGCGGCCGTTCTCGATCGCGGTGACGGTGAAGGCGCAGGCCAGCAGTCTCGGCACGCGTTGGATGTTCGACAATCTGAAGCCCGGCGTTCATGTAAAAGCCTATGGCCCGACGGGCGACTTTTCGCTGCACAGCCATCCAGCGGCCAAGTATCTGTTCATTTCGGCCGGCTCCGGCGTGACGCCAATGATGTCGATGTTGCGCTGGCTGAACGACTGCGCGCCATGGACCGATGTCAGTTTCGTCAACTGCGCGCGAAAGCCCGAGGAGATTATCTTCCGCAAGGAGCTCGAACTGCTCGGCAGCCGCATGCCGGGTCTGACGCTTGGCTTCATGATCGAGGAACGGTCCAGCCGCGAGGGCTGGTTCGGCCATATGGGCCGGATCGACGCGATACGGCTGCCGCTGCTGGCGCCAGACTTCCGTGAGCGCGAAATCTTCTGCTGCGGCCCCGACCCGTTCATGCGCGCCGTGCGGCAGATGCTGGAGGCCACCGGCTTCGACTTGGCCAACTATCATCAGGAGAGCTTTGCGGCTCCAGTGGTGGAGGAAATACAGGCCCCGTTCGCGTCGTCAGCAAAGGGTGGGCCGGCAG
>NZ_SUEO01000345.1:3636-3867 GCF_004962925.1 Mesorhizobium sp. | reverse complement strand
CTGCGGACTTCGAGGGTCAAGAAAAGAAAACCGACCACAAACGCAGGGAATATGGACCACGGAGGAGGGTCCAGAAAGAAAGCGAACACGCTGCCGACCCAACCTAATTCATGAATATGGGCAATAATAACGTCGAGTCTCGCTCCCCAATCGAATATCGAAACAATCCAGCGGAATACGCCAGGCGCAAAGGCGATAACGGCCAAAACGCTTGGCCAATGAGATTTGAAC
>NZ_SUEO01000345.1:0-3605 GCF_004962925.1 Mesorhizobium sp. | reverse complement strand
GCCTCCGGCAGCTCCCCCGCTTTCGAAGCCTGACATCGATCCACCGGATCGATGTCTCGGCGCCGCGCTACGCGCGGACGCCCGACCGGCTTCTCAATCCCCCATCTTCAAGGCCTGGATAAACGCCTCCTGCGGGATATCCACCTTTCCGAACTGGCGCATCCGCTTCTTGCCCTCTTTCTGCTTGTCGAGCAGCTTGCGCTTGCGTGAGACGTCGCCGCCGTAGCATTTGGCGGTGACGTCCTTGCGCAGCGCGGAGATCGTCTCGCGGGCGATGACCTTGCCGCCGATCGCCGCCTGGATCGGGATCTTGAACAGATGGTGCGGGATCAGCTCCTTCAGCTTCTCGCACATCAGCCGGCCGCGCTTTTCCGCCGCCGTGCGGTGGACCAGCATCGACAGCGCGTCGACCGGCTCCTCATTGACCAGGATCGACATCTTCACCAGGTCACCTTCCTTGTAGTCGGTCAGATGATAATCGAAGGAGGCGTAGCCCTTGGAGATCGACTTCAGCCGGTCGTAGAAGTCGAAGACGACCTCGTTGAGCGGCAGATCGTAGGTGAGCATGGCGCGCTTGCCGACATAGGACAGGTCGGCCTGGATGCCGCGCCGGTCCTGGCAGAGTTTTAGGATGCCGCCGAGATATTCGTCGGGGGTGAGGATCGTGGCGCGGATCCACGGCTCTTCGATGGCCTGGATTTTGACCACGTCGGGCATGTCGGCCGGGTTGTGCAATTCCTTCGTCGTGCCGTCGTTCAATAGCAGCCGGTAGACGACCGAGGGCGCGGTGGCGATGAGGTCGAGGTTGAACTCGCGCTCCAGCCGCTCCTGGATGATTTCGAGGTGCAGCAAGCCAAGGAAGCCGCAGCGATAGCCGAAGCCGAGGGCGGCGCTGGTTTCCATTTCAAAGGAGAAAGAAGCGTCGTTGAGGCGCAGCTTGCCGACCGCGGCGCGCAGATCCTCGAAATCGGCGGCGTCGACCGGGAACAGGCCGCAGAACACCACCGGCTGCGCCGGCTTGAAGCCGGGCAGGGCCTGTGCCGTCTGGCGCTTGTCCTCGGTGATGGTGTCGCCGACGCGGGTGTCGGCGACTTCCTTGATCGAGCCGGTGAAAAAACCGAACTCGCCGGGGCCGAGCTCGTCGACATTGATGCGGGCCGGGGTGAAGACGCCGGTGCGCTCGACCAGGTACTTGGCGCCGGTGCCCATCATGCGGATGGTCTGGCCCTTCTTCAGCACGCCGTCGATGATGCGGACCAGCACGATGACGCCGAGATAGGCGTCGTACCAGCTGTCGACCAGCATCGCCTTCAGCGGTGCTGTGATGTCGCCCTCGCGCGGCGGCGGCAAATCGTTGACGATGGCCTCCAGCACATCGGGAATGCCGAGCCCGGTCTTGGCCGAGATCAGCACGGCGTTGGAGGCGTCGATGCCGATCACCTCCTCGACCTGCTCGCGGATGCGCTCGGGCTCGGCGGCGGGCAGGTCGACCTTGTTCAGCACCACGACGATCTCGTGGTTGTTGTCGATGGCCTGGTAGACATTGGCCAGCGTCTGCGCCTCGACGCCTTGCGAGGCGTCGACGACCAGCAGCGAGCCCTCGCAGGCAGCCAGCGACCGCGACACTTCGTAGGCGAAGTCGACATGGCCGGGCGTGTCGATCAGGTTGAGGATATAGTCCTCGCCATTGTTGGCGCGGTATTTCAGCCTGACGGTCTGCGCCTTGATGGTGATGCCGCGCTCGCGCTCGATATCCATCGAGTCCAGCACCTGCTCCTTCATGTCGCGCAGCTCCAGCCCGCCGGTGGACTGGATCAGCCGGTCGGCAAGCGTGGATTTGCCATGGTCGATATGGGCGACGATGGAGAAATTGCGGATGTTCTTGATCGGCGTGGTCATGTCGCGCGCTTTAGCAGGGGCAGCTTGCCCGGGCAAGCGGCCGGGCGTGCGGCCAGTCGCTGCGCATGCATTGGACGACAGCATTTGTCTGAAGCGCTTGTCCTGCCGGCCGCCGGAGCAAAGTCGTTAAACTTTGATCCATCCCGTTAGAGCATAGTTCGCGCCCTGCGTGATAGGGCACACCCCGTCACCGTTTGGGGGAACCAAGACATGCTGCAAGCAGGACGTCATTTTCTCAACTCCGAGAGCGGCTCCCTTGCGCCGATACTCGCCATCGCACTTATCCCGATGATTGCCACACTGGGCTTTTCGCTCGACTACAACTCGGCCGTTTCGACCAAGGCATCGATGCAGAACGCGCTCGACGCCGCGACCCTGTCGATCACGACGCTGCCGACAAACACGTCATTGGCGGACCGTCAGGTGAAGCTGCAGGAGTCATTTGCCGCCAATAGCGGGCAAGGCACCGCCAAACTCGACGGCTTCGTCGTCGCCGCCGACGGCACCGCCACCATCAACGCTTCGGCCGGCTTTGCCATGCCAACCAATTTCATGCAGATCGCCCATGTGCCGACGGTGCAGATCGGGGTTGCCTCGGCGGTAGTAAAGAGACCGGCGCTGGTGGAGGCCACGTTCAAGGTCAACAAGATCTCGGGCTATTGGGACAAGACGATGACGCTGTACGGCACCAAGTTCGGTGAGACGCTGGCCAACAAGCTGATGAAGATCTCCTACGTACACAACAGGTATGGCGACCCGAAAGGCTATGGGACGGCAAATGTGTATACGATCAACGGATCGACAGAGACGCTGGCCCAGAAACAAGTATGCACGACCACCACGGTGATCAGCTTCTACGGCTTGCCCACCACGACGATCACCCAGACGAGCGGCTACACCAAATATGCGACCACCTGCGTCAACACCATGTACCCCGCCACTGGCGCCGGCGCGGTGATCGACGTCAGCCTGATGGACAAGCTCTATCTGGAGATGAAGATTCCGAATCCCAATCCTGGTCTTGGCGGCGGCTACCTGCCCACAGGCACGAAAACAACCCTGCGATCGGACGATACGGCGACGTCCAACCGGCTGTACATCGACAGCGTCGAAGTCGGGCAAGGCAAAACGGTGGACATCTTCACCGCCGTGCCATGCGGCCAACCCAGCGTGCAGGCCTGGGAAGACGGCGGCAACACGGTACCGGCTCCAGTGTCCAACGCCGACTTCTTCTACACCGTGACCGGCAAGTGCGCCTTCAACAAGCGGCCTTCGGAAACGGTGCTCACACAATAGGCCGGCGGTCATAGCGGGGCGCCGCAAGAGGAGACCTCCTATCGCCTCGTCCATCACAAACGCCGCCCGGCCTTCGGGCGGCGTTGTCGTTTGGGCCGCTGTCGCGGCTACTCGATCGTCCCTGGGGGCATCGCGCTGGCGATGAAAACCGGGCTAACGATCACGAAGCGGTGATGGCTGTAACGAAGTCTCAGGTCACGGCGAAGAGCTGATGGGATCGCCATTTCCGGCGCGCCACCAACTCCAGAGGAGACCAGCATGACCGACTTCACCCGCCTGACGCTGCCGGCGCTTGCCTTCGCGCTTTGCTCGACGGCGCTTTTCGCCGGCGGCATCGCCCGCGCCGAGGATGCGATGAAGCCCGCCGACCCGATGGCCACGGATGCCATGAAGCCGGCCGATGCCATGGC
>NZ_SUEO01000344.1 GCF_004962925.1 Mesorhizobium sp. | reverse complement strand
CTTGGCCGCCGTGCGCTTCGCCATCGATATCATCCAGCCGGCGGCCAAGGCCGAGCTCGGCGCCAATCTCAAGTCGCTTAATCAGGCATCCGCCTTTGTCTGCCGGCCGCGCCACGGCGGGGGGAAACTGTCGGAACATGCTTTCGGCAACGCGCTCGACATCGCCAGCTTCACGCTTTCGAGCGGCAGAAAAATCGACATCGGCCCAGCGCTACCGGAAAAGGACGCGAAATTCCTGAATGCGGTGCGCAAGGCCGCCTGCGGACCGTTCAAGACCGTGCTCGGCCCGGGCAGCGATGCGGATCATTCGCTGCATCTCCATCTCGATCTTGCACCGCGCCGCAACGGCGGAACGTTCTGTCAGTGACATGATCCCGGGCCGGCATGCATGCCGCAATTTGGCCGCAGCCGTAAACGCGGCCGCTGATTTTTCCTTTACTCTTGGCAGTTAAGCTCTGTCTCATCTGATCATGATCCCGAAAAGTGGGATCCGGTTTTCGGAGAAAGATCATGATCAAACAATTAGACAGAGCCTGATCGGATCAGGCTCGGGGACAGGGATCTTGTCGATGGCCGGGATATTTCGCGCCGCGTTTGTCGCCGTGCGGCAAACCAGACGCGCGCGCATGATTGCCGGCGCGCTTGCGATCGCGGCGATCTCGGCCTGCACCACAGGAAGCGTGCTTTCGTTGGAACCGGCCGTCGATGTCGGCAGCCAGACATCAGCTGTCCCGAAATATGCTGGCATGCAGAGCCTCGTCCCGTCCAATCCGTATATGACCGCTGCCTATCCGCGTATGGACGAGCCGATGGCGCCGACCGAACAGATGCCGGCCAGCGAAATCGGCTGCCGCAAGGAATTGAAGCGCCTGGGCGTCGTCTACACCGACCTTGCGCCGATCCACGAAGGCCAATGCGGCATCGACTATCCCGTCAAGATCTCGGCCATCGGCAGCATCCAGATGAAGCCGGCCGCAACGCTCACCTGCGACATGGCCGCCACCTTCGCCGGCTGGACCAGGAATGAACTGGTTCCGTCCGCCCGCTGGCGTTATTTCTCCGGCGTCAAGACCATTCGCCAGGGCTCGAGCTATTCCTGCCGCAGGATCGCTGGCGAAGGCGTGCTGTCGGAGCACGGCAAGGGTAACGCCCTCGACATCATGAGCATCGAGCTCAGCAATGGCAACGACATCGACGTGCGCAAGCCTGGGCTGTTCGCCTTCCGCACGCGCGGCTTCCTCAACACTGTGCGCGCCGACGGCTGTCAGTATTTCACCACGGTGCTTGGTCCCGGCTACAATTACGACCACCGCAACCATTTTCATTTCGACATCAAGAACCGCAAGAACGGCTATCGCGCCTGCCGTTGAGCCCGAGCGCGTGCCCACTGCCCAAGGTCTGCGCCACCGCGTAGAATGACGCCACATAAAGCGATGCCATATCACCTGGGTGGTATCTCGTGAGCCGACGAAGCCTTCGACGACGCGCAACGACCTGGCTGGTGGCGTTCTGCGCCGGCTATCTCGTGCTCGCCTATTTCGCCGCGCCGGAATTCTGGACCCTGCGGGATCGCAACTTCCGCACGCAGCGCTTCGAGATGGTGACGCACACGCCGCAAGGCATTGCGGGCGATCCGATCAATGTCGGCCTCGTCGGTAACAAAAAAGAGCTGGTCCACGCCTTCGCCGTCGCCGGATGGGACACGGCCGACGCCATCACGCTGAAGACCGCGATCGAGATCGGCGAAAGCGTGCTGTTCAATCGGCCCTATCCCGACGCGCCGGTCAGTCGGTTGTTATTCGAAGGCCGTGCACAGGATCTGGCCTTCGAGAAACCGGTCGGCGACAGTGCCGACCGGCGTCATCACGTCCGCTTCTGGCAGACCGATGCGACCGGAGACGATGGTCGGCCACTCTGGCTGGGCTCGGCAAGCTTCGATCGCGGTGTCGGCCTCAGCCATAACACCGGCGCGATCACCCACCATATCGGTCCCGACATCGACGCCGAGCGCGACTTCCTGATCCGCGACCTGTCTGCCGCAGGTATGCTGATCTCGACCAGCGAGATATCAGGCATCGGCGCGACAAAGACCGGGCGCAATGGCGGTGGTGATCCCTATTTCACCGACGGCAAGGCGGTGGTGGGCGTACTGCTGCAGTTGCCTTAGGTGCACGGCAGACCGTCGCCTGACGGCCGCTATCGCGACCCGGCGATTACGATCTTGCCGAACGGTCCATTCTCCAGATGTTCGAAAGCCTGCGGCACGTCGTCGAAACCATAGACCTTGTCGATCACCGGCTTGATCGCAAGCGTCTCGATCGCCTCGTTCATCCGCTCGAAGGCGCGGCGGTGACCGATCGATATGCCCTGCACGACAATCCGGTTTCGCAGGAAGGGAATGATCGGAAAGCTGAGTTCCATGCCGCCCAGAAGGCCGATGACCGACAGCCGGCCGTCGGCGGCCAATGCATTGAGCGATCGCCGCGCATTGTCGCCGCCGACCATCTCCAGCACATGCTTGACGCCGACGCCATCAGTCAGGCCGCGCACGACTTCGTCCCACGCCGGTTGGGTGCGATAGTTGATCGTCTGCCAGGCGCCGAGTTCTCTTGCACGCTCAAGCTTCTCATCGCTGCTCGACGTGACGATGGCGCGCAGGCCGAAGGCGGCCGCGAACTGCAGCGCAAACAGCGATACGCCGCCAGTGCCCTGGATGAGAACGGTCTCGCCCGGGATCGGCTTTGTCGCCTCAACCAGAGCGAACCACGCCGTCAGCGCTGCGATCGGCAGCGTCGAGGCCTCGGCATCGCTGAGAGAAGACGGCGCCACCACGGCGGCATCTTCGTGGGAAAAGCACGTAATCGGACAACGTGCCGGGCAGCGACGACCCCAGCGTATGCTGGTGCAACACAGCCGGTGCGTCGCCGTCCAGCCAATCGGCGATCACCTGGCCAAGCACGCGCTGCCCGACGCGGAAGCCGCTGACTTCGCTGCCGATGGCCACCACTTCGCCGATAGCGTCTGAGGTCGGCACGAAAGGAAGGCAAGGTCCGGGATCAGCACGCCGTCCACGATCATCCTGTCCTTGTAGTTCAGCGAAACGGCTTTGACCCGCACCAGAAGATCGCGTGACCCTGGCTCGGGAATCCTTCCTTCAGCCGGCTCCAGCCTGGACAGGCCGAAACCGCTCATGTGCCAGGATCTGTTGATTTCAGGTCCCATTTTAGGTCCGCGCTCCGTTGTTGGTGGCCACGCGTGACACCTATGCGATTTAACTATAGATGAAAGCGCTTCCATATGGCATATTTTGAAACGGATTGAAGATTTAAATTCTACAATAGGGAGACTCGTGGAACCGGCCAGCCTGCAAGGCGTCCTCGCATTCGTACAGACGGTCGAGGCCGGCAGCTTCACCGGCGCCGGCCGGCGGCTGCATGTGACCAAGTCGGCGGTCGGCAAGGCGGTCGCGCAACTGGAACAGCGGTTGGGTGTTCGCCTGCTCAACCGCACGACCCGCAGCCTGAGCCCGACCAGCGAAGGTTTGGGCTACTACGAAGCCTGCGTCAGGGCGCTGTCCGAAATCGAAGCCGCGCAGTCATTGCTCGCCGAGCGTCGGCTGGTGCCTTCCGGCCGGCTTCGGGTCGACGTGCCTCTGGCCTTCGGCCGCAGATGCGTCGCACCCGTGCTCTTCGATATCTCCAGGCAATTTCCGGATCTGACGATCGAAATCTCCTTCAACGACCGGCGCGTCGACCTGATCGAAGAAGGCATCGATCTGGCGGTTCGCATGGGCGATCTCGATGATAGCCTGTCGCTCGCCGCGCGCCGCATCTACGCCCAGCGCTCGGCCATCTGCGCGGCCCCATCCTATCTCGAAAAACATGGCAGGCCGCGATCGATCGACGACCTCGCCAGTCACAGCGTCATCGGTTATGGCCGCGATGGCATCGTCCGGCCGTGGAGCGTAAGGCATGCCGACGGCCATATCGAGAAATTCACGCCGCGGG
>NZ_SUEO01000343.1 GCF_004962925.1 Mesorhizobium sp. | reverse complement strand
GGTTTGGGGGGACTTGGGGGTGGCCCGTCAAGCCCAACAATGCTTGAACCCGATGATGGTTCCACGACTTTGCAAATTTATTTCAGAGGCAGACTTTCTCAGGCAGAGCGCTGCCTCGCCGCTTGCCAGTCGCGCCCGGCATGGGCGAACACCGCGCAGAGCACGATGGCGCCGCCGATCATACTGGCGGCCGGCGGGATCTCGGCCAGGAACAGGAAGGCGAACAGGATCGCGAACGGCACTTCAGCCGAACCCAGCAGGCCGGATTCGGCCGCTGGAATGAGCCGCGCGCCCTCCGTCCACAAGATCGAGGCCAGCGCGAAAGACGCGCCGAAGGCGACGAGCAGCACTGCGTCTCTGGTCGAGACGGCTAGCGGGTCGGTGACGAACCAGCCGAGAACGAACAGGAGGAATGCCGATACCGCACCGGCCCACACCACAGGCGTGTCGCGGAAGGCGCGTACCATGATCATGTAGAGCGCGGCGCCGACCGTCATCAGCAGCGCCAGCCCGTCGCCGAACAGATTACCGGTGCCGAAGCCGGACCATACCATGATCGCCACACCGCCCAGCGATACGGTGGCGGCAGCAAGCGTCTGCAGGCGGAAGCGCTCACGAACCAGTAGGAAGGCAAGCAGCGCGGTGACGAAGGGCGCGGTGGCGTAGATGATCGCGACATTGGCGACGAAGGTGAATTTGAACGCCGAGATGAAGGCGATGCTGGCGAGCGCTCCTTCCACCGCCAGCATCCAGCCGCGCCAGCCGAGGCGCAAGCTTTCACGCCTGCCGGAGCGGCGCCGCCGCCACAGCACATAGAGGGTGATCAGGATCGAGCCGACGAAGCCGCGCCAGCAGGTGATGGTCAGCGGGTCGGCATGAATCGACTTGGTCAACACGCCGGTGAGGCCGAAGACGGCCGCCGACGCCGAAACCAGGATGATGCCGAGGGTGCGCTCGGCGGCGGTTTCGGTGGTGGTTGGCATGCTTAGGGATCCCATCATCACCAGACTATGCTGCCTTGTCCTGACACCGTACTGTCAGCAGGGGTTGGCGCATCCTACAGTGCTTGCGGAAATGTTCATTGCCGATGATCAGCAGGCCGGCCGCAAAGATCAGGGGCACGGCTTACGCTACACGGGCGGAACCCTGCCCGGCGCTGCGCCAGCGGCGAGCTAGCGTTGGGGCAGGGCTGGCGGTTCGGGTATCCCGTTCGGCCGATGCGGCTGAACAGGGCTTAGCTGCGCAAGTCGATTCATCTCATCGATGTGTCACCGTTTCGCCCGGCTCCTGCGGAGCACGCCACGAACATCCCAGTTGACTCGGGCCCTGGGTCAGCCCCGATAGAAGGGCGGTCAACAGCAACGAGGTGATTCATGAGCTCTTCCGCCCAGGACGCATGCTGAGCGAATGGTCGCCGGCAGTGGATGCAATCGACCTTGTCCGTCTGTTCACGATTGCCAGTCCCGAGGCGCGAGACGTTCGTCGCGTTTTCGTTTCCAGTTGTCCTTATCGTCGTGCGTCATGTCGTCTATCTCCTCGGCCACGGTTCGCAGGCGATGCCGTCATTGTCGGCGTCATGCTTCGACCAGTATCCCGGTCGCCCTCGGCGCGCTGGGGCCAGTCCGACCGCGCGGGCTGCATCGCAACTCGGTGCCGCCAGTAAATGACGCGCGCCGTCCCATGCCGTCTTCGGCTCCACCTCGGCGATAGACCAACCCGCGAACCCGGCGACCGCGATAGAGGCCACAAGCACCCGCCAGTGCCGTCGATACCATCTCATCTCCCGTTGCCGCCCGACACGGCGCGAGACAGCACCGAACCGGCGATTGAGTTCGGCAAGTTCGCGCTCCGGGCTCCGCCCGGCTCTGGGGATAGGATAGATGCGACCGGTCATCGGACTATTTTGACTGAGGACACCGAATATCCGATTGCTGCGATGGGTTGCATTCTAACGATCGATTTTCGCGCTTTCCGAAAAATATAATTGCCATTTAATCGACGCGGAATCTGATGTGTCGAGTCCGGGCAGGGGCATCAATCGAACCGTTCGGCTCGATATATACCTGCTATACAGGAGACGTAATAATATTACATTATCCTTACTCAGAAAGGTCAATGCAACCTCACCATCCGATTGGGCGACCCTCGCATTCCTGCGACCAACCTCGCTGGCCTCCAGAGGTCTCGGTCGTTAATCGAGGTGTTCCAAAATCCCTCCGGAAATCCGCGCCGAAAAAACGCAATGCAATCAATGCTGATCGTTGCCTTTCCCAGAGTCCTGGAATCATTTGTTTTTTTAACATGTCGTTCTCCCAGAACCGCTGCGCACCTTCGGGTCAAGCCCGAGGGCAGGATTTCGGGCGACATGCATCTAGGTCCAACGACGCAGCAATGCCTGGACCGCTTGTCGCCTTGATCCAAATGCTATTTCTATTTTCGCGAAATCAAAGTTTGAGCCGCACGGGTTCTGCTCGGAGCATCGTTCCCAGCGACTAAGATGACTGTGGAAAGGGTTGGACATGGACGCCACCGGACTGAAGGCCATGCAGGCGCCGCTCAAGGAGGCCTATCGCGACGACGCGTCGAGTGCGCTGGTCACGCTCAGGGCCAGAGGCTCGATCGACGACCAGTCGATCGCCTGCAAGGTGGAGACGGGCCGGGCGCTGGCCGTTGCCGGTCTCCATCCGGCTACCGGCGGTTCGGGGCTCGAACTGTGCTCGGGCGACATGCTGCTGGAGGCGCTGGTCGCTTGCGCCGGCGTAACGCTGAAGGCGGTGGCGACGGCGCTGGAGTTCAAGCTCGGCGCAGCAACGGTGGAGGCCGAAGGCGATCTCGATTTTCGCGGCACTTTAGGTGTGGCAAGAGATGCGCCGGTCGGCTTCCGCGCCATCCGGCTGAATTTTAGCCTCGACAGCGACGAGCCACAGGAGCGCCTCGATACGCTGCTCAAGCTGACCGAACGCTACTGCGTGGTGTTCCAGACCATCAATGCCAAGCCGGATCTGACGGTGAGCGCGCGCGGCTGAAACACGCGCTGCCGGCTATTCACTTTCGCCCTCGTCGGCGAAGGGCGAGGCGCTCGGCACGCACTGCACCGACCAGCCGGCCGGCGTCGGCTGCTTCTGATATTCGGTGACGGCGGAGGTGCACTGTTCGCGGGTGTCGAACGTGCTGGGCAGCACCACCATGCCGCCTTGCGGGCCGGCAATCACCAGATACCAGACCAACGCTACGCTCGGAGCCGCCATGGGAAATTCCTCGTTTGTTGTGGGATTCGGGCGATCCTATCAACTCCGCGCGGTCGACGAAAGCGCGGCTGGCGCGGTGGTTCGCCACGGCGTGAAGTTTGACGTTTGTTTGAAGAGCTCAGTTCGCAGCAAAGCAGTAGAACAGGCCGTCGCCGCCGGTGCTCTTCAGCGCCTCCTGACTGCAGCCGCCGCGTGAAGCGTGCGAGGAATTCCACGATTTGGCGGCAGCCGAATCGTCGAGACCGGTGCGATCGTGATGGCCCGTCATTGCCGCGCCTTCTGCCCCGCTGAGCGTCCAGTCGCCGCAGGTCTGGTCGGCGATTTTCGTGCCGTCGGGCTTGGAGCCGGTCAGCACGTCATGCCGGTTGGGCTTGTCGCCGCGGCCGTTGACCACGTTGCCCTTTTCGTCGAGCGCCGTCTGCTTGGTGATGGCGTTGGCATCACTGTGCAGCGAAGCGACATCGTCGGCGATCTTGTCGCCCTTGGCGTTGAACCACGGTCCCTTGCCGATGCGATCGCGCGCATTGGTGTCGCTGGTCGAGAGATAGGCGCGCCATGTCTTGCCGGTCACGCCGGCGGCTTCAGCCAGCGACTCGCAATGGGCATCGGCGCCCGCCAGGCCGCCGAGATCGGCGCCCTTGCCCGAGCCGACGCTGGTGACGAAGAAGCTCATTGTCGTATCCTGTGAGGATGCGACGCCGACGGCTGCAAGCGATGCGGCGGCGGTGACGAGAAGCAGTCTGCGCATGGTGGTCCTCCGTTTTGTCGACCGTGAACAATCTTGACCGCTAAGCGGCAAGCTGCTTCGGCCGGTTCAGG
>NZ_SUEO01000342.1:3883-4092 GCF_004962925.1 Mesorhizobium sp. | reverse complement strand
GCATCTCGGCATGGAGAAAGCCTCCGACGCCGAAGTGTTCGCCGAGATCCGCAAGCGCAAGGACAATTTCTGAGCACCATTGATGGTCTGAAAACTGTGACAACCTCCGCCGAAATCATCGCAACGCTCGGCTTGAAACCGCATCCGGAAGGCGGCTGGTATGCCGAGACCTTTCGCGATGGCGCGGAAGGCGCGCGCGGCCATTCGAC
>NZ_SUEO01000342.1:299-3873 GCF_004962925.1 Mesorhizobium sp. | reverse complement strand
CTGGCACTTCTATGCCGGCGCGCCGCTGGCGCTGTCGATGCATCAGGAAGACGGGCCGGTGGTCGAGCAGGTGCTCGGCACGGCACTGGCGGCGGGCGAGCGGCCGCAGATCGTCGTGCCGGCAGGTTGGTGGCAATCGGCACGCAGCCTGGGCGAATGGACGCTGGTCGGCTGTACCGTGGCGCCAGGCTTCGATTTCGCCGCCTTCGAGCTGGCCGCGCCGGGCTGGAGTCCTAACCCAGCAGGAAACCCAGGGTGATCCCCAGCTGGGCGGCGTAATACAGCGCCCAGACCGCGTAGCGCATCCAGACGCGGTGCGGCGAGATGGCGGTCAGCAGGAACTTTTCCGAGGCTAGCAGGCCGTCGGACGCCATGAACAGCACGGCGCCGCCGATAACCCAGACATTGCTCAGGGTGAGTGCTGAAATCCCCATGGCAAGAATTGCCGCGATATAGACGCTGACCGGAAGGCGCAAGGCGGGACCGACGCGGCGCCAGAGCGCAAAAAGCATGGCGAGCGCGAACGCGATCATTGCCACGGCAATCGCCGCGCGCCCCGGCTCGGCCGAGAGCGGCCCGACCCCCCCGCCGAAACGCAGGAACAGCGCGGTGTAAAGCCCATGCGCAACGAGAAAACTGGCCAGTCCGCCGAGAAAAGCTTTTTCACCGTCGCGCGACAGGAAGGCATCGCCGACGGCGCTGAGCGCCAGCGCCGCAGCGAGCAGCCAGGGACCGCCCTGCAGCGATGCCAGCACGGCAAGCATCGCCACGGCCAGCGTCTTTGCCGCCGAGCGCGCCAGCGTTGGTGACATGTCGATGGTGAAGGCGTAAATCACCGCCGCCACCAGCGAAAACAGCAGCGTCGCATTGGCGTTGGCGTCGATGCCGCCGGGAAACGGCATCACGCCCCGGCCTCGCTCGCTGTCTGCTTGCGTAAGAACAGCGATTTCGCTGCAAGGGCTGCCCCGCCGGTGATCAGCACGCAGGCAGCGAGGATGCGCAGGGACGGCTCGGCGAAACCGGCTGATATCAGCACCAGCGTCGACAGCAGCGGCGCGGCATAGCTCGCCGCGCCCAGAACCTGGATGTTGCCGCGCTTGACGCCGATGTCCCAGGCGTAGAAGGCCGCGCCCACCGGCATCAGCCCGAGGCCGAGCACGGCCAACCACTGGCCGGCGCCGACGGGCAGCACCGTCTCTTCCAGCATGAGATGGCAGATAAGCGAAAGCGCTGCCGTAGCCGCACAGAACCAGGTAACGATGCTGGTCGGCACCGACGGGAAGCGCCGCGACAACAGCGAATAGGCCGACCACAACACGGCGCAGACGCCGGCCATCGCATAGCCGAAGGCGTAATGTGCGTCGAAGGCAAGCCCGCCGCCCTTGGTGACGATCAGGAAAGTGCCGGCAAGACCGAGCAGCGCACCGACGACGTGGTTCCAGGCCAGCCGCTCGCCCGGCATCAGCGCCGACCCGAGCACGATCAGCAGCGGCCACAGATAGGCGATGAGGCTCGCCTCCACCGCCGGCGCGTTGCGCAGCGCGGTGAAGTAGAAGAAGTGATAGCCGAACAGGCCGGCAATGCCGATCACCCACACTCGGCGCGGTATCTTCTCGCTCCTGTCGGCGGCCGGCATGAACAGCCGCGCGACGAGCCCGACGCCGGTGCCGATCGTGAAGGTGATCGCCGAAAGCAGGAACGGCGGCACCGCGCCGGAGGCGTCCGTAAGCAGCGCCAGCAGCGCCCACATGGCGACCGCCGAGAAGCCGATCAGTGTTGCGCGCCCCATGTCCGTCTCCGGCGGCGCGCGATCGCGCCTATTCTGTTGCTTCGAACCGCTCCGCGCTGACGGTGAGAGTGCCGATTTTCGTCGTGACCGTGGCGTGGATCGGCGCATATACGCCGGTTTGGCCGAGCGGCGCAAACGTCACCATGATGCGGCTGCGCTTCTTCAGGTAATTCAATGCCTTGCGGTTCTTGCGATAACCCGCCACCGGCTCAAAACCCATCCTGCAAGTGACGGTATCGCCCTTGTAGCCGCGCACCGAGGTCGAGCCCTTCGAATCGTAGGTCAGCGTCAGATCGGCGCGCATCTCGCCGTCGTAGAGTTTCACCGTGCGTCCGCAGACCTTGTCGAGACTATCGGCATGGATAACGGTGGCGGCCATCGGATCGAGCACCGAGGCGAGATCGCCGGCGCCCAGCGGTATCCAATTCTTGGGATTGCGCTTCTTCGGCGCCGGCACGACCTTTGTCGCGGTAACAGTGCCATTGGCGAACTGTATATCGATCATCGACGCCTTCTCGCCCGACTTGTAGTCGGCGCGGAACGCCTGCGGCTGCAATCGCTTGCCCAAAATCTTGCCCTTTGACGAGATCGTCCCACGCGTGTCGTCGAACATTGTGGCGAGGCCGGCGCTGGAGACGCTGCCATCGATCGAATAGATGTCGCCTTGGTAGCTGCTGGAAAAGGTTGCCTTCGCCACAGAGAGGCCGAGGATCGACACCGTATACTCGCCCTTGAAGGATTGCGGCGTGGCGGCCGACGTTGCCGTCGGCAGCGCCACGGCAAGCGAGGCAAGGAGTGCATGAGACGAACGAAGCATGGCGGGATCGGTCCTCGATTTTTGACCGGAGATGGGCAACTCCGGCCTGGCATGTCCCTGTGCGACCGCTTATAGGCTGAATTCCGGCCTTTATGTGAACGGCGCCGTCACGCCATGCGCAAGCCGGAGCTTGACGCATCGGCGAAATGCAACTAAGGAACGCCAACTTTTCCATAAGGCCGCCTGACCGAAACCGCGCGCCACCCGGCGCGGGTCGAATGTTTGGCCCGACAGAGAACTGAAGGTTTAGAACCATGTCCCGCACCTGCGAACTCACTGCCAAGGCAGTCATGTCCGGCAACAATGTGAGCCACGCCAACAACAAGACCAAGCGTCGCTTCCTGCCGAATCTCGTCAATGTGACGCTGATCTCGGAAGCGCTGAACCAGAATGTGCGCCTGCGCATTTCGGCGAACGCGCTGCGTTCGGTCGAGCATCGCGGCGGCCTTGATGCGTTCCTGGCCAAGGCCGACGCCAAGGAATTGTCGCAGCGCGCGCGCCTGCTGAAGAAGCAGATCGCCAAGAAGCTGGCCGAACAGCCGGCCGCTTAATTTTTCAGGCGGATGCCTTCCAAGGAGTGTCGTCCGAACACGGTATGACACCCCGCTGGTTCCATTACCCAGGATAAAAAAATGAGTTTTTTCTCCCGATATCTGCCCTTTGTTGCCGCTATGGCGCTTGTCGTCGTGGCATCGAACATCCTCGTGCAGTTTCCGGTGCAAGGTGCGATCGGCGGCCTGTCACTGGCCGACATTTTGACCTGGGGCGCCTTCACCTATCCCTTCTCGTTCTTGGTCACCGACCTTGCCAACCGCGGCTATGGCCCAACCGTGGCGCGCCGGATCGTCTTTGTCGGCTTCATGGCGGCGGTGATCTGCTCGATCCTCATCCCGCCCTTGCTGTTCCGCCACGGCCTGATCGAATTCGAGACGGCCGCCGACCGGCTGGTACGCATTGCGGCGGCTTCC
>NZ_SUEO01000342.1:0-289 GCF_004962925.1 Mesorhizobium sp. | reverse complement strand
GATCGCGCAATTGCTCGACGTGACCGTGTTCAACCGGCTGCGCCGACAGAGCTGGTGGCGCGCGCCGATCCTCGGCACGCTGGTCGGCTCGGTGTTCGACACCGCCGTGTTCTTCACCGTCGCTTTTTCGGCGGCCTTCGCCTTCGCTGGCCCGAACGATGGCTTCGCGCTCGAGACCGCGCCGCTGATGGGCGTGCTGCCGGTCGAAGCCATGCGCTGGGTATCATGGGCGCTCGGCGACCTCGGCGTGAAGCTGATCATCGCGGTGGTAGCGCTGATCCCCTACCGG
>NZ_SUEO01000341.1:3896-4119 GCF_004962925.1 Mesorhizobium sp. | reverse complement strand
CATCAGAGGCGATCAAGGCGCTGCACGAGCGCGGGCTGAAGATCATCATGGCGACCGGCGACAACGAACGCACGGCGAAAGCCATCGCCAGCAAACTCGGCATCGACGAGGTGCGTGCCGGCCTGCTGCCGGAACAGAAGAGCGCGCTGGTCGAGGAGCTGCGCGCCAAGGGCGCCGGCGTCGCCATGGCCGGCGACGGCGTCAACGACGCGCCGGCGCTGGC
>NZ_SUEO01000341.1:0-3886 GCF_004962925.1 Mesorhizobium sp. | reverse complement strand
GTCGCGGTCGAAAGCGCTGGGATCACGCTGGTCAAGGGCGATCTCAACGGCATCGTTCGGGCCCGCACGCTCGCCCAGGCGACGATCCGCAACATCCGCCAGAACCTGTTCTTCGCCTTTCTCTACAACGTGCTTGGCGTGCCGGTCGCCGCTGGCGTGCTCTATCCGCTCACCGGCTCGCTTTTGTCGCCGATGATTGCGGCAGCGGCGATGAGCCTGTCCTCGGTTTCGGTCATCACCAACGCGTTGCGGCTCAGGACGTTGAAACTCTGAGCCAAGCCCCCAGATAGAAATTCGTTCAAAAAGGAGACAATGAATGACCTTGGCCAAGAAGATCGTGCTGCTGCTGATGGCGGCGGGAATGCTGCTTGCCGTTTTCCTCGAAAGCATTCCATCGCAAGCCCAGGAGATGAAACACGACATGGGCGCGATGGGCGCGCAAAGTCCCTCGACCGACGGCTACAAGGCGGCGATGGACAAGATGCACACCGCGATGATGGCGATCGAATATTCCGGCAAAGCCGATGTCGATTTCGCCCGCGGCATGATCCCGCATCACCAGGCAGCGATCGACATGGCCAAGGTCGAGCTTGCCAATGGCAAGGATCCGGAAATGCGCAAACTGGCCGAAGCGGTGATCGCGGCGCAGGAAGCCGAGATCAAGCAGATGCAGGATTGGCTTGCCGCCCATCCTGTGAAGTAGGCATCAGGCAGTCTGGAGGAAGTCCAGGGAAGGACTTTCGTCTGGATTTCTCCCGAAGGCTGTGCTGCCATCGGGCCTCGCCTGGAGCGCGCCATGCCGTCAACGATAAGAACCACCACATTGCCCTCGGGCGAAGCCGTTCCCGTGCTGGGTCAAGGCACGTGGAAGATGGGCGAGGATTTCAGCCGCCATGCCGATGAGGTCGATGCCCTGAAGCTTGGGCTCGATCTCGGTATGACGCTGATCGACACCGCCGAAATGTATGCCAGCGGCGGGGCCGAGGAGGTGGTGGCGGATGCCATTGCGGGGCGCCGCGACGAGGTGTTCCTGGTCTCCAAGGTGCTGCCGTCCAACGCCTCGCGCGCCGGCGTGCCGGCGGCCTGCGATAAAAGCCTCAGGCATCTGCGCACCGACCGCATCGATCTTTATCTGCTGCATTGGCCCGGCAGCGTGCCGCTGACGGAAACGGTCGAAGCCTTCGAGGCGTTGAAAAAGGCCGGCAAGATTCGCCACTGGGGCGTCAGCAATTTCGACACCCACGAGATGGAGGAACTGGTCAGCTTGCCGGGCGGCGGCAACGTTCAGAGCAACCAGATCCTCTACAATCTGTCCCAGCGCGGCCCCGAATTCGACCTTGCGCCATGGAGCCGGCAGCGCGGCATTCCGCTGATGGCCTATTCGCCGGTCGATCAGGGCATATTGGCGCGCAATGCCAAGCTCGAAGCCATCGCCGCCCGCCACGATGCGAGGCCGGCTCAGCTGGCGCTGGCCTGGGTGATGGCACAGGACGGCGTCATCGCCATTCCAAAGGCCAGCAAACAAGAGCATATCCGCCAGAATGCTGCGGCGCTCGACATCAAGCTCACCCCGGAAGATCTCGCCGACTTCGACCGTGCCTTCCCGCCACCGACCCGCAAGCGCGGGCTGCAGATGATTTGAGGATAGTAGCGGGGGTAAGGCCAAGGTCGGAAGAAAATCACGCCCTCGGTGTGTCGGCGATACACTGATTGGCGCGCGTCTCGGGAAGGGACGCGCGTGTTTGGCTTGGCGAACAATGAGCGATGAACAGCTTAGAGCGGTTCAGTTTTTGATAGAATCGCTGGCCCGCTCTAAGTATTTGTTTTTACGCAATTCCGGACGGAAAACCGCTCCGCACTTTTCCTGGAATTGCTCTAGAATTTCAGTCCGACGGCGATCCTGAAATCATGCGTCTGGAGCGTGTGTTCCAAGTTACATCCGCCATCACAGTAGCTCAGCGTCTTCTTGCCGAAGAACGAGAAGTCATACTCGCCGCGGAGGAAAACGCTATGGGTCAGAGCCACGTCAAGGCCAGCGCCGATGATGCCGCCGACGAGGGTCTTATCGCGCTCCGCCGGGCCGCCCGGCCAGAATGTCTTCAGTTCCGCAGCTGTCACGCCGGCCGTCACGAACGGCATATAGCGCCCCATGTCCATGCCGATGCGTCCCTTCAACGACCCAAACAGGCCCGTCGAGACATCCAGCGTCCCCGCACCGGGAACATCGTCGAAAGTCGATTCCTTGAAGCGATAGCCGATTTCGCCTTCGATGCCATAGACGACGTTGCCAGACTGGAAATTATAACCGGCAAAGCCGCCAACGGCCGCCGAGCCGACATCATGAGTGACGCCGTCGCCGATGTCGGGCTCATGGATCTTGTAGTGCTCCAGCGTTCCCGCACCGAAGACGCCGGCATAAGGACCTTGCCAGGTCCACCCAGGCGTTTCGACGGGCTCGATCGAATCGGCGGCGAGCGCCGGCGCACACAAGGCCAGTCCGAAAACGGCAGCAAGCAAAACGGATTTCATGAAAGTCCCCCTACAATTCTGTCAGGAGATCTAGTCTGGATAGCCTCCCTTGTATGTAGCGAAAAAGTCACACTACCACACCATTAGGTTGCGGCGAGCCAGGTCATAGTGGCTAGCCTGAGGCTACTTCCCCGCCATTCCTTTCAGCCGATAGAGCGCTTCCAGCGCCTCCCTCGGCGTCATCTCGTCGGGATTGATCGCACCGAGCGCGTCGCCGAGTGCATCGTTTTTCACCGGCTTGGGCGCTTCCCGCCTCATCGCCACCGAAAACAGCGGCAGATCGTCGACCAGCCCGTTTGCCTTGCCCGAAACCTCGCCCGCTTCCAGCTGGTGCAGCACTTCCCTGGCCCGCCCGACCACCGCTTCCGGCAGGCCGGCAAGCCGCGCCACCTGCACGCCATAGGAACGGTCGGCCGCACCTTTGCCGACCTCGTGCAGGAAGACGACGTCGCCCTCCCATTCCTTGACCCGCATGGTGACGTTGTGCAGTCGAGCGAGTTTGCCGGCCAGCGCCGTCATCTCGTGGAAATGGGTGGCGAAGATCGCCCGGCAGCGGTTCTTCTCGTGCAGATACTCGACCGCCGCCCACGCGATCGACAGGCCGTCGAAAGTAGCGGTGCCGCGGCCGATCTCGTCCAGAATCACCAGCGCGCGTTCGCCGGCCTGATTGAGGATCGCCGCCGTCTCGACCATCTCGACCATGAAGGTCGAGCGGCCGCGCGCCAGATCGTCCGAGGCACCGACACGCGAAAACAGCCGATCGACGACGCCGATATGGGCTGATGCCGCCGGCACGAAGGAGCCGGTCTGGGCGAGGATGGCGATCAGCGCGTTCTGCCTGAGGAAGGTCGATTTACCGCCCATATTGGGGCCGGTCAGCAGCCAGATCGCGCCGTTCTTGGCATCACCTTCCGGCGACAGATCGCAATCATTGGCGACGAACGGTCCTTCGCCCGAACGCCGCAGCGACTGTTCCACCACCGGATGCCGCCCGCCCGAAATTGCGAAGGCGAGGCTTGCGTCCACCACGGGCCGACACCAGGCCTCGCTTTCGGAGAGCAGCGCAAGTGCTGCCGACACGTCGAGCACCGCGAGCGCTTCGGCCCCGGCACGGATCTTGTCCGCCTGGCCGACCGCTTCCGCCGTCAGCCTGTCGAAGGCGGCAAGCTCGATCGCCAGTGCCCGGTCGGCGGCATTGGCGATTTTCGATTCCAGCTCGGCCAGTTCGGTCGTGGTGAAGCGCATGGCATTGGCCATGGTCTGGCGGTGGATGAAGCGCGCCTTCGCCCCATCGCTGCTCGTCATGATCGCATGGTGGTTGGCGGTGACTTCGATGTAGTAGCCGAGCACGTTGTTG
>NZ_SUEO01000340.1 GCF_004962925.1 Mesorhizobium sp. | reverse complement strand
GCTCCCGCGCCGCAGGCCGCTCGGCCCGCTCGCGCTGCGCCGGCCTTTCTGCCCGGGGAGTCCGCTGCTCGTCGCGTTTGGCCCCCTTTCTCGTCTTCCTGCGCAGCAGCTCTTCCTCTTCGGGCGACTGGGCTTGGGCCAGAATGAGGGGTGCGGCGAGCGGCTGGGCGTCGCGCGAAAGTGCGGGAAGCGGAGCAGGTGTCAATGTGAGGCCGACCGCGGCACCCACAAGAATCCGAAAATGGCGTTTCATCTGGACAATGATTCCGTAGAGCAGTCCCTTGCGCATCCCTAACCTTGAAACAGGTAAGATTGTTCCAATTGGTCGGCTCCTAGACGGGGCCGGTCAGACGAGGGCACGACGGCCAGTGATCTTCTCGATGTTGATGCGGAAGAAGAGGTGAGGCGGACTGGCCACCTTGTCCTCGGAGTGAGGTGTCTCGCTGCCAGGTTCCCACCAGTTGGGGGCGCGCTTTCTGCAACAGCGACCATGCATGGTCGCGCTCATTCTGCCGGGGGCCTGCTTCGGAGAGTTCTTCGTAGCGACCGAAGGCAATTACACTCCACCAGCTGCGGGGGCTGCGAATCTCGTCGACTTCGAAGCAAACCTGAGGATGTCCCCGCATCGCCCAGACCTTGTGACCAATCAGGGAGAAGCTATAGATGTGGCCGTCATCGTAAACGAAGCTGATTGGCACGACGTACGGCATCCCGTCTCTTACGCAAGCGAGGCGCCCGACCCCGCTCGCGGCCAGGTGCATCCTGCATTCTTGGGCGGTCATCTCACTGACGATCACGGGACTCCCCTGGTGAAGGAGCGAGCTTCGCTCTGTGCATCTCGATGCCGCGGAAGCGGACTTCTTGCTTCCACTGGATACGCGATCGCTCGAGGGGGCTGCTATACGCGATGTTCCATGCGCCACGCCGGCAAAGACGGCGAAGGGTGCGCCGATGCAAGCTGCGCCGGACTCAAGCACCTCCTTGTTCAGCCGGCCGTCTCAAGAAATCGATCAGCGAAGTCGGCGAGGGCGTTCCAGTCAGTGAATTCGTGATCGCGCTCAGGGCTCTGATCGCTGCTGCGTTTCATGACGACGAATTTGACGAACTGCTCCTGGAAGTAATCGTACTTGGTGAAGCGCAAAGCACCCCCGAGAAGGAGGGTCATGCGTGGTTGCCACCCTGTCACGGACACGAAGCGATCCACGTACTTTTGCGCTTCCGTCCTTTGGTCTTCCAGCGCCGCCGACAGACTGACGGATATGAGGGCTGAAGACTTAGTGTTCAGCAGTTCGTGATGGGCAAACACGAAGTTCGTGACGATTTCCTGGTGGTGCTCCTGGTGGACCGACGCGGCAATGACGAACGCGTCGAAAGGTCCGAGCTTCAAATCGGATGCGAGCGCTGCGCTATCTTGCAGCTCGACTTGGTGCCCGCGCTCGCGAATATGCGTTGCCGTCCATGCGGCAATTTTCCGCGTCTGCCCCTCGGTCGTTCCATAGACAATCAGGACGTTCACGATGTCCCTCCGACAACGGAAGAGACATTCATAAGGACGATCGATACGAGCCAGCCCAGCATGTCCTCAATACTTCGCAACAGCAATTCACCGCATTATAGCTCATGGAACAGGCTCCACGAACCACTTTCGCTGCGACTTGAGTGGAAGCGGGTTCTTATGTACTCCTCATGTCGAATGGCGGGCTGTTGTGCGTAATGGAACCGCGTTCGCAAACGTCCGCAGTTTGTTGATGAACGGACCTTTGGGGGTACATCCGCGAAGTGACACTTATGGCGCAACGGCGACTTCTAGCGTGGTCGCCGGCTATGTCCGCTTCCAGGCGGTGGCAAAGCTGACTTTAACGGCCGAAACCGGCGCGTTGCAGAACATTCGCTTTGTGGAACTGATATAGCCCCGGCCGGATCCAAACCAGCGTGACCTCCGTCCTTCCGGGGGTAGGCACTCAAAACCCTTGGCTCAACCATTGCAGCGAAGTCTGAATTGGCAGTCGGATGGGTGTGGGGAAAGGCGTTAGCGCTCTCCCGCTACCAAATTCTGACGGCAGCCGTCGCGACACGCGTTGGCGAACTGAGTCGTGGTGGGCCTGGAGGATGTGCCAGGAATCTTGATTTCATTAACCTTTTCGTGGGCCGAGATCAGGAAACATCTCGCATTGTTCCGCATGGTCCCGAACCGACGGCAGGTCGTAACGGGACTACACACAATATCCCGCAAACCAAATTTGGAATGAATCTTGCATGAAGACAGCCGGGCGCATCGGATCCGGCTCGGGCACGTTTATGAACCTCATCAGCGTCGACATACGAATGCTCCGATCGCTGCAGTGCGTCGCGGAAACCGGCAGCATTACAGAGACGGCGCGGCGTCTCAGTCGCTCGCAGCCGGCCATTACCCTGCAACTTCAGCGACTCGACGACATCTGTGGCTGCAACCTGTTCCGTCATGACGGACGCAAGATGGTGCTCACTTCCGACGGCAGGTTGGTGCTTTCTTATGCAAATTCGATTCTTCGACTGCACGACGAGCTGCTGTCGCGGCTCTCGTCGCCCGATATCGAAGGCCAGGTGATCCTCGGCACGCCCGACCTCTACGCCGCCTATTTGCTGCCGTCGATCCTGGCCGTATTCCAGCGCGCCTTCCCGCGCGTCCAGGTCCAGCTTCAATGCTCACTGTCGACGCCGCTGGTCGCGCAGGTCCATCGCGGCGAAATCGACATCGCGCTGGTCACGCGGATGAACGACTTCATCGGCGGGCGGATCGTGCGCCAGGAACAGTTGGTCTGGATCACCGGGAAACACTCAACGGCGCATACAGAGACACCCTTGCCGCTGGCACTGCTGCCACCGGGCAACATCTATCGCGATCACGCCATCGAGCACCTCGAAATGGCGGGCCGCCCCTGGCGCATCGCCTGCGTCAGCGAAAGCGTCAGCGGGCTCCAGGCCGCGGTCTTTTCAGGTATGGCCGTCACTGTTCTCGGCCGCAGCGCGCTCGTTTCGGGCATGCGCGAGATTGTCGCCAGCGGCGAGTTTCCGACACTGCCGAAGGTGGACCTGCTTCTCTACAAGGCGCAGGGCGCGACAACGCCGGCCGCCAAGGCGCTATACGACTATCTTTCACACTATCTCGATATCAGCCGCGAGATCGGCGGTGTACTGATGCCCGATATGCGTAAAGCTGAAAGCGAAGCACACCTCACCGAAAGTTGAGCGGCGGCCATTCCTTCGCCCAGGGCCGCATCTGCTCGAAGGCTCCGGCGAGAGCGATGATGGAGCTCTCCCGCATCCATGGCGCGATCATCTGCAGGCCGATCGGCATGCCCGAGGAATCGCGCCCGCAAGGGACCGTCGCGGCTGGCAGACCACACAGATTGACCGGCCAGGTGAAGGGCGACCAGCCCAGATGCGCGTCGACCGGAAGCTCGTCGACGCGGGATGCACCGAGCGCGCCGGCCGCGAAGGCCGTGACCGCGACCGTCGGCGTCAGCAATATGTCGACGGTGCCGAACAGTTCGACGAACTGGCTCCTCAGCCGCGTGCGCAGATGCGTCGCCGCCATGTAGTCCGCGCCACTGAAGCCGAGGCCTTTTTGAAGAACCGCGCGGAACTCATCGTCCGAATCGACAAACGCATCTTCGCCCCGATCGCCGACCGATGCCGCTTGTTCTGTGAAGGCGATCGGCTTGAGCACCGTGTCCAGTAACTGTGGGTCGAGAGTAAAAGGGAACTCGACGAGTTCGGCGCCGGCAGTGGCCAGGATATCGACCGCGGCGGCAAACGCCGCCCGGACTTCCGGGTCGATCGGCGCGTAGCCGAAGTCGGCCGAGAAGGCGACACGCAGGCCCCTGGCTGACGGCGGTATCTTCGAATATTCCTGCGGCTTCAAGGCGAGCGAGGCGGCGTCGCGCACGTCGTAGCCCGCAATTGTCTCGAGCAGCAGGGCCGCATCGGTGACCGTTCGCGCAATGGGGCCGGTATGCGCGAGCGATCCCCATGACGGCGGGAAGAAGCCGGGCGCGCGTGAAACGAGGCCAAAAGTCGGCTTGAGACCAAAGACCCCGCAGAACGAAGCCGGCACGCGGATAGAACCGACGCCGTCGGTGCCAATCGCC
>NZ_SUEO01000033.1:17567-37898 GCF_004962925.1 Mesorhizobium sp. | reverse complement strand
CTTCCGGGACACCGCAGTCGAGGTGGAGGAGAAGAACCTGCGCGAGGTCGCCGAAGCGCGTCAGCGGCTCATCGATGCCATCGAAAGCATCTCCGAGGGATTCGCTCTCTACGACGCGGAGGACCGGCTCGTCCTTAGCAATAGCCGCTACCGCGAACTGCTCTACAGCGACCTTGCGATCGAACTGACGCCCGGCACGGCCTTCGAGTCCATCATTCGCCGATCCGCTGAGCGCGGCTATATCAGGGATGCTGAGGGACGGTTAGAGGAATGGGTCGCCGAGCGCCTCTCCCGGCACCGCAACCCTGACGAACCGTGGCTGCAGCGGCGAGGCGACGGGCGATGGGTTATGATTAGCGAGCGGCGGATCACCGGCGGCGGCACAGTCGCGGTCTACTCGGACATCACCGAGCTGAAGCAACGGGAGGAGAACCTCGCCGAGAAATCCGCGGCTCTCGAGGCGCTTTCCAGCAAGCTGGCGAAGTACCTGGCGCCGCAGGTCTACAACTCGATATTCACTGGCCGTCAGGACGTCAGGATCGCCAGCCAGCGGAAGAAGCTGACGATATGCTTCTCGGATATTGCCGGCTTTACCGAGACCACCGACAAAATGGAGTCCGAGGTCCTCACCCAGCTCCTCAATCACTATCTGACGGAAATGTCGAAAATTGCTTCGGATCACGGCGCGACGATCGACAAGTATGTCGGCGACGCGATCCTGATGTTTTTCGGCGATCCGGAGACTCGCGGCGTCAAGGAGGACGCGTTCGCCTGCGTGCAGATGGCTCTCGCCATGCAGACGCGGATGAGCGAACTTGCCGAAATCTGGCGCGACATTGGAATTGAAACACCGCTGCGCTGCCGCATCGGCATCCACACCGACTACTGCACTGTCGGCAACTTCGGCAGCGAGGACCGGATGGATTACACGATAATCGGCGGCGCTGTGAATCTCGCCTCACGTCTCGAGCAGGAGGCGCAGCCCGGGACCGTGCTCATTTCTTATGAGACGTTTGCGCAAGTGAAGGACATGATCGACTGCGACGAACTGGGGCACATCCACGTCAAGGGGATCGCCTATCCGTTCGCCACCTATCGCGTCATCGATCTGAAGGCCAATCTTGTCGCTGCCCATCGCGCCGTTCGAACCGAACTGCCGCATCTCAGACTAGAAGCTGAGCCCGAGCTGATGTCTGCTGACGAGCGTGACCAAGCCGCCACTGCGCTTCGAGACGTGCTCGATCAACTTTGTCACAAGCCTAGGTAGTAGGTCGCGCACCCGCATCTGGATCTCACCTTCTACAGCGCTCACCTCGTCGACCAGCCACTGCTAGCCATGCCCCTCGGCCAGCGTCTCCTTTGGGATCTGGACTCGACCTTCCCGGCGGGCGACGAGCAAGATCTTTAATTGCCGCTGGTTGCTCGTTCTAATCGCGAACGTGAATGGAAAATCCTACCAGAGCGGTCTTTCACGACGGGTACCGACCCTCAGGTTTTCACCACCAGGTACCTCAAACAAAAGATCGGAGGCAATACGCCTCCGATCTTTCGAGCGACAGAGAACCGTCAGCCTATTCGGTTTTCCAGACGCCCCATACGCGGGGGTTTGCCGCCGGCCATACCGAATAGCCCTTCACCTTCGGCGACACGGCGTCGACGGACGGCTCGTAATAGAGGCCAAGGATCGGCACATCCTTTGCCATGAGAGCATGGAGCTGCTTGAACAGCGCCTTGCGTTGCCCGGGGTCGGTCGTGGCCATCGACTTCGTGTAGAGGTCGAGGGCCTCCTTGCTGTCCCACTGCGCCGTCGGGTCGGTCGCCTTGTCGCCGAGGATGACGCCATACATCAGCGATGGATCGAGACGCGCCGAATAGCCGAAGGACTGGATCTGGAATTTGCCGGCGAGGTAATTGTCGAGTTGTGCTGCCCAATCCAGCACTTCGAGCTGGGCATTGAAGCCCGCGGCCGTCAGCATCGCCTGCAGCAGCACGGCGTTCTCGTACATCCCCTGGTAGCGGGTGTTGGTCTGGATCTTGATCGGCTCGCCCTTATAGCCGGCCTCGTCGAGCAGTGCCTTGGCCTTGGCCGGGTCGTATTGCGGCCATTTGAGGAAATCACCGTCGAAGAACGAGCTCGCCTGGGCGACGGCAGAGGGGTCACCGGCAGCGACACCGTTGGTGCGAGCGGCGGCGATCTGGTTGATGTCGGCGGCATGCGCCAGCGCCTCGCGTATCTTGACGTTCGACAGCAGCGGATCCTTCGTTTGCAGCAGGATCGCCGTCCACGACAGGCCTTGCGTCGACAGCACCGTCATGCCTCGCGACTTGGCTTCTTCGACACGGGACGATTCAAGATCGGGCAGGACATCGAGCTCGCCGGCAAACAGCGCCGTCTCCGCCGCCGCCGTGTCGGGAATGACCATGAAGCGCACCTCGTCGACATAGGCCTCACGGCTGCCGGCAAAACCGCTCGGCGCCTCCTTCACCGGCTTGTAATCGGCAAAGCGCTCGAGCGCGACATACTGGCCCTTGACCCACTCTTTCAGCTTGAAGGGACCACTGCCGATGGCGCTGTCGGCGATCCACTTGCCGTCGGTGCCGACATTTTTCGGGCTTGCGACCCAGCCATTGCATTGGACATTGGCGAGCTGCGCCAGAAACAGCGCATTCGGCGCGTTGAGCGTGAGGACCACGGTGCGTGGATCAGGCGTCGCCACCTGCTCTACCTTGAGCCCCTGGCTGCCGTCGAAGAACGGAATGCAGAACCACTGGTTGGCTGCGTCCATGCGGCGGTCCCAGTTCCATTTGACGTCCGCAGAGGTCACGGCGTCGCCATTGTGGAAAGCCGCCCCGTCGCGCAGCGTGAAGGCATAGGTCTTGCCGTCGTCCGACACTTTCCAGGATTCGGCCAGCGCCGGCCCGACCGTGAGATCGGCGCGGTAGGCTACCAGCGTCTCGAATATCTGGTGCAGCACCGTGTCGGTGTTCGCGTCCCGGTTAAGACCGTCGGTGGCGCGAATGTCGGCGTTGATACGAACCTTGAGCGTGCCGCCGGTTTTTGGCTGCTCCTGCGCCATCGCCGGAAGCGCGCACGCCATCACGGCGATTGCCGCCAGCACCCGGATTAATCGTCTTCCCATTCCCGATCTTGTTCCCATTTTTATCTCCAGTTTTGTTGACTGCAGTTTTTCAGGCGGGCGCGGCATTCAATGTCCGCGCAAAGAAATCCTTGACCTTGGCGATGAGCTCGCGGTCGTCGTGGGCGATGCCGGGCACGACATCCAGCTGCACCTCGACGCCGTGTGTCTCCAAGCTGCCCTTCAACGATCTGATCCGGTCGTTGCGGGTCGCGCCGGCGAGATCGGCGCCGGGCATCCACCAGGCATCGTCCGGCTTGATGGTAATCTCCCAGGTTTCGAGATCGTCACCACCGATCACCATCTGCACGGCGACCTTGCGCATGGCGTCGAGGTCGACCTTCTTGCCGAACACTTTCTCGAAGTCGCGCACCCCGACCCAGAAATCGTGATCGAAGTCGAGCAGGGTCACGACGCCCGGCGCACCGATCGATGCAGCCAGCAGACGTTCGGGATGGAGTAACAGGAAACGATGGGTAAAGTGGCCGCCGCCGGAGAAGCCGTACATCAGCACGCGATCGCCGCGGATGCGATAGCGCTCCCGCATTTCTTCGACCATGTCGAGCATCACGGCATCGTAGCGAAGGTCGCCCTCGCGCAGCATCTTGTAGGAGGAAAGGTCGCCCGGAAAACAGATATTCGCCGGGAACAGCGGGGCGAGCACGATCACGCCGTTCTGCTCGGCGAAGTCGGCAAAGGCATCGCGGTAGGCGAGCATGCCGCGTTCGGTGCCATGCACGATCACCGCCAGCGGATATGTCTTGTCGCCGTCCTCGTCATAGTCGTCGGGCACATAGGCGCAATAGGGGAAGCGCTGGTCGAAGCGGGAGGCGTACACCGTCGTGTGGCCGAAATCGTAATAGGACAGGCGCTTGCCATGTCCGCTGACGTTGCGCATCGGATTTTCCCCAGTCTCAATTTTATTGTTTCATCATTTTGTGTGACTGAAAAGCATTTATTTATCTGGGATGCCGATAAAGTACGTATTTTACATCGCGTAACGCCGAACCCTTCTGGAGCAAGCATGAGCTGGTGTCGGGCCAGCTTTGTGTCGGCGGCGCGGCATTTGCTGGGCGCAACCGGGAAGGCGACGACGACGCGGCTTGCAGCGTTGCGGTTGAAGCGTCTATCATGTGCTTGAAAAATCGCTGACTTCGGCCTTCATGCCGCGTTCGGCCAGCCATCATTTCTAGCGGCAGATGTAGCCAGCTGCGTAGATTTCAGAACGAATGAAGTAGCGCACCGCCAATGGCCGATAAAATGCTTTTCGGGTTGACCGCCGTCGACACCGTGCCCCTGCATGAGAAAGTCTATCTCGAACTCGTCAGGGCATTGATGTCGGGCCAGTTTGCGCCCGGCCAGAAGCTCACCTCGCGCAAGCTCGCCAAGGAACTCGGCACCAGCGACATGCCGGTGCGCAGCGCCTTCATGCGGCTGCAGGCGCTGCGTGCGCTGAGCCCGATGCCGAACGGCAGTATGGAGGTGCCGGTCATCTCGGCCGAAAGGTTCTCGCAGCTGACCGAGGTGCGAACGATCCTCGAAGGCTCCGCGACCGAGCTTGCCGCAAAGCTGATCAATGGCAACAATCTGCGAGCGATCCGTCGCCACTGCACAGAGCTGACCCTGGCAGCCCGCAAGGGCGACATCGACGATTATCTGCGCAAGAACTACAACTTCAAGTTCTCGATCTATCGCCACTGCGGCAATGAGCAGATGATCTTCCTGATCGAGACGGTGTGGATGCAGGTCGGCCCGTTTCTCAGGAACCTGACCACCGGCTTCGAGGACAATCTCGCCTCCATTCTCGACATCGATTATCATGAGGAAGCCGTCGCCGCGATCGAAGTCCAGGACGGGCCGCGCGCGCGCGCCGCCATCGTGCGCGACATAAACGACGGCGCGACGCATCTCTTGCAGCACGTCAAGTTTCCGGAAACCCGGAACTGACGGTCGCGGCCGTCACGAGGCGGCGGAAACTGCCTTCATCACCGCAACGACCGTCTGATCCATCCGGTCGTTGACCGGGTCGGGTTCCGAAGATTGCCTGACAATGACGGTTTGCGTCGCCGGATCGATCCAGAGCCACTGGCCATGGATGCCCAAGGCGGCGAGCGCACCCGTGCCGGTGTCGTACCAATAGTTGCGGTAGCTTCCGCCCGGATACGCATAGCCCTGGTCGCCGGCGGCCCAGATGGCGCGGTCGCCGCCGGCCCAGAGGCTGGCGATCCAGTCTGCCGGAACGATGCCGCGGCCACCAGTGCGAACCAGCTCACCGACGCGGGCGAGATCGCGCGCGGTCATCGAGATGCCGCCCGAGGCGCGCGGATTGCCGGCCCGATCGACGGTTATCTGCGCGTCGGAATGGGCGCCCATCGGCTGCCACAAGAGCCGGCTCAGCAATTCGGCGAAGCGCTCGCCCGATGCCTGCTCGAGGATGATGGCCGCCATGTCGACATTGGGTGACCGGTAGGCGTGCCGCGTGCCGTGCGGATGTGCAGCCTTCGGCAAGGTGCACAGGAAAGTCTTGAGATCGGGCGCAGGATCGTCCGCCTTGTCCGGATTCCACAGCATAGCTCGCCTGTAGCGATCGAAGGCGCCGTCTCTGCTCAGATAGGCTTCGTCGAAATCGATGCTGATCTGCATGTTGAGGAGATCGCGTAACGTGGCGTCGCCATAGGCCGATCCGGCGGCTTCGGGCAGGTGCTTTGCCAAGCGATCGTCCAGCGAAAGCATCCCTTGGCCGATCAGGATTCCAGCCAGAAGGCCGGTGATGGATTTGGACACCGAAAACACCAGATGCGGCTTTGCCGGATCGCTCGCCGGGGCATGCCACTCGGCCACGAAATTTCCGCCGCGCATCACCACGAAATTGTCGGTGTCACTTTCGAGCAGGAAATCCGGCAATGGTCGCGGCTTGCCGGCAACGTCGGCAACCACAAGGTCGGACAGCCGCCCGAGGTCGAGTGCCTGCGTCTCCGGCTGGCGCGCGCTGCGGATCGTGGCGGACGGCACCAGTTCCGCCGCGTTCTGGAACGACCAGGCCGAATAGGGCCTTGTTCTCCAGTTCGACAGGTCGATCTCCGCGCGGTGCGACGGCGTATTTGTCATTTGGCTCATCCCTCTGCTATGTAGGCGAACGGTATCTTCGCACCGCCCGCTCCTGTTCTTTCATGTCCTGGCGCGAAGGCCAGCTCGGCCTATTCCCGCTCCTTGCCAAGACGCCAGTAGCCCGGCTCAAATGCCGCTTGGCTTTCCCCAACCTTACCACTATATTGCGATCGCAAATCGCGCAATTGGTCCTGAAATGCCACCCGATATCCCAGCTAGTGAATTGAAAAAATAAGCAAAATCTTCTGGTGACAGCCAGAGCGGTTTTCATAAACTCACAAGCTATCTATAAATGATATCGTAACCGGCCAGGGCCACGGCACCTTCGGAAACCCAGGGGTTGAAATTGGGCGATGCAATCACGGACGTTCTGAATTGGCTTGAAAGCAGGGACGACATCCACAGCCTCAGGGCTGCGGTGTGCGACCTCAACGGCATCATGCGCGGCAAGCGCATACCCGTCGAGCAGGCACGCAAGGCGCTGGAAGGCAAGCTGCGCATGCCTTACTCGCTGGTTGGGCTCGACATCTGGGGCGAGGATATCGAGAACAACACGCTGGTTTTCGGCAACGGCGACGCCGACGGCCTTTGCCAGTGGACGGGGCGCGGCATCGTGCCAGTGAACTGGACGGCACATCCGACAGCACTTGTCCCGCTCTGGCTTGCCGATGAGAACGGCGCGCCGTTTCTCGGTGATCCGCGGCGGGCGCTGGCTCGTGTCCTCGACCGCTACAAGGCTCTGGGCCTGACCCCGGTCACTGCTACGGAACTGGAATTCTACCTTGTCGACCCGCAATCGCAGCGGCCGATCGGGCCTGTCTCGCCGGTAACCGGGCGCCGTCTCGATTCCGATGCGGCCCTGTCGATCGACGAGATCGACGACTTCGAAGCCTTCATCCACGACGTCTGCGACGCCTGCCGGATGCAAGGCATTCCCGTCGACACCGCGATCGCCGAGAACGGCGTCGGTCAGTTCGAGATCAATCTGAACCATGTCGCGGACGCCTTGCGCGCCGCCGACGATGCCGTGCTGTTCAAGCGCACCGTCAAGGGCATCGCCCGCAAGCACGGCTTTGCCGCCTGCTTCATGGCCAAGCCCTATGGTGACCGCGCCGGCAACGGTTTTCACGTCCATTTCAGCCTGACCGACGCCGAAGGCCGCAACGTCTTCGAC
This sequence comes from Mesorhizobium sp., assembly GCF_004962925.1. GTDB lineage: Bacteria > Pseudomonadota > Alphaproteobacteria > Rhizobiales > Rhizobiaceae > Mesorhizobium. The sequence continues at coordinate 30,479 of NZ_SUEO01000033.1, read as the reverse complement.
GACGGCAGCGACCAGGGTTCGGACATCATGCGCCATGCCGTCGGCGGTCTGCTCGCTGCCATGGCCGAAAGCACATTGGTTTTTGCACCGCATTTCAATTCCTACCGCAGGCTGCGTCCCGGATCCTATGCGCCGAATGCGGTTGCCTGGGGCTACGAGAACCGCATGATCGCGATCCGAATCCCCGGCGGGCCGGCCGGCGCACGCCGGATCGAGCATCGCGTCGCTGGCGCGGACGCCAACCCTTACCTCGTGCTTGCGGCTATCTTGGGCGCCGCACTCATCGGCATCGAAAGACAATTGTCGCCTGGCGATCCGACGGGCAGAGACGGCAAAGGACTTCAGCCGGCCAAGCTGCCGCCTGACTGGGCATCCGCGATCGCCAGCTTCGAGAGCGGGGCGCATGTGGCGGAGATATTTCCGGCAATCTTGCGCGACTCCTTCATCGCCTGCAAACGGCAGGAACTGAATACGTTCGCAGTCAACGTCAGCGACTTCGAGCTCGAAACCTATCTCGAAAGCGTTTGATCGGCAGGGCGCTCGGGCGACCACTCCGTCAGAGCCTGCCTGACGACGCCGCACACGTCCAGAAACGCTGTGTCCGAGCGCTTGTGCGATTTCCAGGTCCTCACACCTACATCTCGGCATTTGGTAGAGCGATCGAGAGCCGAGGCCGACGACGGGAAACCGTCAAGCGGCGTTCCCGCGCAGCGGCATGCAGCTTTCCCCGACGATCAGAGCCGGCTGGAAAACGATGCTGCGCACAGGTTCGGACACTCTTTCCTCGATGCGATCGACGAGCAGGCGCAGCGCTTCGTTGGTCATGTCGGCAATGGGGTGCTCCGTTCTCGTCAGGCGCGGCTTCAAGCCGCCGGCGCCTGCGACCGTGTCCGTCGAGGCGATCGAGATGTCCTGCGGACAGCGCAGGCCAAGATCGGCAACAGCTCGCATCACGCCGATCGCCATGACGCCGTTCGCGACATAAATCGCCGTCGGGCGGTCGGGTGAACCCATCATATCGCGAGCGACCGAATAGGCGGCTTCTTCGCGAAATTCGCCGGACCTGATATGCCCGGGCTGCGGCGCAAGCCCGCGCGCGGCCATCGCATCGATCATGCCGTCGAGCCTGCCCTTGCTGGTCGACAGTTGCATCGGGCCGGTGATCGAGCCGATGCGGCGATGTCCAAGGTCGAGCAGGTAGTCAACGGCCTGTCTGCCCGCCTCACGATTGTCGATTGTCACCGTATCGGCGGTGTTGCCTTCGATCGATCGCCCCAGAAGAACGGTCGCCATGCCATCGAACTCATGCGGCTGATATTGATTTGCAGCGCCCACCGGCACCAGAACCATCCCGTCGCAGCCAAGAGTGCGAATTCGCGACAGGATGCGCCGTTCGGTGTCAGGCTTTTCATCGCTGTTGAAGAGAACGAGCGAATAGCCCCACGCCGCGACGGCCGCCTCCGCCGACCAGACGATGCGTGTGTAAAACGGGTTCGAGAGATCGGCCACCGCAAGCGCGATCAACTGGCTGCGGCTGCGGCGCAGATTGCGGGCAGCCAGCGACGGTTCATAACGCAGCTCGCGAATGGCGGTGACGACGCGAGCCCTCAGCTCAGGGCTGACAAAGGCACTATCGTTCATGACGGCCGAGACCGTTGCGGTCGACACGCCTGCCCTTCTAGCAACGTCTTTGATGGTGGCCATTTTGCCCCGATAGCTAATCGTTTCGCTGAAGTCTGGTTCAGATTTATGGCTGTGTCCAGCGGATTCATGCTTGCATTGGGCCTCGTTTTGCAGGACGTTAGCGAAACGGTTTGCTGTCAATGGGGCTCTGACGGCAGACAGACGAAGGGAGGAGAACCATGAAAAATCTAGCTTGCATCATCGCCGTTGGAGCGCTCTCGCTCGCGACGGCTGGCGCCGCCGCGCAGGACAAGCCGCTTCTTGGCATCGTGTCCATAAGCGCCACCGAGGCTAACAATGTCCGCTACATCCAGGGCGCCACGAAGGCCGCCGATGAGCATGGCTGGAAGACCAATGTCGTGGATGCCGCTGGCAGTGCCGACCAGGCGAATGCGGCGATCCAGAATTTCGCGCAGCTCAAGGCGCATGCGATCATCGACATGGTGTTCCCCTATTCGTCGATCGGCGCCGGCCTGGCTGCCGCGGGGGATGCTGGCATACCTGTGGTGACCTGGGGCGGCGGGCTTGGCTCGACCGTTGCCGCCACGAACGGCTCGGGCGGACCAATGGCGATACCTGTCGTCGATCTGATGGTCGAGAAAATGGGTGGCAAGGGTTCGATACTGGCCCTCACCTACCGGACCGGCGAAGTCTGCCGGAACCGCGAAGTCGTCATGGACGAGATCGTCGCCAAACACCCTGACATCACCATCACCAAGAACGAGGTGCGCATTCCCGGCTACTTCGAGGACGGCGCCCAATACGCAAATGCGTGGCTGGCCTCGCATCCGGCCGGCAAGGAAAACCTGGCGATCTGGGGCTGCTGGGACGATCCGGCGATTGGCGCCATCGGTTCGCTGCGCGCTCAAGGCCGCGACGACGTCCTCGTTTACGGCATCAATGGCAATGCCCAGGCGCTGGAGAACATCAAGAACGGCTTCATGACCGCGACTGCCTGGCAGGACAGCTTCACCGAAGGCTACAACATGGTCAAAATGCTGAAGGACATCAAGAATGCAGGCGGCGCATGGCAAGCCAAGGCAGCCGAGGTTCCGGCGGTGCTGGTGACCAAGGAGACTGCCGATGCCTTTCTCAAGGACCACCCGGAAGCCATAAAGTAGGGCTTGGTTTGGAGGCGACGTTGACAAGGGATGCGCCGCAGCCAGGCGGCGCTGAAATGGCGGCCCCGTTCCTGGTCGCACGCGATATCGCAAAGGCCTTCGGCGGCACGCAAGCGCTGAAGGGCGTATCGCTGGACATTGCGCCCGGTGAAATCCATGGCCTTGTCGGCGCCAACGGCGCGGGCAAGTCGACCTTCATCCGTATCCTCGCCGGGCTAAACCACCCCGACGCCGGCCGTGTCGAAATCGACGGCCAAGGTCGAGAGATCGGCACGCCGCAGCGGGCGACCGAGCTTGGCATGAGCTTCATTCACCAGGAGCTTGCGTTCGTGCCGGGCATGACCGTGCTGCAGAACATCATGCTGGGCGTCCCGAAGAAAACGCGCTTTGGGCTGACCGATTGGCGTGCAATCGCGCGCGACGTTGCGCCGATCGCCAGGCGCGTCGGCATATCAGCCCCGCTCAACGCCGGTGTGAAAGGCCTTTCGACGGCCGAGATATGGCTGATCAACATCTGCCGCGCCCTGGTGCGCAAGGCGCGGCTGATTGTCATGGATGAGCCGACGGCATCGCTTGCCGCGAGCGAGGCGGAACGGCTCTTTGCGATCGTGCGCGATCTCTCCGCATCAGGGGTGGCGGTGCTCTATATTTCGCACCGGCTGGACGAGATCCTGAGCCTGTGCACGCGCGTGTCAGTGTTTCGCGACGGTCGCTCCGTGGCCGAGCTCGCCGGAGACGCGCTCAACCGCCCTGCGCTGGTCGAGGCAATCGTCGGCGGCGCAATTCGGGACGTTCAAAGGGCAGCCACCGCAAGGCAGCGCGGCGATGTCGTGATGGAAGCGAAGAAGCTGACGCGGGCGCCGAAAGTCCATGGCGTCAGCCTTCAGCTCCACGCCGGCGAAGTGTTGGGCATCGGCGGCCTTGTCGGCGCTGGGCGAACCGAACTCGCCCGGCTGCTTTTCGGAGCGGATCGCCCGGACAGCGGCGAGATGATGCTGATGGGCCGGCCCTATGCGCCCGCCTCCCCTGCTGCGGCCGTCCAGGCCGGGCTCGGACTGGTCCCGGAAGAGCGCCGGGCGGAAGCGCTTTTTCTCTCCAAGAGCATCGCCTTCAATTTGGGTATCGCCAATCTCGACAAACTTGCTTTTGGCCGATACCTGCCGTTGATGAACCGCCGCGCTCGCACATCGATGGCCGGCGAGATGATCCGCTCCTTGTCGATAAAGGCACAGAGCGCGAGCACGCCCGTTGGCCGTCTCAGTGGCGGCAACCAACAGAAGGTCGCGATCGGCCGCTGGCTCCAGCGCATACCGAAGGTGCTGATCCTCGACGAGCCGACGCGAGGCGTCGATATCGGGGCGCGCGCCGAGATCCACCGGCTGATCCGCCAGCAAGCCGAGGCCGGAATGGCGGTTTTGGTGATTTCATCGGAACCGGACGAGCTGCCCGAGCTTTGCGACCGCGTTCTGGTGATGGCGGAAGGCCGCATCGTTCGCGAACTGACCGGTCCGGCGGTGTCGCGAAAGGCGATCGTCGAAGCAAGCTATCTCGAGCCGGAAGCAGTGATGGAGGATCATCCCGCATGAGCAATGTTGCGATTAGCGCCCGGCGTCTGTCGCCCGGGGCCAAGGCGGCACTCGGTATCTTTGCCCGCTACGGAACAATCATCGGACTTCTGGCGATGATCGCCACATTTTCGATCCTGTCGCCGGGAGCCTTTCCCACCGTGAGCAATTTCACCAATGTGCTGAACCAGGCTTCATTGGCCATGATCATTGCCGGCGGGCTGACGCTTGCGGTGGTCGTTGGCGAGCTCGATCTGTCCATCGGCTTCGCTGCCAGCCTGCACGGCATTCTGATCACCGGCCTCGTCGTCCACGACAAGCTGCCGATCCCGCTTGCCGTGGTCATCGTCATCGCGCTGGGTGCTGTGATCGGTCTCGTCAACGGCTTCATCGTCACCAAGGTCAAGGTCAATTCCGTTATTGCGACGCTGGGCGTCGGAACCATCCTTACCGGCCTGGCCTTCGCCTATTCCGCCGGCGTTCCCATCGTGGCGGGCGTGCCGGAGGCGTTTCTCCAGCTTTCCCTTGGCCGTTGGCTGTTCGGCATCCCCAACAACATCGTCGCCATGATTGTCGTTCTCGGCGGGCTTTGGCTGCTGGTCGAACGAACGCCGCTCGGCCAGGAGATTCAGGCTGTGGGTGGCAATGCCGTGGCCGCTCGCCTTGCCGGGGTGAATGTCGACCGCATCAAGATCCTCGGCTTCGTCATTTCGGGAATGTGCGCCGCGCTCACCGGGATACTGCTTGCCTCGCGGCTCGGCAGCGGCACGGCAAGTGCTGCCGACTCCTACCTGCTCACCGCATTCGCGGCGGTGTTCCTTGGCTCGGCAACGCTGCGTGACGGCGAATTCCACGTGCTCGGCACGCTGGTCGGCGCCCTCATCATCGCCTTCGGCTTTAATGGCCTCAACATCTTCGGTGCCCCGACCTTCTCGCAATATGTGCTGCAGGGCGCCATCCTGATCATTGCCGTGGGCATGGCGAGCCTTGGCCGCTCACTGGCGGAACGCTGAGGAGGAAGCGATGACAAGCGAGAACAAGCCCTGGGAAGTCTATGTCATCGAATTCGCCCGATCGCGGCAGCAGCCCTGGGTGGATCTCGTCGCCGGCATGTATGACGACGGCAAGGTCGATTTGCCCTTTTCCTTCGTCCTGCTGCGGCGCGGTGACCGCAACGTGCTGGTCGACACCGGGTTCATCCAGGAATCGAGCGACGCCTTCTCGCTGAGATTTGGCATTCCCTACTGGGTCTCGCCGGTTCGCATGCTGGCCGAGCTTGGCATTGGACCCGGCGGCATTACCGACATTTTTGTGACCCACGCGCATTTCGATCACATGGGATCGATCGCCGAGTTCCCGAATGCAAATCTCCACATCCAGAAAAGCGAGTTGCTCTCCTGGTATGAGGCGATCGCATTGCCGCCTCGCTTCGGTTATCTCACCGCCATCATCGATCCCGACACGTTGCGCGCTGCCCTCGATGCATCGGTCGAACACCGTGTCTCGCTGATCGACGGCGACAAGGACGATGTGCTGCCGGGCATCCATGTGCGGCTGGGAAGCGGCCACACGATCGGACAGCAGTTCGTCATCGTTCAGTCCGCGCGCGGCAGATTGGTCATCTCCGGCGACTGTGTCTATTCGAAGCGCCAGATCACCGGGCACAAGCACGACGGCGTCTACGCGCCGCTGAACAATGCAGTCGGCAGCGTCTGGGAACAGCTGAAGACCATCGACCGCATCAACAACGAGATCGGCGGCGACCTTGGGCAACTGATCGTGCTGCACGACATAGAGCGATGGAAGGGCCTGCCGATCGTCGCAGAGCTCGAAGGATTTCGCATCGTCAGGGCCGGATAAGCGTAGCCAAATAGTGCTACCGGCAGCACACCGATGAGCAAGGAACCGATGACAGCCACTGACAGTACGATCCCGCAGCGATTCTTCCACGGCACCAGGGCCGACCTGAAACCGGGAGACCTCATCGGGGCCGGATACAGCTCCAATTACGGCAAGCGGAAGCAGGCGTCATGGGTCTATCTCACCGGCAGCCTGGATGCGGCCATCTGGGGCGCCGAGCTCGCCGCTGGCGACGGACGGGAAAGGATCTACATTGTCGAGCCGACTGGCCCGATCATGGACGACCCCAATCTGACGGACAAGAAATTCCCCGGCAATCCGACGCAATCCTACCGCTCCCGCGAGCCGCTACGGGTCACGGGCGAGGTCACGGAGTGGCAAGGCCATTCCCCCGAACGGCTGAAGGAGATGAAAAACCATCTCGAACGCCTGAAGGCGCAAGGCGTTGAGGCGATCGACTGATCTTCAAATGGATACACGACACAATTATCGCTTGGCTTGGCTTGGATTGGGCCGGCCGTGTGGCGTACAAGCGAGGGGCCGAGCGTGCATACTATCGGATTTTCATGATGTCTTTGTTGCGGTTGCCGTCATGCGAATGGTGCAGGCCAAGCGTGATAGGTGGCGGCGCGGTGACCTCGCCCTTCGCCATCGCGCCGACCGCGCCCTTGGCCGGCGTGATGCCGCCATCGACCAGCCAGACGGCGCCAGTGACGTAGCTCGCTTCGTCCGAGGCTAAGAACGCATAGACGTTGGCAACTTCCTCAGGTGTGCCGCGACGGCCGAAAGGCACGGCCGTGAGCAGCGCCTTCTCGACTTCTTCATCGACGGCACCAGTTTCCTTGTGCGTCCAAGCCGTATCGATCGGACCCGGGCTTACGCAGTTGGCGCGTACGCCGTATTGCGCCTGCTCGACGGCGACGCCTTTCATGAAAGCGTGCAGGAAACCTTTGGTACCGCCATAGACAGTGTTCCGCGGCTGGCCGTTGACGCCGCCTTCCGAGCCGGCGCTGATGATGGCGCCGCCGGTTTTGCGGAGATAGGGCAAGGCGTATCTCGTCATCAGGAACGCGGAGCGAACATTGCAGCGGATATGCTCGTCGAACTTGTTGATCGGCATGTCATCAGTTTCGGCGTTGACGAGCAGAACGCCTGCATTGTTGATGAGCACGTCCAGCCGACCGAAACGGTCCACCGCAGCAACCACGCAATCGCTCGCCTGAGCTTCATCGGAGACGTCGGCTGCAAAGGCGATTGCGTCGCCGCCATCGTTCAGGATTTCAGCGACAATGTCCTCAATCGGATCATCGGGCAGACCATTGACGACGATTTTGGCGCCCTCGCGCGCGAATTTGAGGCAGATCGCTTCGCCGATGCCGGTTCCGCCGCCCGTTACGATCGCGACCTTGTCTTGCAGCTTACCATTCATAGCGACCTCCATCATTGGAAGTAGAACCCCAGCGGCAGGGTGTGGTTCCATTGGCCTCCTTGAGAAGCCGAGACTCAAACAAAATAAACCGCCAAGGCCGAGGAGCTCGACATCGGCATCTAGGTGCGCGATGTCACGCCCAATTACCACGCACAGACGAACCCGTTCGCCGTCAACGTGCCGATCGCCTGCGGCAACGCGCTGGTCATGCCGGGCGACATCGTCGTTGCCGACGATGACGGTGTCGTGGTCGTGCCGGTCGCGTTGGCGGAGGGGAGGAATACCAGGCCTGGCGCAAGCAACAGGGCTAGGCTCGGAATCCATCGAGCTGCGCTTCGATGGCCGCCTTGTCTATAACCGACCATACTTCCACGATCTTCTCGCCGCGAAATTCATAGAACACATTCTCGGCAAAGGAGACCCTCTTCCCGGTCACGTCGAGGCCAAGGAACGTTCCCTTTGGCCTACAATCGAAGCCCAACCGGCTCGCTATGTAAGGCGGATCGGAAACAAGCATCTGGATGTCGAAATAAAGGTCCGGGATTTCCTCGAAATCTTTCTCCAGCATCTCGCGATAGCCGGATAATCCGATCCGCCGGCCGTTGTGGATCGCTTCATCGTGAACGAACTGTCCCAGCTTCGGCCAGTCCTGCTGGTTCAGGCAGGCAATGTAGTCCCGGTAGATGTCGGAGAGGTCGGTCCTGGTCACGGCAATTGCTCCTATCTTTCCAGTGCCTCAAAGCAAGGCCAGCGTCGCGATTGAACCTGGCGGCGCGCAGATCGCCCCACAACCCGATACCAACTGCCGATGCCCAAGCGAGCGGCACGTCAACGACATCGTGAAGTTGCGCAGGTTGACTCGATTGTCTGCTTGCCTAACTAGGATCTCGGGGCCAGCGCAAATCATCACAGTCGGTATGATATTTTCCCGCATGCGAAAGCTTGTCCTTCTTGTTCTCTTGGCCGGCAGTTCCATCGTGTCCTCCTGCGTCGCCCCTGACGACACGTCGACCATCGCGAAGGAAGACGCAACGACGGCGGCAGCCCGCAAAGAGATGGTCGGTCTCAGCGAGGCGGATGTTCGAATGTGCGCCGGCTTTCCGACTGCCACCGCTGATGCGGGCGGATCAGGTCAGATCTGGACCTATCAGCGTACCGTTCAGCGCGGCAATCTCAACGTCGTGATTCCAACCTTGGCGGTGGGTGCGATCCCGACGGTTGGAGGATCCCTCAATGTCAATCCTGGCGGCTATTGCAACACGCAACTTCGAATGGTCGATGGCCGTGTTGCCGAGGTTGCCTACGCCGGCGACAACAATACGCCGAACAACCGCGACGCGCTCTGCACCAGCACGGTAGACGCCTGCGTGGCCTATGCCCGCCAGCACCGTCAGGTCAGGACAGGGGCTACCTCCAGGTAATCGGGCTGGTTGCAGAGCGAGTGAAAACAAATATTTACAGCGGTTCGGCGGTTCTATCAAAAGCTGAACCGCTCTTGAGACCGGCCGGCTCCCCGCCGATCGCCCCCAGATCGGCCTTGCGAAGGCCGGTCGCCCGGAACCATTCTTGTGGTCGGGAGTATAGGGATGGCAGATGATGATCATCACCCGCAGGACATTCGTAAAGACTGCCGCCGCTTCCGGAGCGGCTTTCGTGTTGCCGGGAACCGCGCCCGGCGCACCTGCGCCGCTGATGCGGGCCGTGCCCTCCTCGGGAGAGATGCTTCCCGCAGTTGGGCTGGGCACCTGGATCACCTTCAATGTCGGCGACGATCCGGTGCTGCGCGACGAATGCGCCGAGGTGATCGCGGCCTTCTTCGAGGCAGGCGGCCGCATGATCGATTCCTCGCCCATGTACGGCTCCTCGCAACCGGTGATCGGCTATGGCCTCGAGAAGCTCGGCCGGCCCAAAGCGCTGTTTTCCGCCGAGAAGGTCTGGACCTCCGCCGCCGACGGAGCCGCGCAGATCGAGCAGTCGCGCCGCTTCTGGGGTGTGCCGCGCTTCGACCTCGTGCAGGTCCATAACCTCGTCGGCTGGGAGACGCATCTCGAAACCCTGTTCGCCATGAAGGCGGACGGGCGCATCCGCTATGTCGGCATCACGACGTCCGAAGGTCGGCGGCACGACCTGTTCGAACAAATCATGCGCGCGCATCCGATCGACTTCATGCAGCTCACCTACAACGTCGTCGACCGTGAGGCGGAGGAACGGCTCCTGCCGCTGGCGGCCGAGCGCGGCGTTGCCGTCATCGTCAACCGGCCGTTTCAGCAAGGCGCGCTGACGCGCCAGCTCGAAGGCGAGACGCTGCCGGACTGGGCGGCCGAGATCGGCGCCGGATCCTGGGCGCAGTTCATCTTGAAGTTCATCCTTTCGCATCCCTCCGTCACCGTCGCCATCCCCGCCACCACCCGCGTCGACCATGTGCGCGAGAACGTGATGGCAGCGACCGGTCCCCTCCTCGACGCGGCCATGCGCGAGCGGATGGCGGCTTACGTCCGGGACCTCTAGGCAGGCATTTGTGGGCTAGCGCCACGAATACCTGCTTAGATTCTGTTGTTTGTCGCAGGTTCTTGTCGCAAAACCGTGGGACACTTTTGCGGAACCTGCTTAGATGTCGGAATGGTGGACCTACCGGCTGGAAGATTTCCTGCTCTTCTCGCCGCGCGTCTACTGGCGCATGTTTGAGTTGCACAATGCCGCCTTCTGGCCGCTGCATCTCCTGACGCTCGCCGCCGGCCTTGCCATTGCCCTGCTCGTGCTGCGGCGGCCGCGTCGCCATGGTCTCTGGATCGCACTCATCCTTGCCGCGCTCTTTGCCTTCGTCGGCTGGTCCTTCCTGTGGAGCCGCTATGCCGTGATCAACTGGGCGATCGCCTATGTCGCGCCGGCCTTCGGCCTGCAGGCGCTGCTGCTGGCAATAGGCAGTACCGTGCGTGGCGGCCTCGCCTTCGACCGGCGGAACATCGCAGGAAGGCTCGGGCTGCTGCTCATCGCCGTTGGTCTCGTTGCCTATCCCCTGCTGCCGCCGCTCTTCCGGCGGCCATGGGCGAGCGCCGAAATCTTCGGCATCGCGCCGGACCCGACGGCGATCGCGACGCTCGGCGTGCTGCTTGCAGCGAGCGGCGGGCTTGTGCCGCTGCTGTTTCCGATCCCGTTATTGTGGCTGGTGCTTAGCGGCCTGACGCTCCATGCCATGGGCGATCCGCAAGCCTGGCTGCCGCTTCTGGCAGCGGCCACCACTGTCGCTGCCCTGGCCCTGCGCCGCATTGCCCGATGACGCGACGCTGCGTTTGGCATTCGCTCCGGCAAGCGCTCTCAGCGCGCCGCCCATACCAGGCCGCGACGAAATATCGTTCGCATCTGCGGCACCGCGAACTCCTTGGCGGCATGGCCGAGCGCCGAATAAAACACCTTTCCCTTGCCGTGCCGGCGCTTCCAGACGACCGGCATGACCACGCCTTCTATCCAGGATGCGTGCTCGCCGGAGAAGGTGGTTGTCGCCAGCACCTCGTTCGACGGATCCACATGCATGTAGTACTGCTCCGAGCGGTATGAGAAATCATCGATGCCGTTCATGATGGAATCGTCGCGCCTGGTGATGTCGACCTGGTAGTCGATGATGTTGCCCGGGTGGGCCACCCACTGGCCGCCGCACATGAACTGGTATTCCGTGGCTTCACGAAACGCGTCGCACATGCCGCCGTGATAGCCGCCAAGGCCGACACCACCCTCGACCGCCTTTGTCAGGTTGAGCTCCTCGTTCTTGGCAAGCTTGGCCATCGTGTAGATCGGGACGATCAGGCTCATATCGGCGATCGCGGGGTCGGCGAATATCTCGGTCGTGGTTTCGACGCGCACGCCAAAGCCTTCCTCTTCGAGCATCGCCTTGACGACCCGCGCGCCTTCTTCCGGCTCGTGTCCGTCCCAACCGCCCCATACGATCAGCGCTTGCCGCATAGTCTTCTCCGTCATTTGATTGCGTCGCCAACAGGAACCTTAGGCGGCAGCGGCTGGCCGATCCGGCCGGCTGTCCTCAATTCGAACTATGCAATGTCCTTCAGGTCAAAATCAAATGAATGACCGGTCACTCGGCTGCCATGGAACTGCGCACGCCGTTCAGCGCCATCAGGTGTTTCGCGCGTTCGCGGCTGGCTGGCTGCTCGCTGCGGTAGCGTTCGCCGATCTCCATCATCAGGACGGTTCCCGGCAGGAACTCCAGCTCGCCGAAAATCTCCTCCCAGGCGATGTCGCCCCAGCCGAGCGGCATGTGCAGGTCGCCGAGGCCCAGCGCGGTCGCTTCCTGTAGGAAATAGGGTTTGTAAAAGCCCTGTGGGCGGCCGAAGGAATCGTGGACATGCAGATGCCCGGCCACCGGCGCCATGGCACGGATCTGCTCGCGGAAGTTCAGCCCGCGATAGGTCGCTTCGAGATAGGCATGACTGAAGTCGATCAGCGCGACCAGATTGGGATGATTGATCGCCTTGACAGTCTCGGCCACCTCCGCCGGCGTCTGCCGATATTGCCCCGGTTCCGCGGTGAAGATGTTCTCCAGTGCGATGCGCACGCCGTAAGGCTTGGCGAATTCCGCCAGTTCGAACAGAGCCTCGCGCTCGCGCCGGTCCGCATCCGCGCGCAAGAGCGGCTGGTCGGCGCGCAGGAAACCGCCGTGCTGGACGAGGATACGGGCGCCGATCCGGTCGCAGACCTCGACCAGCGCCTTGGCCGCCTCCAGCTGGTACCTGCAGGTCGCGGGATCCATGAAATTGGAGGAGACCAAACCATGGACCGTGTAGCGGAAGGAAAACTTGGCCGCCAACGCGACGAGCCTGTCCGCCCTTTCCCTGATGATGCGACCGCCAGCGACAAGATCGATGCTGGTGAGCGCAAGCTCGACGGCGTCGACGCCGATATTTTCAAGCCGGCGAAGATCGGCTTCAAGGCTGTCCAGCTCGCCGTCGCGAGACTGCGCGTTGAAGCCGGTTGCGATAAGATTGCTCATTTGCTTGTCTCCAGGTTGAGGTTGTCGTGCGGGCGGACGGCGCGATCAGGCCGGGTTGGTTTCGAGCGGCGCTGCCGTCATCATGGCGGAGCGCAAGGCGATGGCGAGGTCCGGGCGGTCCGATGTCAGGCGGCCGATCCGCCGTTCCAGCCAGTGGCAGATCGCCGCCTCCTCGTTCACCGTCCACACGCAAAGCCGGTCGAGCGGCAGCGCGGCGCGGACCAGTTCCCACTGCGCGTCCATCAACTCGTGATG
>NZ_SUEO01000033.1:0-17557 GCF_004962925.1 Mesorhizobium sp. | reverse complement strand
CCAGTCAGCATTGACGGAGACGAGGCGCGCGACGTGCGGCGCGTGGCGCCGGCAGTCTTCCAGAACGGAAATGTCGAAGGACGTCAGATGCGTCCTGTCCTCCACGCCGAAGCGTCGAAGCTCCTCGACGACGCGCCGGGCAATGTCGGGATAGGGCGTACCTGTTTCGTCGGTCTTGATCTCGACATGCAGGCCCGGCCCGCCCCTGGAAGAAAGCACGGCCAGCACGTCCGCCAGTGTCGGGATGGTCTCGTCCGTATCTTTCAACTTCACGCTCGGCCGTTCTTCGGACGTGAGCTTCCGCACCGGCCCGAAGCCTTGCGTCGTGCGTTCCAGCGTCGCGTCATGGATGATCACGAGCTCGCCCGCCTCCGTCAGGTGAACGTCGAACTCGATGGCATCGACACCGAGCCTCAGCGTGTTGCGGAAGCCGGTAAGCGAGTTTTCGGGCCACAGATTGCGGGCGCCGCGATGGCCGTTGATCAAAGTCATGCCAGTGATCGAAGTCACGGAAGTCTCCTCGAATTGCTGGAGCATCTCACCGCACCGTGGGATCGAGCCTGTCGCGTAGCCAGTCTCCGACCAGCGAGATGGACAGCGTGGTGAACATGATGACGGTGGCCGGCGCCAGCATGATCCACGGCGCCCGCGTCAGATATTCGCGGCCGAAGCCGACCATATTGCCGAGGCTGGTCGCCGGCGGCTGGACCCCAAGGCCGAGGAAGGACAGCCCGCTTTCCATCAGGATGATCTCGGGAAAGGTCAGCGTCATCGAAACGATCAGCGTCGAGGCGACGTTGGGCAGGATGTGGCGCAGGTAAACCCGCGCCGGCGTGGCGCCGAGCTGCACCACCGAGGCCGCATAGCCCTGCGCGCCCGCCGAGATCGCGAGACCGCGCGCGATGCGCGCATAGCGCTCCCAGCCGTAAAAACCCATCAGGCAGACCAGGAGCACCATGGAGGAGCCGAAGAAGGCCAGCACTGCCAGCGATATGATGAGAAACGGCAGCGCCGCCTGGAAGTCGGCCAGCGCCAGCACCAGATGCTCGACGAAACCGCGAAACTGCGCGGCGGCGAAGCCGAGTGCTGTGCCGAACACGGCCGAAAGGAGCGTCGCCCCGAAGGCGATGACGAGTGAAAGGCGGATCGACTGGATGAGGCGCGAAAGCACGTCGCGGCCGAGCTCGTCGGTGCCCAGCAAGTGCTTCAGCATGCCGGGGGGCGAAAGCCGGCTGGTAAGATCCATCTGCGTGATGCCATAGGGGCGGATGCGGTCGGCAAATATCGCAACCAGCACCATGGCGACCAGCCACAGGATTCCCAGCCCGACGCTCAGCGGCATGTTGCGGCGAATGGACGACAGGAGACCAGCACTTTGCCTCGCGTCTGGCTGTGTGGTCGCCGGATAGATCGAAGCCATGCCGGTTCTCCTCAATGGCTCGCGGGCGAGCGCAGGCGCGGGTCGAGCCAGCCGTAGAGCAGGTCGACGGCAAGGTTCGACACCACCATGGTGCCCGCGACGATGAGCAGGATGCACTGCACGACGGCGAGGTCGCGATTGCTGACCGAGACGATCAGCAGCCTGCCGATGCCTGGCCAGGAAAAGATCGATTCCACCACCACCGCACCCGCGATCAGCGAGCCGACCATGAAGCCGACGATGGTCACGATCGGCACGGCTGCGTTGGGCAGCGCATGGCCCCACACCACGTCGCGCCATTTCAGCCCCTTGGCGGAAGCCGTGCGGATATAGGGCTGGCCCATCACCTCGATCATGGCGCTGCGCGAGAAACGGGCGAGTATGCCTACCCCGCCTACGCTCATGGTGAGCGTCGGCAGGATGCCGTGCAGCCATGTCTCCTGGCCGCCGGATGGCAGCACGCCCAGCGTCACCGAAAAGATCAGCACCAGCACCAGGCCCATGACAAAGGAGGGGATGGTGAAGCCGAGGATCGCCAGCAGGATCACGCCGCGGTCGGCGAAGCTCTGGCGGTGCAGCGCCGCATAGACACCGGCCGGAATTCCGATCAGCAGCTTCAGGATGAGCGCCGGAACGGTCAGCTGCAGCGTGGCCGGCACGCGCTCCAGCACCAGTTGCAGCGCGGGAGCCTTGTCGCGCATCGACACGCCGAAATCGCCGGTGAAGATCGACTTGAGATAAGCCAAATATTGAATCCAGAGCGGCTGGTCGAGACCCCACGACTTGCGGAACGCCTCGATGACATTTTGCGGCACGTCCGGCCCCAGCATCACCTCGGCCGGGTCTCCCGACATGCGCAGAACGACGAAGGCGAAGGTCATCACCGCAAGGATGGTGATGACGGCTCTCATAACGCGCACGAGAACGAAACGGATCATGCGGGCTCCATCAGGCGGCGATCGCGGCGTTGTCCGCCACGACATGGCAGGCGGCCGTGCGCCCCTTCTCGACTTGGCGCAGCTCCGGCGTGCTGGTGCGGCAGATGTCGCGCGCGACGGGACAGCGGGGATGGAAGGCGCAGCCCGACGGACGTGCGGCCGGATTGGGCGGCTCGCCCTGGAGGATGACACGCCCCTCCAGCTTCTTGCCGGGGATCGGCATGCTGGAAACCAGCGCCTTCGTGTAGGGATGCCGGGGCGACTGGAAAATCACGTCGGAGGAGGCTTCCTCGACGATCCTGCCGAGATACATGACCGCGACACGGTCGGCCAGGTTGCGCACGACCTTCAGGTCATGGCTGATGAAGATCATGGCGATGCCGTTGTCTTCCTGCAGGTCGCTCAACATGTTCACCACCTGCGCCTGGATCGACACGTCAAGCGCGGAGACCGGCTCGTCGCATACCAGAAGCTTGGGCCGGGCGGCCAGCGCCCGTGCGATCACCGTCCGCTGGCGCTGCCCGCCGGAAAGCTCGTGCGGATAGCTGCCGGCCTGGTCGGGGCGCAGGCCGACGGCCGCCATCAGTTCCTCAACGCGCCCGGCGCGACTTGCCCTGGGCCCGATGCGATGGATGTCCAGCGGTTCGCCGATCTGGGTCGCGATCGTCTGCCGCCGGTCGAGTGCGGCCAGCGGGTCCTGATAGACAAGCTGCATTTTTGCGCGCAGCGCCCGCCACTCCGGCGTACCGAGCCGCGGCATCGGCTGCCCTTCGAAGCGCACCTCGCCGCCCTGGGTCGGATCGATGCCGAGCAGCATCCGTCCGAGCGTCGACTTTCCGGAACCGGACTCTCCGACAATGCCCAGCGTTTCGCCGGGGAATACCGACAGTGAGATATCCTCCACGGCGCGAACAAAGCTGGGGCGGGAGAAGGGTCCGTGCCTGAGCGCGTAAATGCGCACCAGCCCCTTTGCTTCGATCAGCGGCGTCATTGCAGCAAATCTTCGGGAACTCTGCGTTCGGTCTTGCCGGCTACCGCGAGCTCGATCGGATGCGCGCAGGCGAGCTTGCGGCCGTCCTTTTGCGGCAGCAGGGAGGGCGGCGACGTCTCGCAGAAAGCGGTGGTGCGCGAGCAGCGCGGCGCGAAGGCACAGCCCTTTGGCAGTGTCTTCGGGTTCGGCACCGTGCCCGGTATCGGGATCAGCCGCTTTCGGGGGCCTTCGATGCGCGGGATCGCGTCGAACAGGCCGCGCGTGTAGGGATGGCGAGGGCTGGAAAACAGCTGCGCGACCGAACCCTCCTCCACGATGCGGCCCGCATACATCACGCAAACGCGCTCGCAGACCTGCGACACCGCGCCGAGGTCATGGCTGATGAACACCAGCGCCATGCCGGTCTCGGCCTGCAGCCGGATCAGGAGGTCGAGAATTTGGGCCTGGATGGTCGCATCGAGCGCGGTGGTCGGCTCATCCGCGATCAACAGGTCCGGTTCGCCCGCCAGCGCCATGGCGATCATCAGGCGCTGGCATTGTCCGCCGGAAAATTCATGTGTGTAGAGATCGAAGCGGCGACGGGCGTCGGGAATGCCTACCATGTCCATCAGCCTCAGCGCCTCGGTCTTCGCTGCCTCGCCCCGCAGCCCCCGATGAATGGCCAGCGCCTCGGTGATCTGGCGACCGATCGACAGGACCGGGTTGAGCGAACTCGACGGGTCCTGGAAGATCATGGCGATCCGCCCGCCCCGCACCTGCTCCAACGTGCTGCGCGGGCTGCCGCAGAGTTCGCGGCCTTCGAGGCGCACCGAGCCGGTCACGCTTGCCTTGCCGGGCAGCAGGCCGAGCGCCGCCAGCCATGTGACCGACTTGCCGCATCCTGATTCCCCGACGAGGCCGAGCGCCTCGCCGCGTGCAACGTCGAGATCGATGCCGTGCAGCACCCGAACGCCGTCGAAGGCGACTTTCAGGTTGCGCAGTTCCACCAGATTGGCCGTTGCAACTGTCATCGCCATCCGCTTCCGCTCTGTCCGCCCGAAGGACATCGTGAAAAAAATACTCCGGCGGGGCGTTCCCTGCCGGAGCCGGTTCGTGGCTGCTGGTCAGCTTGCCCAGTTGGTGGAGCGGAAATCCATGGCGAAGGCGGGGGCGGCCTTCCATTTCAGTGAGGACTTCATGCCGGTGAACACCGCATTCTGGTGAAGGATCTGATAGACTGGATCCTCCCGCTCGCAGATTTCCAGCATGCGGGCGAAGGCCTTCTTGCGGGCGGCGTGGTCGGTCGAGGTCTCCATGATGAGCGAAAGCTCGTTCATCTCGGCATTGGTCCAGTCCTTCTTCTGCTGGACTTCGCCATTCGGGCCGAACTGCGTGACCATCGGCGTGATCGGGTCGTTGATGGAGTTCCCCGCGGACCAGTCGCGCACGCCCTTCACCCCCGCCGGATCGTGGATCTGGCCCCAGTTCTCCTTCATCTCGATCTGCACGTTCAAGCCGACCTGCTTCCACATCTCGACCATGATCTGCGCGTTCGCGGTCTGGTTGGTGTAGTAGTTGTTGAGCAGGCGGTAGGGGATAGCGTCTCCCTTGTAGCTGGCCTGCTTCAGCAGGTCGCGCGCCAGTTCCGGATTGTATTCCGGAGGAGCCCAGTCCTTGATGAACATCTCGCCATAGGAGTCGAACTGCAGGCCGGCCGGGATCACGGTCTGACCGGCCCACAGCGCTTCCACGATCGCCTTGCGGTCGATCGAATGGGTCATGGCGCGGCGCACCAGCGGGTCCGCCAGGATCGGGTTCTGGATGTTGAAGACGGATACGCGGTGGTTCCAAATGGTCGAGTTCTGGACTTCGAAGCCCTGCGTGGCCTGGATCGCGGGTATCTGGTCCGGAGGCAGGTCGCAGGCGAAGTCGTATTCGCCCGAGAGAAGACCGTTCACGCGGGAAGCGACTTCCGGCACCTCGACGAAGCGTATCTGCTCGAGCGGCGGACGGCCGCCCCAATAGTCGTCGAAGGCCACGAGAGTGAGCGACACGTCCGGCTTGAACTCGCCGACCTGATAGGGGCCGGTGGTGATTGGTCTGCGCGCCCAGTCGACATAGCTCGCCGCCTCGTCCCAGGCACGGCGGTTGGCGATCTGGCTGCCGAAGGCATAGAGGCGGCCTTCCAGCGTCACATCCGACGTCGCGTTGTGGAAGCGGACAGTAAATTTGTCGACGGCCTCAACGCCTGCGAGCGCGGGCCAGAGGCGGCGGCCGATGCCGGGGATCGTGGCAGGCAGTTCCTTGGCGGCCGTCGGCTTGTGATCGTCCTCGAAGATCGTCTTGCCGCCCTTCGGCTCGGTATCGCCGAAGACGCGTTCCTTTGAAAAGCTGAACACCACGTCCTCGGCGGTCAGCTCGTCGTCATTGTGGAACTTCACGCCTTGACGCAGCCTGAGCTCGACGGTCTTTTCGTCGATGCGCTTCCACTCGGTGGCGAGGCCGGGAAGCGGGCCCTGATTGCCCATCCAGTCGCGCTGGATCAGCCCTTCCCAGAAATTGGGGAAGAACACCCGCTCGCCCACATTGGATTGCTCGTTCCATATGTCGAGCGTGTTGTTGTTGGTGATCTTCTGCACGGCGATGGTGACGGACGGGCGCGCGCCCTGACCGATCGCAAAGCGCGGCAGCACCATGCTGCCCGCGGTTGCACCAAGCAGACCAAGCGCGCGGCGCCGAGTGAGTGAAAACATCGGAATCTCCTTTTGCGGGAATGGCAAGTCGTGGCCAAAGCAATCCCACCGGTTTTATGTTCAGAACTGTGTCTGTTTCGTAATGAACAGATGAATTATTTGTGACAATCCGCAAGTATGTATTTACAGATAAAGTATTAATATTATTTTGCGCGGCATACCCTGCCCATACTCAGAGCATTTATCCATGTTGATCTTTTCTTGTTGAATCTGCTATCCGGCTAAAACGGCCATGACTTCCTTGGCTGATAACAGGCCAATCGGCTGGAAACAGACCGTCGGGATTCGTAAGTTACAAATGCTACACCAGTGTGACGTTTGTAACCGAAAACAGCCACGGCACGGGGGAGAGAGCGCATGGACCAGCAGGAGCTGATGATCAGGGCCGCATGGCTCTATCATGTGGAGGGTCTGACGCAGGCTGAGATCGGCGAGCGGATGCATCTCACCCGCCGCAGGGTCAACGAGCTTCTTGCCGCGGCTCTTGAGGAAGGGATCGTGCGTATAGGCTTCAGCTCGCCGCTAGCCGCCAATATCGAGCTCGGGGCCGAATTGCGAAGCCGGTTCGGCCTGCAGGATGCCGTCGTGATGCCAACGCCGGGCGATCCCGGGCTGGTGCACTCGGTCATCGGGCGGGGTGCGGCCGCCTATCTGGACCGGCTGATCCAAAGCCGCAAGCCTGCCTCCATCGGCGTCGGCTGGGGAGCGACGTTGCGGGAAACGGTGCGGCACATGACGGCCGCCAGCGAGCCGCAGATCGAGGTTCGGTCGATGATGGGCGGACTGACGCGCGGTTCGGAGATCAATACATTCGAGATCGTCCGCGGCTTCGCGCAGGTCCTGGGCGCGCAATGCTGCTATTTCGCGGCGCCGATCTACGCGGAGAGCCCGCAATCGCGCGAGGCGATCATTTCCCAATCGGTGTTCCAGAGGATATTCCCCCGCACCTATGATGTGGATGTCTCCTACCTGAGCGTCGGAGACGTATCGCGGCAATCGCTCCAGGTGCGTTACGGCCTGCCAGAGGGAACGGATGCGCGCGATCTCATCGCCGCCGGCGCCGTCGGCGACCTCCTGGGCCGCTATCTCGATGCCGAAGGCAAGCCTGTGGACCACCCTCTCAACAGCCAGGTACTTTCGCCGGAACTCGACGACTACCGCAATATCCCCTGCCGCATCATCGCTTCAGGCGGGACGCACAAACATGCCATTCTTCTAGCTGTGGCGCGGGCCGGGTTGGCGACGGTCATCGTAACGGATGCTGACAGCGCAAAAGCCATGCTTGATCAGCAATAGGCAGGCTCGGCACTGCAAGGTGGTCATCTGTCCCTAGAACCACCGCCGCTCAGGCTCGGAACTCTTCGCAATCACAATTCCGAGAAGGACACCGAATACGCCGCCAAGCAGCATAGCCGAAGAGATTGTGCCTGGGTTCTGCTGGACAGTTTCAGACACGGTGTGCGCTTGGCTGCGCAATTGCCGAGCTGCGCGCGAGGCCCGGTCGGCGGCGCTATCGTACCAGCCCTGTGCCTCCTCGGCCTGGTCGGAAAGGGTCCGATTTATTTTGGTGACTTCACGGCGAAGCTCAGCGATCTGCTTCTTCATCGCCTCCTGGGCCTCGTTTGCCGCCTTTGAGGCGCCTGCCGTACTGGTGGTCTCGGCCATTGGATTTCTCCCTTTGGTAATCAGATGGGGAAACGGCCGCGGACGCGCAGGGTTCCTTGCCCCGGGAAAACCGTGCCGTTGATTGCCTTATCGAGCATTCCCTTGCACCCGCGTGTGGCGGGCAATGACACTCTCCTCGTCGGTCGCGACGACGCGTATTTCGACCTTGCTGTCCGGTCGGTTAATGATCCCGGCATGGGAGGCATTGGATGGCTCGTCGATCGCCACACCAAGCCAATGAAGTCTTTCGCATATTGCCTTGCGGACCGGCGCCGAGCGCTCGCCAATGCCGGCGGTGAACACGAGGCATTCGAGGCCGCCCAACGTGTTGGCGAGCGCGGCAGCCTCCCTTGCGGCCCGGAACGCAAACAGGTCTACCGCTTCGCGGGCGTGGGGGTCGTCGCTCGCTTCCAGCGTGCGCATGTCGCCCGAGATGCCGGATATTCCGAGCAGCCCGGATTCCTCGTAGAGCATATGCTGCAGAGCCTCCGCCGAGACGCCTGCCTCCAGCACGAAATACAAAAGCACGCCTGGATCGATGGCGCCGCAGCGTGTGCCCATGACCAGGCCGTCGAGCGCGGAAAAGCCCATCGTCGTATCGACGCTTCTTCCGTCGCGCATGGCGCACAGGCTTGCTCCGTTGCCGAGATGGGCGACGATCGTCCGCTTCGCTGCAAGAGCGGGCGACATCTCCTTCAGCCGCCCGGCGATGTATTCGTAGGAAAGACCATGAAACCCGTAGCGGCGGATTCCCTCCGCATCGTATCTGCGCGGCAGCGCGAAGCGGCTCACGACCGGATCGATCGTCTGATGGAAGGCTGTGTCGAAGCATCCGACCTGCGGCAGATCCGGCCGCAGCGCGGCAAGTGTGCGGATCGGCGCGAGACTGCGAGGCTGGTGCAGCGGAGCAAGCGGCGTCAGCCTGTCCAAGGCCTCGATCACATCAGGTGTCAGACGGACGGGTTCGACGAACTCGCGCCCGCCATGCACGATGCGATGGCCGGCCGACACCAGTTTCCTGCCGCCAAGCTCGCTCTCGATCCAGTCGAGCAACGCGTCGATGCCCGCATTGCGCGCCTCCCCGGCAAGCGGCCGATCACACTGCACTGTTCCATCGGCCGCCTTCGCGCTGAGCCTCGGCGCATCGCCCAGATCCAGCGCACCACGCGAGACGAGTTGCAGTCCCGCGGAGGATTCAAGGTCGTATAGTCCGAACTTGATGCTGGAGGAGCCGGCGTTCAGTGCGAGAATTGCGTGTCGCATCAATCGCCGGCCTTCGTCGCGCGGTTCTGCGGCCAGTTCCACGTCTGAATTTCGGGCAGGTCTTCGCCGTACTCGCGGACATAGGCCCGGTGCTCCACAAGCTTCGCTTGAAGTTCGGCGGCAAGGCCTTTCGCCCGTTCGGCGAGATCTG
This sequence comes from Mesorhizobium sp., assembly GCF_004962925.1. Taxonomy (GTDB): domain Bacteria; phylum Pseudomonadota; class Alphaproteobacteria; order Rhizobiales; family Rhizobiaceae; genus Mesorhizobium. The sequence continues at coordinate 8,397 of NZ_SUEO01000033.1, read as the reverse complement.
GCACGTGTTTGATCGCGGCGAGCGCCAGGTGGAAACGGTCGAGCTCATTGAGCACGACCATGTCGAACGGCGTCGTCGTGGTGCCCTCCTCGCGAAAACCGTGCACATGCATATTCTCATGGTTGGCGCGTCGGTAGGTCAGGCGGTGAATGAGATAGGGATAGCCGTGATAGGCGAAGATCACCGGCCTGGTTTTCGTGAACAGCGCGTCGAAATCCTCATCGGCGAGGCCATGCGGATGCTCTGAATTCGACTGCAGCGTCATCAGGTCGACCACGTTGACGACGCGAAGCTTCAGCTCCGGAAGCGCTGAACGCAAAATGTCCGTGGCGGCGAGCGTCTCCAGTGTCGGCACGTCGCCGGCGCAGGCCATGACCACATCCGGATCCTCGCCTTTCCCAGTCCCGGCCCATTCCCAGATCCCCGCCCCCGCTCGGCAATGCGTCTCTGCGTCTTCGGCAGACAGCCATTGCGGCGCCGGCTGCTTGCCGGCGGTGATCACGTTGATGCGGTTGTAGGTTCTCAGGCAATGATCGGTGATCCAGAGCAGCGTGTTGGCATCCGGCGGGAAGTAGAGCCTGACCGTATCGGCCTTCTTGTTGGCGACGAAATCGGCGAAGCCCGGATCCTGGTGGCTGAAGCCGTTGTGATCCTGCCGCCAGACATGGGAGGTCAGCAGATAATTGAGTGAAGCGATCGGCTTGCGCCAGGCAAGCTCGCGGGATGTCTTCAGCCATTTCGCATGCTGGTTGACCATGGAATCGACGATGTGGATGAACGCCTCGTAGCAGGAGAACACGCCATGGCGGCCGGTCAGCAGATAGCCCTCCAGCCAACCCTGGCAGAGGTGCTCGCTAAGCACCTCCATGACGCGGCCGTCACGGGAGAGCTGGACGTCATAGGGCTCGATCCGCTGCATCCAGACCCGGTCCGTAACCTCGAACACGTCGTCAAGGCGGTTGGAGGATGTCTCATCCGGCCCCATCAGCCGGAAATTCCTGGCCTCCGCATTCAGGCGCATCACGTCGCGGAGATAGCTGCCGAGGACCCGCGTCGCCTCGGCTTTAGCACCTCCTGGGCGCGGCACATCGAGCGCCTGGCTTTTCCAATCGGGAAGCACGAGGTCGCGCTTCAGCAATCCGCCATTGGCATAGGGGGTTGCGCCCATGCGCTGGGACCCGGTTGGCGCAAGCGCCGCCAAGTCTGGAAGCAGACGCCCGCTGTTGTCGAACAGCTTTTCCGGTTCGTAGCTCCGCATCCAGTCTTCGAGGATCTTGCGGTACGCCTCGTTGCCGCGGGCATTCGACACCGGCACTTGATGCGAGCGCCAGAAATCCTCGACCTTCTTGCCATCGACCTCCTTCGGTCCGGTCCAGCCCTTCGGACTGCGCAGCACGATCATCGGCCACAGCGGACGCTCTCCCTGCCAGCCCGACGCACGGGCTCGCTTCTGGATCGAGCGGATTCTGTCGAGCGCGATGTCCAGCTTCGTGGCCATCAACCGATGCATGGGAATTGGCTCGTGACCTTCGACGAAAAATGGTTCGTAGCCATAGCCGGCGAACAGGCTTCGCAATTCCACGTCATCCATGCGGGCAAGGATCGTTGGGTTGGCGATCTTATACCCGTTGAGGTGCAGGATCGGCAGCACGGCGCCGTCGGATGCCGGGTTGAGAAACTTGTTGGAGTGCCATGCCGCCGCGAGCGGACCGGTTTCCGCCTCGCCATCGCCGACCACGCAGGCGACCACCAGATCGGGATTGTCGAAGGCCGCGCCGAAGGCATGGACGAGCGCATATCCCAGTTCTCCGCCTTCATGGATCGAGCCGGGCGTTTCGGGCGCCACATGGCTGGGCACGCCGCCAGGAAAAGAGAATTGCCGAAAGAGTTTTCTCAGACCGTCTTCGCCCTGGCCGATCTCGGGATAGATCTCGCTGTAGGTGCCCTCGAGCCATGTGTTCGCGACCATGGCCGGGCCGCCATGACCTGGGCCGCAGATAAACAGAATTTCGAGACTGCGCTCACGGATGACGCGGTTCAGGTGGACGTAGATGAAATTGAGGCCAGGTGTCGTGCCCCAATGGCCGAGCAGCCGCGGCTTGACGTGCTCGGCTTTCAGGGGCTCGCGCAGGAGCGGATTGTCGAGCAGGTAGATCTGGCCAACCGAAATGTAGTTCGCGGCGCGCCAATAGCGGTTCATGAGATCGACCTGGTCAAGGCCTGTTGTCTGCGTAGTGGTCCGAGCCTCGTCGTTCATCGAAACATCTCCAGAATGCGTTCGCCCGTCGATATCTGGAGTGAGATCGTCCCGAAGAAAGGATTTGTGCGGAAATAAGTTCGGCTGGAGCCGCCTTTGCGCCCGCCAATCGCTCTTTTGCAGGAACCTGGAAGCTCGCCAACGGTTAAGGAGACGAGCCGTCGAAATGAGATCAAGCGCTGCTGGGCCGGGCGCACGCCGATCGAGGGATTGTCGCCGTTGGGCACGATTGGGGGCACAATCGGAGCGGAGGGCCGTCAGCTGGCAAGAGGAGCAAAAGATGCTCGATCTTCCCGATGCACGCAACCGAATGGTCGAAGTCCATCTCAGCCGCCGTGGCATCCATGACCGCGAGGTGCTGGAAGCGATGCGTGAGGTTCCGCGCGAGGCCTTCGTCGCACCCGGCTTTGAAGAATTCGCCTACGAGGACGGGCCGCTGCCGATCGCCGAGGGTCAGACGATATCGCAGCCCTACATCGTCGCCTTGATGATCGAGATGGCAGAGATCGGACCGGGAGACCATGTCCTGGAGGTTGGCACCGGCTCAGGCTACGCGGCTGCCGTGATGAGCCGGATCGTCGAACGCGTTTACACGATCGAACGCCACGCTGGATTGGCCGAAACGGCGAAACAGCGATTCGAAGAGCTTGGCTATGACAATATCGAAGTCCGCACCGGCGATGGCACCAAGGGTTGGCCCGACGCAGCGCCCTTCGACGCCATTCTGGTCGCTGCCGGCGGACCCGGTGCGCCGCTTGCCCTTCAGGAACAACTCGACGTCGGCGGCAGACTCGTCATCCCGGTCGGCGACGAACCGCATGATCAGCGCCTTCTCAAGGTCACCCGAACCGGCGCTGCAACTTACAGCGAGGAGGATTTCGGCGGCGTGCGGTTTGTCCCGCTCATCGGCGAGCAGGGCTGGCCCGAGAACGGCAGCCGTATCGCGGATCGTCCGTCCGGACGCACCCGCACGCAGAGTCTGCCGGAGATGATCGCGGCGGCGGCCGAACCACTGCCGGATTTAGACGATCCGGCGTTCGGCGAATTGTTCGACCGGTTTGGTGACCGGCGCGTCGTCCTGCTCGGTGAAGCGAGCCATGGCACGTCGGAGTTCTACCGGGCCCGCGCGGCGATCACCCGCAGGCTCATCGAGAAGCACGGCTTCACCATCGTCGCAGTCGAGGCTGACTGGCCTGATGCAGCGGCGATCGATCGCTACGTCCGCCATCGGTCGTCACGGGCTGACGCCGATCCGCCGTTCCAGCGGTTTCCCACCTGGATGTGGCGCAACACGGACGTTGCGGCGTTCGTCGACTGGATGCGACAACACAATGAAAGGATCAGGATATCGTCCCGACTGGCGGGGTTCTATGGCCTCGACATCTACAACATGAGCGGATCGATCGCCGCGGTTCTGCAATATCTCGACCGGGTCGATCCGCAGGCAGCAAAAATCGCACGGGAACGCTATGGCTGCCTGACGCCCTGGCAAAACGAGCCATCCACCTATGGCCGTGTCGCGCTCACATCGGGGTACGAGAAATGCGAGCAAGCGGTGCTTCAACAATGCCGCGAACTGCTTGCCAAACAGCTCCACTACGCGCAGCAGGACGGTGTCGATTTTCTGGACGCCACCCAGAATGCCCGGCTGATCGCTTCCGCAGAACGCTACTATCGGATCATGTACTATGGCGGTGCGCAGTCCTGGAACCTGCGCGACACCCATATGTTCGAGACGCTCGAGCATCTGCTGGAAGCCCGCGGACCGAACTCCAAGGCGGTCGTGTGGGCGCATAATTCCCATATTGGCGACGCTCGCTATACCGAGATGGGAATTGTCCGGGACGAAGTGAACATAGGCCAACTCTGCCGCCAGCGCTTCGGCGACGAGGCAGCCTTGATCGGGCTCGGCACGCATTCCGGGACAGTGGCCGCTGCTTCCGACTGGGACGGCGAGATGGAGATCAAGCGGGTGCGGCCTTCCCATAGCGATAGCTACGAGCGGCTTTGCCACGACTGCGGCGTCTCGCGTTTCCTGCTCGACATCAAGCGCGACGGTACGTTGCGCGAACGGCTTCTGGAGCGTCGGCTGGAGCGCTTCATCGGCGTGATCTATCGGCCGGAAACCGAGCTGCGCAGCCATTATGCGGATGCCTCTCTTTCCCAGCAATTTGACGCGTTCGTCTGGTTTGACGAGACCGCCGCGGTGACGCCGCTTGGGCCGGAGCATGTCGGAACGGGCGTTCCCGACACCTATCCGTTCGGGCTTTAGGACGCGGCCGCGTCAAGGTGAATTACGGCGGAACATTCGTCGCGCCCTGCTGTTTCTAGAACAGGACCCTTTTCGAAGGAGTTGTGCCATGAGCGGAACCAAACATCCAAAATGGAAAAAGCCGAGCGATGCGGATCTGAGGAACAATCCTGGTATCGGGACCTCCAAGGGCACGATCAAGGAAGGCGACGAACTCGTGCTCGAAGGCGAAAACACGATCGAAGGCGATGTCGAGAACGACACGAACGCCCTTGGCGGGATCAATCCAAGGCAAAAGATGCGGACGAACAAGTAGCGTCGCTGCGCATCCTTTCGCGCTATTCATTCCCAGCAAAAAATGTCGCGGCGACGGCAATTGAGATCAGGCTCAGCATCGCCAGGCCTGCCCTGGCGACGTGCGAGGCTTCCCAAACGTCGCGCAAGTCTCTCCAGTCGCCGCTTTGCTTCCGAGGGAGCGTTGAAAAAAACCTCGCGGCTGGTTTCGACACTGCAACATCCTGCACCCAGAAATTGTTGACGGGATGCGTGACCAACCAATAGGTCGCATGTTCCGCCACCAAGAAGACGAGGGCCGCCAAGGTCCACCAGAATCGAGCGCCTGGATAAGGCGTCAGGTAGAGCAGGATGGCGAGCGCAATGATGCCGCCGATCTCGGCAAACCCACCGATCGTGAAACCGGGATAGTAGATCGCCTGCACAGATTTGTAGGTGGCCTCCTTGAGGCGCAACTTGCCGGGCAACTCCAACGCATGTGCGAGCGAGAGCGCCATCGTGATTGCGAGAAGAAGAAGGGTGACAATCATGAATGCGCGCATGCCGTTACTCCCTGAACCGTGCCTCGCAATACGCAGCGTACATAGAGTGCTGCCCGACCCGGTAAAGATGACGAAGATGAAGGCGCGGCTCCATTTCCAATGCTGCCGGCATTGAACCGCGCCGAATTTGTCATTCGCCCTCCTTCCATGCCAGATCGGACTTCACCAAAATGGCCACGTCCGTGACGGCAGGGAACCATCGTTGGGCACGATGGTTGTCATCTCAGGGTGATCCTCCTCAGAGGAACATCCCAGGGTGATCCTCCTCAAGGAACGGACATGACCGATCCTGATCCGAACAATCCCGTGCCGATACCGGATAACCCCAATCCTGAGCCTGCCCGGCCACCTGCTCCGCCGGAAACTCCGCCGAATGAGCCTCCGGGCGTTCCTCCGCCTTCGCCTGATCCCGTTCCCAGCCCGGAAAGGCAGCCGGTCGAAATTCCTCCCGGTACACCACCCGAGATTCCGACGGAACCGACCTTCCCGGGTCCTACGGCCAGGGCATCGGACCCACAGCAAGCCTGATCACGAGAGGCTGGGCTGACGCATGGCGAAACGGCGCGGACCTTGCAGCGATTGGCTGTACCGCTCGCCGGCCGTCCGGTTGGTTATTCCACGATTTGGCTGGTCGAGCGTTCATTGAGTGTGCCGCCCGTTTGCGCATCGATCGCCGCCAGGCTGACCTCATAGCCCCACAGGCGACGGATATGGCGCAGTGTGGCGTCGCGACTGGCCTCCTCCAGCACGATGCCGTTCTTCACCTTGTGCTCCAGTCGCAACTGTCGGTCGCCGAGCAGGTCGACATCCACCACCTGGATATCCGGCCGGCTGGCGCCGATGTCGTAGCTGTGGGCGAGCCCGGCGCGAATCTTTTCGTAGCCACGCTCATTGTGTATCGACGCGACTTCGTAATGCGGTTCGCTAGCGGCATCGGCGAGGATGAAGAACCGCCATTTCCGCATCAGAGCGGGGCTCAGATACTGGCGGATGAAAGATTCGTCGCGATGGTTCGCCCACGCGTCGAGCAGAGTTTCGCGCCAATTGCCGTTGCCGGCTATATCGGGGAACCAGTCACGATCCTCGGCGGTCGGCTCAGTCGATATGCGCTGGATGTCCTGCATCATGTCGAGGCCCAAGGCATACGGATTGATGCCGGAAAACCGCGGATCGTCGAACGCCGGCTGGAAAATCACGTTCGAATGGTTGCGCAGGATTTCCAGCATCGCGCCTTCGGTGATCTGGCCGCGATCGAACAGCATGTTCATGAGTGTGTAGTGCACGAAGGTGGCACAACCTTCATTCATCACCTGCGTTTGCCGCTGCGGATAAAAATATTGCGCGACGACGCGGACGATCCTGATGATTTCACGTTGCCAAGGCTCCAGGACCAGGCTGTTTTTTTCCAGGAAATAGAGCAGGTTCTCCTCGGGCAGCTTGAGCGTTTTCTTCCGCTCCGCCATGCCGAGGTCCGTTTCGCTGGCCTTGGTCCCGTCCTTCGAACGCGGGAGCGTGCGCCACAGGTCGTTGTAGGAACGCTCTTCGTACTCTAGGCGCTCGCGAATGCCTTCGCGCTGCCTTTCCGACGACAGCTTCGGCGGCCGATGGTATCTGAACACACCCTGCTCCATCAGCGCGTGGGCCGAGTCGAGGATCGCCTCCACTGCGGCCACGCCGTGCCGCTCCTCGCAACGGACAATGTAGCCTTTGGCGAAATCAAGATAGCTCAGGATCGCGCTGGCATCCGTCCACTGCCGGAACAGATGATTGTTCTTGAAGAAATGATTATGGCCAAGCGCTGCATGGGCTGTCACCAGGGCCTGCAGGGCCATGGTGTTTTCCTCCATCAGGTAGACGATGCAAGGATTGGAATTGATGACCAGTTCATAGGCGAGCCCCCGCCCGCCTTTGCGATAGAGCAGTTCCTGATAGAGGAAATGCTTGCCGAAGGACCAATGGCGATACATCAGCGGCATGCCGACCGAGGAATAGGCGTCGAGCATCTGCTGGGACGAGATGATCTCCATCTGCACCGGATAGACGTCGAGGTGAAGCTCTTCGATCGCGAGCGCCTCGATCGCTTCGTAGGCGCGCGACAATGTCTTGAAATCCCAGTCGGACCCTGAAAAGAGCAAACCTGATTTGCTGGCTTGGCCGGATTTGCTGGTCTGGCCGAATTTGCCGGTTTGGTTCGCCATCAGCTCACCCTCAAGCGCTCTTCTGGAAGGCCGGCTGCCTGGCAAAAAGCTGGCGAAAGACCGGATAGATGTCGGCTGCGTTGGCGATGCGGCTCATCTGAAAATTCGGCCATCTCTGGTTGACAGCATTGTAGGCGCGCCAGAGCGAGGTTCCATTGTCGGTGCTGCCGAAAATATGGCTCTCGCGTTCGTCGATGATCTCGACATAGGCGAAATACTGGCACAGGCGCATGATTTGGCTGTCCATGAGGCCTATGCAGCGCTCGGAATCGGTCACGAAATTGTCGCCGTCCGATGCCTGGGCGGCATAGATGTTCCACTCGTTGCTGGGATAACGCTGCTGGATGATGCGGTGCATCTCTTCGAGCGCCGTGGAAACGACCGTACCGCCGCTTTGCGTATTGTAGAAGAAGGTTTCCTCATCCACCTCCTGCGCCTCGTGCGTATGGCGAATGAAGACGATTTCGGTGCGATCGTAGCGCCGTTTCAGGAACAGGTGCAGCAGCACGAAGAAGCGTTTGGCCAAATCCTTCTCGCGCTCGCCCATCGAGCCGGATACGTCCATGAGACAGAACATGACCGCGTTGGCATTCGGCACGGGCCGGAAGTCGAAACGGTTGAAGCGGATGTCGACCGGGTCGACATAGGCGATGCGCTTGCGGCGGCGCTCAAGTCGCTCAAGCTCTTCCCGCAACGCCGTAATGCGCTGGCGCGCCACCGCGCTCGCGGGCTCTGCCTCCAGGATTGCGAGTTCCTCCGCAATCGCATCAAGCTCCCCCTGCTTGGGACGCCTGAGCGCAATCCGGCGACCATGGCTGTTTCGCATCGTGCGCCCGACATTGATGTTGGTCGGGG
>NZ_SUEO01000339.1 GCF_004962925.1 Mesorhizobium sp. | reverse complement strand
CGCATCAGCACCGCACGGCGACCGCCTTCCATTGGCGCGACGGCTATTTTGTCACTGCCGAGGAGGCGGTGGAGGCCGGCGAAGAGATCGAGCTGACGCTTTCTTCGGGCGATAAGGTGAAGGTTGAGCTAGTCGGCCGCGATCCATCGACTGGCACCGCACTTTTGAAGCCGACCGGCGCGCCGGACGTGCCGCCGCTGGCCAAGTCGGGCGCGGTGCGGCCGGGCAATCTGGCCATCGCCGTGGGCAATAGCGACGGTGCGACGCTCGCCGCATTCGGCACGGTCGGTGAGGTCGGTCCGGCCTGGCGCTCGATGCGCGGCGGCACGATCGACAGGCGCATCAATCTGGCCGTCAATGCCGGCGGCCGGTTCGAGGGCGGCCCGGTGCTCGACGCCAAGGGCGCGTTGATCGGGATGCTCCTGTTCGGGCCGCGCCGGCGGGCGCTGGTCATGCCTTACGAGACGATCGAACGGGCGGTGGCGACGCTGCGCGAGAAGGGCCATGTCGCGCGCGGCTATCTCGGCGCCGGCCTGCACCCGATCCGCAGCGGCGACTCGCATGGCGCCATGGTGATGAGCCTCGACGACAATGGCCCGGCAAAAGCCGCCGGCCTGCATCTCGGGGACATCATCGTGTCGTGGAACGGCGAGGCCGTGCACGGTCCGCGCGAGCTGATCCGCAGGCTCGGGCCGGACAGCGCCGGCGCGTCGGTGACGCTCGGCGTGGTCCGCGGCGGTGAACAGCGCGATGTCGTGCTGACCATCGGCGAAAAGCCGCTGAGCTGAGAGGATCGATGGCTGTTGAGGCGATCATAAGGGACAGGAACGCGGATGGCGTGGTGGCGGAGCGGCGGCTGACCGTGCTGATCGCGCTTGGCGATGCGGCACATGCCGAGCACCTGTCTTCCACGCTCGCCACGAGCGGGGATCTGCTGCCTGTCACGGCCGGCAGCAGCGACGGCGGCGAGCGAGCGGACGTCGCTGTCGTCGACGAGCGGAACCTGCGAGGCCTGGCTATCGATCCCGCCATACCTCGGGTGCTGCTGTCCCGGCGGACCGGCCACGAGCCGCCAGACGACAATCTTTTCGCCGTCCTGCCGGCGGCGGCTGACGACCTGTTGATCGCCGCTGCCGTCCGGCTTGCCGCGGCGGGTTACAGGATTTCAGGCGGCGGCCGCCGCGTGCCTGGAAGACATGATGATGATTTCGCCTTCCATGACGGCGACCCGCTGGACGAGGAGCCGGTCGACGATGGAACTGCCAGGCCAGCGCTTTCGCCGCGCGAGAGCGAAGTGCTGGCACTGCTGGCCGAGGGCGCGCCCAACAAGGTGATCGCGCGGCGCTTGAACATTTCCGTGCACACGGCGAAGTTCCACGTCGCGGCGATCCTGATCAAGCTCGGTGCGGCCAACCGCACCGACGCGATCGCCATCGCCATGCGGCAAGGGCTGGTGCTAGTCTAACTTGTCCTTCCAAACCGACGCAGCGTAACGCACATCCGGCGTGTTGGGCCTTGCGCGGCACGCAACCGCCGCGCAAGGATCGCGCCTGTGATGTTGCAAGGAAGGCGGAAGACATGTCGCTCAAGGGAAAGACGCTGTTCATCTCCGGCGGGTCGCGTGGCATCGGGCTGGCGATCGCCCTGCGCGCTGCGCGCGATGGCGCCAATGTGACGATCGCGGCCAAGACCGCAGAGCCGCATCCAAAGCTGCCGGGCACGATCTATACGGCCGCGCAGGAGATCGAGCAGGCCGGCGGCAAGGCGTTGCCGGTATTATGCGACATACGCGAGGAGGGGCAGGTGGCCGAGGCGGTTGCCGGGACCATCGAAAAATTCGGCGGCATCGATATCTGCATCAACAATGCCAGCGCCATCCAGCTCACCGGCACGCTGGAAACCGACATGAAGCGCTACGATCTGATGCACCAGATCAACACGCGCGGCACGTTCCTGGTTTCCAAAATGTGCATTCCGCACCTGAAGTTGGCTGACAATCCTCACATCTTGAATCTGGCACCGCCGCTCGACATGAAGGCCAAATGGTTCAAGAACCATGTCGCCTACACGATGGCCAAGTTCGGCATGTCGATGTGCACGCTGGGCATGAGCGCGGAGTTCGCCAGAGACGGCGTAGCTGTCAATTCGCTGTGGCCGATCTCGACGATCGATACGGCAGCGGTGCGCAATCTCCTGGGCGGAGCGACGGTGGCGGCGATGAGCCGTTCGCCCGACATCATGGCCGACGCCGCGCATGCGATCCTGCTCAGGCCGTCGCGCGAGGCGACCGGCAATTTCTACATCGACGAGGAGGTGCTGCGCGCCGAGGGCGTCAGCGATTTTTCGATCTATGCGCCGGGCGCGACAGGCCCGCTTGCCGGCGATTTCTTCGTGCCCGACGAGGTGTTTGCGAATTCCGAAACCGACATCAAAAGTATCTACTGACGGCAGCGGACGCGGTTCTCACTCCTCGGCCTTCTTGGCTTTGAGGCGGAGGGCCACCGTGAGGAATTGTCCAGGGCTCGGGTAAGGTGTGGTTTCTCTAGAGGCTGGAAACAAAAGCCCCGCCGGCGAGGGGGTACCGGCGGGGCTCATGTGTCCCGCTGGAGTCGGGACGGGGCAGGGAAGCCCTATCCAGAATCTGGGGTGGACGACCTCGCGATTCAATGCCTGGTTAAAATCGCGACGTACATTCGCCTTCAACCTCGGCTCGTTGCCCGAAATAGCCCATCCCGGTGAAACCGGGTGGGCTATTTCTTCCTGTATAGAGTCCAGAAACCAGTTCACGTTTCTGGAATTGCGAGTTAATTCGCGCTGGCGACCGGCGCCACCAGCGAGGTGATGCGGCGGATGGCGACGCGACGGTTCTCGCGGTTAGGCTCCGACGTGTTGACCTTGAGATACTCCTCGCCATAACCCTGTGTCGTCAGGTTCTCCGGCGGGATGCTGAAAGCATTGGTCAAGGCTTCGGCGACGGCCTCCGCGCGACGGTCGGATAGAGCGAGGTTCGCCTCCGGCCTGCCGACGGCATCGGTATGGCCTTCGATCAGGAAGGTTTCCGCCGGGTTCTTCTCAAGCAGCTTCTCCATGGCGCTGGCGACGCCTTCCAGTTTCTGCACCTCGGTGTCGGGGATCGAGGCTGAACCGAATTCGAAGTTCAGCGTGTCTAGGTCGATGCGGCGGGCGATGTCGCGCACGCGGGCCGAGCGCTTGACCTCGTCGATCGAGTAGAGGCGCTGCACCCTCTCCACCGGCGGCTGTTCGAGGAAGGTGTAGTAGTCCTCCGGATCATCGACCTCTTCGGAATCCAGAATGTACTCCTCGCGCGGAATGTCGATCCGAATCGGCGGCAGGTCGTCGCCCGGATCGCGCCAGTCGCTATCGTCATCATAGTACCGCTCGTCGACATAGCTCAGCACATATTCGCGTCCGTCGGGCGCGATGCGTGAACGCTGGATGACATCACCGTAGCGATTGCGGATGGTGACGATCTGGATTCCGTTGTCACGCTCGACGATCTCCCGGGTGCGATCGCCCGACAGCTCCTCATAGTAGACGTTCCTGGCGCCACGGTGCATGCGCGGGGCATCGTCGCTTTCGACGATCGTCTGGTTGTTGAACTGGAGGATAACGCGGTCGCCGAGTTCCCTGACGACGTCGACCCCGCGCGGGCGTGGACGGCGGCGAATGTCCCCGTCGTCGGGCGCACGCTCAACGCGTTTGCCCTTTTCCTCCGTCACCGGAACCATCCTCTCAAGCTTGAGCTCCTGTTGCGCCGCCCTGTCGTCGGTGGGCGGCAGTCCCTGGTCGACCGGAGCCGGCTTCGGGGCTTCCGCCTGCTCGCCGTTCTGTTGGGCGGGCCGACCGCCATCTTGGTCGTCCGGCCGGGCCGTCTCTTGCGCATTATCCCTGCCGCCCCGGCGCTTGCGCACGGCATCCTTCTGGCTGTCGAACACGGGAGCCTCGCCCTGGGCCGGACCTTCTCCTTCGGCGGGCGCGGCCTGTTCGCCCTCGGCGGGCTGCTCGCCGGTTGAGGGCTGTTCTCCTGTCACCGGCTGTTCGCCGATAGGCTTCTTGCCACGCTTTCTCGCCTGGTCCAAAGGCTGTTCGCCCTCGGCAGGAGCCGCTTGCCGGTCGGTTGGAGTGGGAAGCGGCTCGGCCTGCGGGGCAGGCTCACGGGCGGGTGTTTCCTTCTTGCC
>NZ_SUEO01000338.1 GCF_004962925.1 Mesorhizobium sp. | reverse complement strand
CGGGACCTCGCGAGGAACCGCATAATATCGCGACGTTGCAACGGTTAGGACGTAGCGCGCGTTCCTGGATGAAATTGGCGAAGGAATACGCAAATGCCTCGTCTCGTCGACAAGTCCGTCGGGAGGACCCCGACGCCCCGGAAAGGCATGCCTAGTCCCAAATTGAATGAGGAGGAGTTCAAAGCGCGGTACAAACAGCAATTCGTCGACCCGGCGTTCCAACCACTAACCGCTTCGATCGAGCGCATCGCGTCGATCGCGTGGGAGGCCTATGCGGAATCCCGCAAGAGCCCGATCACTAGAAAAGCCGGCTCTGCGTTTAGCGACCCCGACTACGATCTCTCAGTCGATTGGATTGCGGCGCACGAAGCGGTGCTACAGGCCCAGCGGCGGTACGAGGATCTGACGGTCCCGCCACGTCTGTTGATCATCAATGGCTCATCGCGCAGCGAGCATACTTGTCCCGGCGAAATGTCGAAGAGCTTCCGTCTCGCCGAAATCGCTCGTGAAACCATCGAGACTGAAGCGAAGCTTGCCGTCGAAATCCTTGATCTATCGCGAATTGCGTCCGAATACGGGAGGAACATTCATCCCTGCAAGGCGTGCTTTTCGACGGCCGCCGCACTCTGCCACTGGCCTTGTTCTTGCTATCCTAACCATTCGCTCGGCCAGGTTCAGGATTGGATGAGCGAAATCTACCCGATGTGGGTTGCCGCCGATGGGATAATGATAATCACGCCGGTGAATTGGTATCAGGTTTCCTCGCCCGTCAAACTCATGATGGACAGGCTTGTCTGCGCCGATGGAGGAAACCCCGACCCCTCGCTGACACGAGGCAAGGACGCGACAAAGGCAAAAGAGGTGGAGCTAGCCGGGTGGGACTATCCGCGCCATTTGGCCGGCCGGCTGTTTTCTGTGATCGTGCACGGTGATGTAGACGGTGCAGAGAACGTGCGGCGTTCCATTGCTGACTGGCTACGCTTTATGAAGTTGTCGCCGGCAGGGCCTAATGCGGAACTCGACCGCTATATCGGTTACTGGAAGCCGTATGCCACGAGTCATGAGGAACTCGACGCCAACGAAGCAATTCAGGAGGAGATTCGCAACGTTGCCCGTTCGCTCGCCGAAGCCGTCTTGGAACGTCGTGCTGGCCGCTACCGGCAGATCGGCATCGGCTTGCAAGACCCACGGCAAAAATAGATGACGATCAGCGCAAAGGGGTAGATGCCTTTGGTTCGCGCCCATCGAAGATCGCCGCGCGCAAAAGGCCCGCGCCTCTCGGAGACGCGGGCCGATCAGGCCGGGGCTTGTTATCGGTTCGAAAGATAGAGTGCTTCCTCATCGTCGCGCTGTCGGCCGCCAAGCGCTGCTGCGGTGCTTGCGATGAAGGCACCGACGATCAGCGACAGTGCGCCAAGAAGTGCGAACGTCGCGCTGGCTTTCCTAGCTGTGTCGGCGGCCTGCTGGGCCTTTACCTTTTCGTCCTTTACCTTAGCGATCATCCCATCGACACGCGCCTTCGCATCAGCTTCCGAGAGCCCGGTCCGCGCGGCCACAAGTTTCGTCAAATAGGCATTATCGTCTGCCGAGACCTCGCTTGCAGCCGCACTGGCGACCAGGATGCGCGAGGCCTGCGCGGCCACTGCGGCGTCGTTTTGCGGATTGGCCCCCGCAAGCTTGCTGGGGTCGGCCGGCCGAAAAAGCAAATCCACGAAGTAGGATGTCGTGTTGTCGATCGCTCCGCTGGCATTGGCGGAGGCGCCGGCCGAAGCACCCATCGCGGCACCCGAGGCGACGGTCGAAGCGGCTTGAACGCCTGAGCCCAATACCGCAGAAAGTGCCGAGCCCAACACACCGGCGACAAGCAGCGTGGCCAGCGCCCAAGCCAGGAAGCCGTGGGCGGTGTCGCGGAAAAAAACTTCATCTGTGTGGATACCCACCCATTTGGTGCGAAGCCGCCCGGCAAGATAGCCGCCAACCCCCGATGACAGCCACTGCACGACCACCAGCCACACGGCGGTGGACGCCGCGAACGTGGTGACCGAGACACCCGCGCCTGACCATGGCGATACCATCGTGAGGCCGAGTCCCGAGCCGAGCAGCATCAGGATGAAAGTGAGGGTAGACGCGGCGAAGGCGCCGGCGATTATCGGACCCCAATTCACAGCAGGGGCCGAGGATTCCGTCGACGCGGAAACATCGGCGGCCAAGAGGGTTGACTGCATCACAGCCTCCTACCGCGCGAAAAGCATGATGAGAATGATTATCGGAATGGGAACACCGAGCAGCCAGAGCAAGATACCGCGACCCATGGAAACCTCCCGTGCGTTATCAACGACGATCTAATAATGTCGTTGGGGGAGTTCTGTTCCGTAGACTTGTCGAGCGACGATGCCTGCCAGCCAGATATAATTTCGACATGATCTTTCTGGGCCATCATCGGGGCAATCTGTTTGGGTGAATATCCGGAAACCTAGGGGCAAGTGGACGGCGCGCGCAGGAGCAACTGACCCGGCGACTGCCGCCGATGTCCCCGCAACGATGCCGATCGGGATAACCGGTCGACCATGGCTTCAGTGAAAGACGCAGTTTAGTCGCGGCCGTTTTTCTCGCAGGCAATGGAACCTTCAGCGGTCGCTAATGTTCATTCCCGAGAACAGTTATCGCACCAGAAGATCCGGGGCCTTCGAGGCGGGAAGGATGCTTCGGGAAGTGCCCGGCAAAGCAACGGGATAATAAAGGAGGAACCCATGAATTGGGATCAAATCAAGGGAAAATGGACGCAGTTCAAAGGCAAGGCCAAGGAGCAATGGGGTGACCTCACCGACGATGACCTTGATCGCATCGAGGGCAATCGAGATCAACTCGTAGGACGCATTCAGGAGCGATATGGGATCGCCAAAGAAGAGGCAGAACGGCAGATAGATGAGTGGTCTACAAGGATAAGCTGAATGTTCCAACGCGACGTTGCGTCCGCCCGATCAGGAATTCGTAAAGAGGTTTCGCCGGAGCGCCGCATCCTTTCGATCTCGTTCGTGGTCAGCGGGAACCGATATGAGTTTGAGGACGTGCCGGCAGAGACGTTTGCCGCATTCAAAGCGGCCTTCGCCAAGGGTCGCTATTTCAACAACCACATCCGCAATCATTTCCGGTATCGTCGGGTTGTGGCCGGCAACGATCCGGGATGACGGCATAGCTGTTGAAACATTCCAACAGCCGGTTGGTGGACGCAGCCCCGCCGACGCGCCTATGATCTTTCACGATCCGCGAACCGAGCAAAGCCCGTCCACCCCGCGCTCGGTGACCGCTTTGATCGCCCCATCGCTCTCCTGTGCGGCGGGTTTTTTTGTTTCTGTATGGAACACTGGCATGGGCAGTACGTTCGCCTCCTGCAGCATTCGCTCCTGGGAACCAATGTTGCGAGATCGGTGTCCCCTCCCGATCAGCCCGCGTCCTTCCCCTCCGTGGGGGCGCGGGCGTCTCTCGTTCATGGAACGACCAAGGCTCTTCGGACGTCCAGCCCCTAGCAAGGCCTGTTCAGCCTCAATGGCATTGGGCATCGACGCTCTGAATTAACGATGATGCAACCACCGCCATGTCTTCGCGTTTAACCGCCTTCAATCCTTGGCGAGCGACAAAAATGACGGCGTTCATTCCAATTACAATCTCACTGAATGACAAATCGATGGTAATTGCGTCGATAGCCGACGCTGCGAAAGCGCTTCAGCAACCATGGCCATCCATGGATAGACCGTCCCGACTTGAAGCAATCCGCATGATCGAGGAATGCCTGGCGGGACATTGCACTCATCAAGCTGCCTTCGCCGCCTTCAAGGCGGCGGCAACTGAACAGGGACTTCATAAACAGAAGCCGCCAAGCGTAGGCCTCAAGGAATTCGACGGGGTTGCTGAAGATATGATGTGAGGTGGTGCCCGCCGCCCTCGCTATTGGACCGCCGACAGGCCTCATCTGGGCGGACTTGGTCAGTTTGTAATTGCGGACCACCCGCCAAATCGAGGAATGGCGGTGGTCCCTTATCAGCGCAGGAAGGGACGTAGGCTGCGCAGATTTCGTTCTTCGGGCCGATCGTCAAAGTCCGGTGGTCCCTAGCTAACGATCATTCCAATCGCCAGGAACGTGATGGAGGCGGCGAAGACCGGAGCGAGCAACCAGCGAGCTTGGTGGACACGACTAACCAGGGAAAAGCCCGCGCTCGGAGG
>NZ_SUEO01000337.1:2610-4301 GCF_004962925.1 Mesorhizobium sp. | reverse complement strand
CGCCTGGAATGACGACTACCTCATCAATGCCATCACTCATATGCGATAGCCCTGCGCAAAGGGGGGAGATCGGCAGCTTCGCCGACGGCTCTACTCCTCCCCCTCTTCCGCCCCGTTCGCAGCCGGCGCGACCAGCAGCACGCCGGCGCCGAGGATCGCGGCGATGAAGGATCCGGCCAAGATGCCGACCTTGACGGCGTCCTGCAGCTCGACGTTGTTGGCGAAAGCGAGCAGGCCGATGAACAGGCTCATGGTGAAGCCGATGCCGCAGAGCAGCGAAATGCCGACCATGTGCAGCCAGCCGGCATTGACCGGCAGGTCGGCAAAGCCGAGCCGGATGGCAAGCGCGGAAGAACCGAATACGCCGACCAGCTTGCCGGCGACGAGGCCGGCGGCGACGCCCAGCGTCAGCGGCTCGACTAGGGCGGCAGCGCTCAGGCCGGCCAACGAGACGCCGGCATTGGCAAAGCCGAAGATCGGGATGACGAAGAACGGCACGATGTTATGCAGGCCGTGTTCGAGCCGATGCAGCGGCGAATGGTCGAGATCGTGCCCGATGCCCGGAGTGACCTTCAGGGGTATGGTCAGCGCCAGCGCCACGCCGGCGAGCGTGGCATGGACGCCTGACTTCAGCACCAGCACCCACAGAACGGCACCAAGCACGAGATAGGGCAGCAGCGTCAGCACCTGCATGCGGTTGAGGACGATGAGCAGAGCGATGACCGCGAAGGCGGCGCCGAGATAGGCGAGCGACAGGCCGCTCGTGTAGAACACGGCGATGATGACGACGGCGCCAAGGTCGTCGATAATGGCGAGCGCGGTGAGGAATACCTTCAGCGACCCCGGCACGCGGCTGCCGAGCAGCGACAGCACGCCGAGCGCAAACGCGATGTCGGTGGCGGTCGGGATCGCCCAGCCGGACAGAGCGGCTGGGTTGCCGCGGTTGATGGCGACATAGACAAGTGCCGGCACCAGCATGCCGCCGGCGGCGGCGACGCCGGGCAGGACGCGCCGCGGCCAGGTCGAGAGCTGTCCGTCCAGCATCTCGCGCTTGATCTCCAGGCCGACCAGCAGGAAGAACACGGCCATGAGGCCGTCATTGATCCAGTGCGATACGCTGAGCGGTCCCAGATAGGCGTGAAGGGCGGCGAAATAGGCCTGGGACAGCGGCGAATTGGCGACGATCAGGGCAAGCGCCGCGGCTGCCATCAGGATGATGCCGCCTGCGGCCTCGCTGTCGAGGAATTCGCGAAAGATGGAGACCGGCCGCTGCTTCTGGTCCTGCATGTCGCCTCTCATGTTCCCGGTCGGACGGAATCACTTCGCAGGATGATGCGCAAGCCCCGGCAATGAGGCAAGCAGCCTGTCAGTCAGCCAGCTCGTTCGAGCATCGGATTCCCCCAAAACCGGTTCCCACTTTTGGGTCCGATGCTCCGTCAGCGCGGGGCGCGCTTGGCGAGTATCCGCTGCAGCGTGCGGCGGTGCATGTTGAGCCGGCGCGCGGTCTCGGAGACGTTGCGGTCGCACATTTCGTAAACGCGCTGGATGTGCTCCCAGCGCACACGGTCAGCCGACATCGGGTTTTCGGGCGGTGCGGCGCGTTCGCCAGCGGTGCGGGTAAGGGCGGCGAAAATGTCGTCGGCATCGGCCGGCTTCGACAGATAGTCGATTGCTCCCAACTTCACCGCCGT
>NZ_SUEO01000337.1:0-2600 GCF_004962925.1 Mesorhizobium sp. | reverse complement strand
TCACCGCGGTGGCGATGTTGCCGTAGCCGGTGAGGATGATGGCGCGGGCGTCGTCGCGCTTCTCGCGGATGGCGGCGACGACATCGAGGCCATTGCCGTCGGCGAGCCGCATGTCGACCACCGCATAGGCGGGCGGGTTGGCGCGCGCCTTGGCCACCGCCTCCTCGACGCTCTCGGCCGTCTCGACCACGAAACCTCTGGTTTCCATGGCGCGGGCAAGCCGCGTGAGGAATGGCTTGTCATCGTCGACGATCAACAGCGAGGTGTCCTCGCCTTCAACCATTGCGCCAATCGTTTCGTCGCCGTTCATCGTCTTCTAAATTCCTGCTGCCCGATTTTTACGCAAATATAGTTTTGGAGCGCTATTGTCCAATTCAAGCCGTGTCAAACATGGTGGCCGAAGCCGATTCAGGATTGAGGAAGACGCTGCGTGGCCACGATATCTGCACGATGGCGCCCTCGCCCGGCTCGTTTGAATTGCGGAAATCAAGCGTAGCCCCCGAGCGTTCCAGCAAGGTCTTGGCTATGAAAAGCCCCAGGCCCAGGCCGCCGCCGGCCTCGGTGCCCTGGCGTGTCGACATATAGGGCTCGCCGATGCGGTCAATGATTTCGGGAGGGAAACCCGGCCCGTCGTCGGTGATCGAGAAAGTAACGGCGGCCTCGTTCCAGCTCCAGCGCACGGTGACGGCCTTGCGGGCAAAATCGACGGCGTTCTCGACCAGATTGCCGAGGCCGTAGATGACGCCGGGATTGCGCCGCCCTACCGGTTCGGGGCCGATGCGCTCGCCGGGGCGAAGCTTGATCGAGATGCCGAAATCGCGGTGCGGCGCCGTCATCTCCTCGACCAGCGAGGTCAGCGGCAGACGGGAAAGATGCGCCTCGCCCTCGGACGACAGGCTGGTGAGGCGTTTGAGGATTTCGCGGCAACGCTCGCTCTGCGAGCGCAGCAGCGTCACGTCCTCACCGTATTTCGGATCGTTGCGGAGCGCCTTCTCCATCTCCTTGGCAACAAGGGTGATGGTGGCAAGCGGCGTGCCCAGCTCATGCGCAGCGGCGGCGGCAAGGCCGTCCAGCGCCGACAGGTGCTGCTCGCGCTGCAGCACCAGCTCGGTGGCGGCAAGCGCGTTGGCGAGCAGGCGAGCTTCCTCGGCCACGCGGAAGGCGTAAATCGCGGTGAAGGCGATCGAGGAAAACACCGCCATCCATATGCCGGCGACATAGATGAACGGCATCTCCAGCGGCGCGCCCTCATACCAGGGCAGCGGCAGATGGAAGAAGACCAGCAAGGTTGCCGCCACCATCACCAGCGCGCCGAGGATGGCGGTCAGGCGCAGCGGCAGCGACGTCGCCGAGATGACCACGGGCACGGTCACCAGCACCGAAAACGGATTGGTGAGGCCGCCGGTCATGTAGAGCAGGCCGGCAAGCTGCAGGCTGTCGATGGTCAGGATGGCGAAAGCCGGCAGCGGCGTCAGCCGATGCGCTGCCGGATAGCGGAAGGTCAGCAACAGGTTCATCCAGGCAGAGCAGGCGATCAGCGCGAAGCAAAGGCTGACCGGCAGCGGGAACTTCAGCCCGTAGGCGACGACGAGCACCGTCAGGCTCTGGCCGACGATGGCGAGCCAGCGCAGCCTGATCAGCGTGTTGAGACGCAGCCGCTGGCTTTGCTGGAAGTCGGGCGCCTGCAGGATGTTTATCATGACCAAGGATTATAGCCGGGAAAGGAGAAGCGGTAGATGTTTCTGTCTTCTTGTTGACCAGGATCGGATCATGGTCGGGCTGCATCAGCTGCCACGCGGTTTGGCGCGGCTGGTGGCGGTGGCGAGAAGCGGGTTCTCCGGCCAGACGTGCCGGGGATAGCGGCCACGCATGTCGGCCCGCACATCGGCCCAGGAACCGCGCCAGAAGCCGGGCAGGTCACGTGTCGTCTGGATAGGCCGGTGCGCCGGCGATAAGAGCTCGAGCGTCAGCGGCACGGTGCCATTGGCAATGGCAGGGTGCCGGTCGAGCCCGAACAGCTCCTGCACGCGGATCGCCAGCACCGGCCATTCGCCATCATAGCGGATCGGCACGCGACTGCCTGACGGCGCGTCGAAATGGGTCGGCGCCAGCGCCTCGATCCTGCGCTGGAGATCGTGCGGCACCAATGCCATGAGGCCGGCCGAAAGCACGCCCGGGTCGATCGCAACAAACGACGCCGCGCCAGAGAGGTACGGCAGCAGCCAGTCGTCGAGGCTATCGATGAGCGCGGCGTTGGAAACGTCGGGCCAGGGCGCGCCGAGGCCGCGATGCAGCCAGCCGAGCCGTTGGCGCAGCGTTTCCGCTTCCTTGCCCCACGGCAAAAGCGACAGCCCGTCTTGGCGCAAGGCGTCAAGGATGGCGCGATCCGCGTCGGCACCTGATGGCGCCGGCAGCATGCGTTCGGACAGAGTGATGGCGCCGAGGCGAACGGTTTCGCGCACGCGCACCGCGCGCCGGTCTCGGTCGAAGCTCGTTTCCCGGTGGGTCTCGATCTTGTCGGCAAGCGAAGTGCGAATGTCGGTCTCATCTGTCGCCGCTGCTGCCGTGATGCGAGCGTTTTGCGCCTTGCCCTGCAGGTC
>NZ_SUEO01000336.1 GCF_004962925.1 Mesorhizobium sp. | reverse complement strand
TACACGCCGCAGGAGGATGGCTATCGGGTGGTCACTACAATCGCTCAGGGCGAGGCTGGCTTGCCCGTTCGTTTCGTCGCGACACTGACCGAGAACCAGATAGTCGCGCTCTCGGTACCGGGCAAGCTGGGCGAGTCGGACCAGATCATCGAGATATCGCGTGTTGGCGGCAAGCTTGTTGTCAGCCCGCAGCCAATAGACGGGATCGTGGTTTCTTCTCCGAAGCTCGCCGTCGACTGATCCAAGGTCGAGTGATTGAGGGGATCGAGTGATCCAAGGTCGCGTGATCCGGGGGCATGCGCGTTGCGGCGGTGCTGGATGAGCCTGCAGCATGGCCGACAGACGTTGTCTCCATGGCTCGTCCTCCCGTCTGTCGTCGTCTTGACCGTCGCCGCTGGCTTCGGCGCGTCTTCGCAAGCTGTGCTGGCCGCGGGCAAGTTCTACGGAATTGTCGGCGGCAAGGTCGATGCGCGAACCTACAACGGCTTCCGTCGCTACCATGGCAGCTGCAATCACTGCCACGGCCCCGACGGCATGGGCTCGACGTTCGCCTCGGCCCTTGTCGACCGGCTGCCCGACATCGAGGTCTTCCGCAGCAACGTTCGCGGCGGCGTGCGCATCGGCCCTTCGGTCATGCAGGGCTTCGCCGACGACCCCAACGTCGCTCCTTACATCGACGACATCTACGCCTATCTGCAGGCCCGCGCCGACGGTGCGCTCGGCCGAGGACGACCTGAGAGGCTTGAACCCTAAGTATCGCAGGCTGCCAGCTTCACCAGACGACAGCGAGACGGTTCTCGAGCGCCACATGAGTGCCGAAAGGCGAGCACTCGCGCTCAAGCATGGCAGCGAGCCAGGCGGCATCTTCGGGCAAGGCGCGGTTTAGCCGGAACTTGGCGAGCTGGAACGGCACGACGTCGAGCGAAACAAGCGTACCGTCCGGTAATGCGAACCGCGGCAGGTACATCAGCGCAAGCTCACCGCGAAAGGTTTCGTAGCCGGTTATTCCTTCATAGTCGGTGAGGAAGTCGCCGCATCCATAGAGGATCAGCCGGCCGTTATGGATTTCGATCGGCTTGGGATGGTGCGAGGAGTGCCCATGCACGACGTCGAAACCTGCAACATCAATGAGAGCATGGCCAAGCGCGCGTTCTTCCGCGGGGACTTGGTAGCCCCAGTTGCCGCCCCAGTGGATCGAGGCCACCGCGAGGTCGCCAGGCTGTTTTATGGCCTCCACGGATCGGGCGATCTGCGCGAGCGACCGGGCCGAGGCCAGCAGGTTGACCCCTGGCTTGTAGGCTCCGGCTGCCCATGAAGGCGGAACGCCGCTCGTCTCGAGCGCAAAGCCGAAGACGAGCACGCGGCCGCCGCCGGCCAGTTCGATGACGGCAGGCGCCGCCGCCTCGTCCGCGTCAAGGCCGGCCCCGGCATAGGCGAGGCCGGCATGCCGGAGCGTATCGAGGGTTTCGACGAGGCCAGGCTCACCCCAGTCGAGCACGTGGTTGTTGGCGAGCACGCAGCAGTCTACCCGCGCCGCCGCCAGGCAGCCGATGTTGGCGGGGTTCATCTTGTAATTGATCCCCTTGGGCGCCAAGGACAGGCTGGTGGTAATGCTAGTCTCGAGATTGATGATCCGCGCGTCGGGCGCTTCACGGTCCAATTCGGCGAGCGCATCGCCCCAGACATACGCATCGTCGACCTTTCTCGGGATCGGGCCATTAATGCGTTCGGCAAGCTCGACATAGGTCGTCGCCGATTTGACATAGCGCTCGGCGAGGTGCGGATCGCACGGATTGGCGAAGATCTGGTCGATCCCACGCCCGAGCATCACGTCGCCGCATAGGAACAGCTTTGCGCTGCTTCGGACCGGCCGTCCGGCGGCATTGTTTGCGATCTGCGGCATCCCAGACCTCCTTCCCCCGCCAACAACCAGTGACGCCAAGGGTTCCAGCCCAATTTGCGCGGGATCGGATCGCGGGCCAAATCGTTAACGCAGGAGAACCGACCGCCGAGGCCAGAAATGCCCGACACAGCCTTCTCCTTCATCCCGCGCGCCGCACGCTCGGCCAAGCCGCGCAAGACCGGCCTGACCGAGATTCGCGGGCCCTACTACAGCGCCTATGGGCCGCGCCATCTGGCCGACGTCCTGGAAATCATGGGCAACTGGATCGACGGCATCAAGTTTGCCGGCGGATCATTCGCCCTGATGCCGCCCGAAGCGGTGAAATCCATCAACAGACTGGCGCATGATCACGATGCCTATGTCTCGACCGGCGGCTGGATCGAGAATGTCCTCCGCTTCGGCCCCGACGCCGTCGACCGCTACATCGAAGAAGCCAAGGCGCTGGGGTTCGACATGATCGAGATCTCCACGGGCTTCATCAGCCTGCCCACGGAAGCGCTGCTGCGCCTGGTCGAAACCGTGAAAAAGGCCGG
This sequence comes from Mesorhizobium sp., assembly GCF_004962925.1. GTDB lineage: Bacteria > Pseudomonadota > Alphaproteobacteria > Rhizobiales > Rhizobiaceae > Mesorhizobium. The sequence continues at coordinate 1,921 of NZ_SUEO01000336.1, read as the reverse complement.
GCTCAAGGCCAAGCCGGAGCTCGGAATCCAGTTCGGGGCCGGTGGCGACACATCGGCCAAGGAGCTCGAAGCCGAAGGCACCAGGGATGTCGGCTGGCTGGTCGCACAGGCCCGACGTGCCCTCGATGCCGGCGCCGACATCATCATGATCGAGAGTGAAGGGATCACCGAAAACGTGACGTCCTGGCGCACCGACGTGGTGGCCCGCATCATCAACGAGCTCGGGCTGGAAGCGGTGATGTTCGAAGCCGCGGACCCGGCGGTCTTCGAGTGGTACGTCAAGAACTACGGCAACGAGATCAATCTGTTCGTTGACCACAGCCAGATTGTGCAGCTCGAAGCGCTACGCTCCGGCATCTGGGGAACCAAGAGCACCTGGGGACGGATTCAGAATGTTGTGTAGGGGCGATTGGCGAAAGCCAAAGCGACGTCCGATCTCCCCCCCTTGCGGGGGAGATGTCCGGCAGGACAGAGGGGGGTGGGAAGGATCGCCAACGTCCGGTTTCAGCATTTCATTTCCAACGAGAAATCAGTCCAATGGCTTGGCTGTGACGGGTCATTCGCCCCGATGCCGCCCTCAGCCCCACTTCATCTCGCCGGTGGCAACCTTGGAGCCGATGTCGAGCGCGACGCCCATGCCGAGGTTGGGGAAGCGGGCTTCCATGGCGCCCTTGAGCGCGGCCGCGTCCTTGGCCTTGGCCAGTTCTTCCTCGAAGGCAATGAGATAGGCCTTGGTATGCTCGACGCCCGAAAGGTCCGTGGCGGCCTGCGGCGTCATGTGGCCGGGCACGACGATTTCAGGCTTGGCGGCAGCGATCTTTTCGAGATTGGCGAGCCAGGCGGCGCGCTGTTCCTTGCTCGACGTGTCGGCGGTCCAGACATGCACGCCGGAAAAAATCATCACCCCGCCGAACACCGCATTCAGCGACGGCACCGAGAGATAGCGCCGGTTGGCGAGGCCTTCCGCATTGACGATCTCGACGGTCTCGCCATCGACGGTGAGCGTCTTGCCGTCGAACACTTCGGGGATGACGACATCGGCGAGCGCCTGCGGGCCGTTCTCCTTGAGCTGCGGTCCCCAAACGGCGATTTTCTTATCGACGCTGCCGTTGATGGCGGCCACCGTCTCGGTTGCGGCGATCACCCGTGCCTGCGGGAAAGTCTCCTTGATCGGCTTGAGGCCGAAATAATAGTCCGGGTCGGACTGGCTGACATAGATGGTGGTGAGCGTCTTGCCCGTCGCCTTGATCGCTTCGGCCACGGCCCGGCCGTCAGAGTAGGTGAAACCGCCATCGATCAGCAGCGCCTCGGAGGCGCCGGTGATCAGCACGGGGGCGCGAAAGAAGCCGTTTTCGCCGGCAGGAAAATGTTTCCAGGAAAGCGTCGCGGCTGCATGGCCAAGCCCGGCGGGAGCAAAGACTGCAGCGGCGCCGGCGGCGAAGGTGGTTTTCATGATGGCTCTCCGTGTGAACATGATTGTCTCCTGGGGCTTGGAATGCGGAATTCGGGCGGCTCCCGCGCAGCCTCGATCCCAGGAAGATGGCAAAGTCGGAATGCGTATTGAAGGCCAACAAAATAGACGTAATGTATGCCATTGCCTGACAATGAGGTCGCATTTGCCATGAGCCGCGCATGAACCTGAACCGGCTGGCCTATTTCGCCGCGGTGGTCGATGCCGGCTCCTTCACGCGGGCCGCCGAGCGGCTCGGCATCACCAAGGCGGTCGTCAGCCAGCAGGTAGCGCGGCTGGAGCGCGACGTCGGAACGACGCTGCTGATCCGCACGACGCGGCGGGTCCATCCGACCGAGGCCGGCCGGACATTCCATGCCCGCTGCCTGCTGGTCCTGCAGCAGGCCGAGGATGCCTTCGACGAACTTGCGCAGGCGGCTACCGAGCCGACCGGCACGCTGCGCATCACCG
>NZ_SUEO01000335.1:2951-4422 GCF_004962925.1 Mesorhizobium sp. | reverse complement strand
TCAGGACAGCGGCCGACCGGGCGGCCGGCTAACGCTGACGCTGACGCTGACGGCGCCACGCGCCGTCCCGTTCAGCCGGTCAGGAATTTGTCGACCGCCGCCGGGCGCTTGTGCTCATGACATGCGGTCCCATATTCTCTGTCTCACCCTTATGCCTCTCCGGACCCTCCCGCAGGCGCCTCTTCGACGGTCGGATCGATGAACCGCAGCCCTTTCTTCGCTGATCTGCTGAACACTATCGCCGACCGCGGCCGGATGATGCTGAACCTCGTTCGCGGTGACGAACCGGTCTCGGCCGACAGCCTGGCACGTCTGTGCGCACGTCTGCTTTCCAGCCAGGGCGAGGCATCGGGCGTCGCCTATGCAAGGGAAATACTCGATCGCTGGCGCACTCTCGGCGCCGACGGAAGGTTGGCATTTCTGCATGTGCTGCGCGATCGGTTCGGCACCGATCATGTCAGGCTTGCCGCCGCGGTGGATGCCTATCGCGACGCGCCCGACGATCGCTCGGCACTTGCCCTGCACGACGCCGCCGAACCGGCCAGGCAGGAGCTCCTGCGCCGCCTGAACCTGGCGCCCGGCGGCATCGAGACGCTGGTGCGCATGCGCGAGGATCTGCTTGCCCCGCTGACCACATCGCCTGATCTCGCCATAGTCGATGCCGACTTCACGCACCTCTTGTCGTCATGGTTCAACCGCGGCTTCCTGGTGCTGCGTCGGATCGACTGGTCGACGCCGGCCAACATCCTGGAAAAAATCATCCGCTACGAGGCGGTGCACGCCATCCACACCTGGGACGATCTGCGCCGCCGGATCGAGCCCGAGGACCGGCTCTGCTATGCGTTTTTCCATCCGCAACTCGGCGACGAGCCGCTGATCTTCGTCGAGGTCGCGCTGACCCGGGCGATGCCGACGACGATCGCCGAGCTGCTTGCCGACGAGCGGCCGCTGGTGCAACCACGGCAGGCCACGACGGCGGTGTTCTATTCCATCTCCAACTGCCAGGAAGGCTTGCGCGGCATCTCCTTCGGCAATTTTTTGATCAAGCAGGTGGTTGAGGATCTGCGCCGCGACCTTCCCGGCCTGACCGATTTCGTCACGCTGTCCCCGGTGCCGGGCTTTGCCCGCTGGCTGGCCGAGCAGACCGGTTCCTCCGCCACTGAGGCGCTGGGCCTCGTCGCCGACGAGGGCTGGCATGCGGACGCTGCCGTGCGCGACCGCGTAGGCCAGGCACTGCTTCCTCTTGCGGCACAGTATTTCCTCGAAGCTCGCACCGCCTCCGGCAAGGTGATCGACCTGGTCGCCCGGTTCCATCTCGGCAATGGCGCACGGCTGGAACGCATCGACCTTTTCGGCGACCTGTCGCCCCGAGCCTTGCGTCAGGCGCATGGACTGATGGTCAATTATCGCTACAAGCTCGACGACATCGAGAAGAACCACGAGCTGTTCGCCGCCAGGAACGATGTGGCGG
>NZ_SUEO01000335.1:0-2941 GCF_004962925.1 Mesorhizobium sp. | reverse complement strand
CGCCCGCCGTGCGCCGCCTGCTGCCGAAACCGGCGAGGCCGGCCGCGTCGCGGCTTCCGGTGCAACCTCAGGGGAATGAGGACAAGAGGGACATATGAGCAACCATTTGTTCGACGCTTTCCGCGCCCGCATGCCGGCGCCCGAGCGTCTCCTGATGGAAACGGATGACGGGCGCTCGATCACCTATGGCGACATGCTGGCCCGATCAGCGCAACTGGCCCACGCGCTGTTGCAACTGGGCGTCGAAGTCGGCGACCCCGTCGCCGTCCAGGTCGAGAAGAGCCCGCAGGTGATCCTGCTCTATCTCGCCTGCGTGCGCGCCGGTGCGGTCTTCCTGCCGCTCAACACCGCCTATACGCTGACCGAGCTTGAATACTTCTTCGGCGATGCCGAGCCGCGGCTGGTCGTCTGCGATCCGGCACGGGCAGCCGAGATCGGCCGCCTGGCGGAGTCATCGGGCGCTATCACAGTCACGCTCGGCGGCAATGGCGAAGGCTCGCTGATGGATCAGGCCTCGCGGCAGTCTTCGGATTTCCACGATGTGGTGCGCGGGCCGGACGATCTTGCGGCGATCCTCTACACGTCGGGGACCACCGGCCGCTCCAAAGGCGCCATGCTCAGCCATGAGAACCTCGCCTCGAATGCGCGCGTGCTGGTCGATCACTGGCGCTTCACTGCTGCAGACGTCTTGATCCACGCGCTGCCGATCTTCCACACGCATGGCCTCTTCGTCGCCACCAACGTCATCCTGATGGCTGGCGCCTCGATGCTGTTCGAAACCAGATTCGACCCGGCCCGCATCGTCTCGCTGCTGCCGCGCGCCACCGCGCTGATGGGCGTGCCGACCTTCTATGTGCGCCTGCTGCAGCAGGACGGCTTGAACAGGCAGGCCGCAAAGAACATTCGCCTGTTCGTTTCCGGCTCGGCGCCGCTGCTGGCCGAGACGCACAACGCCTGGCGCGAGCGCACTGGCCATTCGATTCTCGAGCGCTACGGCATGACCGAGACCAACATGAACACGTCGAACCCTTATGATGGCGAGCGGCGCGCCGGTACGGTCGGCTTCCCCTTGCCCGGCGTGGCACTGCGCATCGCCGACCCCGACGGCGGCGCTACACTTGCCCAGGGCGAGGTCGGCATAATCGAGGTGAAGGGTCCCAATGTCTTCGGCGGCTATTGGCGCATGCCGGAGAAGACCAAAGCGGAATTCCGTGACGACGGTTTCTTCATCACCGGGGATCTCGGCCTGATCGATGCCGACGGCTATGTCCACATCGTCGGGCGCGGCAAGGATCTGATCATTTCCGGCGGCTACAACATCTATCCGAAGGAGGTCGAGAGCGAGATCGACGCGCTGCCCGGCGTCACCGAAAGCGCTGTGATCGGCGTTGCTCATCCGGATTTCGGCGAAGGCGTCACCGCTGTCGTGGTGCGCGCGCCGGCCTCGACCATCACCGCCGCCGAGATCGTTGGTGCCATCGCCGGGCGGTTGGCGAAATACAAGCACCCGAAGCGGGTGATCTTCGTCGACGAGTTGCCGCGCAACACGATGGGCAAGGTGCAGAAGAACCTGCTGCGCGAGACCTACAAGGACCTCTACGCACCGGCCAAAGCCGGCTGACGCAAGAGGTTTGCACTCAGTTGGTGCCGGCTCCGAAAACCTTGTCGCCTTCTATCCAGACGCCCTTGACGTCCAATTCGTCCGACAGCGAAACAATATCGGCGGCGGTGCCGTTGGCGAACCGCCCGAGCCGGTGCGACTGGCCGATCGCCTGCGCCGGATAGAGCGAAGCCATGCGCAGGGCCTCCGACAGCTCCAGTCCGACAATGCGGTGGACGAAGCGGACGGCGGAGATCATGTCGAGATCGGCGCCCGCCAGCGTCCCGTCGGCAAGCGTCAGCCTGCCGTCCTTGCGGTAGATAGTGCGGCCGTTCAGCGTGAACGAGGTCATATCGGTGCCGATCGTCGCCATGGCGTCGGTAACCAGAAAAATTTTTGCCGGCCCCTGCTTGGCGCGCAGCGCGATCGCCATGGTGGCGGGATCGACATGGATGCCGTCGGCGATGATGCCGGCAAACAACGTGCCCATATCGATGGCCGCGCCGGCCAGCCCCGGCTCGCGATTACCGATCTGGCTCATCGCGTTGAACAGATGCGTGACCACGGTCGCGCCGGCATCGGCAAAGGCGCGGGCCACGGTGTAACCAGTATCGGAATGGCCGAGGCTGACGACGATTCCGGCCTCTGCCAGTGCAGTGACGCGGGCAGGTTCGACGGATTCAGGCGCGATCGTTGTCAGCAGCACCGGCAGAGTTTTCCGCGTCGCTATCAGCATCGCCTGGTCGGCGTCAGTCATCGGCCGGATCAATGCTGGGTCATGCGCGCCCTTGCGGGCGATCGACAGATGCGGGCCTTCGAGATGCAGGCCCAAAAAGCCCGACACCTTCTGCTGCGCGGCATTCGCTCCGGTGGCAACCGCCGCTGCGGTGATGGCAGGCGTGTCGGTGATCAGCGTCGGCAGCAGTGCCGTCGTGCCGAACGGCGCGTGCGCCCGGCAGATGGTCTCGATCGAGGCGACATCGGGATGGTCGTTTAGCATGACGCCGCCGCCGCCATTGACCTGCAGGTCGACGAAGCCCGGAGCCAGCATGCCGCCGCCGGTCTCGATACGAGTGACGCTGGACGGAATGGCGCCTGCCGGGACGATGGCCTCGACGAGGCCGTCACGCACGACGAGGGCGGCGTTGTCGTGCCAGTCCTCGCCGTCGAATATGCGGGCGCCAGTCAGGGCAAAACGGTCGCTCATATGGTTTCCGTCACCTTGCGAAGATTGGGCGGCGTGTCCGGATCGAGGCCGCGATGGCGGGCAAAGGCCTCGACGAAGCCATAGAAGGACACGATCAGCGCCAGCGGGTCGGTCAGCGGATGGCCGGTGGCGAC
>NZ_SUEO01000334.1:1880-4447 GCF_004962925.1 Mesorhizobium sp. | reverse complement strand
CTGCTGCCGTGGCGCACGGTGGAGGAGAATGTCGGCCTCGGCCTGGAACTCGCCGGCGTTCCGGAAGCCGAGCGCAAGGAGCGCGTTCATCGCCAGCTCAAACTGGTCAATCTCGACCAGTGGTCGAAGAAATACGCGCATGAGCTTTCCGGCGGCATGCAGCAGCGCGTCGGGCTGGCGCGCGCCTTCGCCACCGAAGCGCCGATCCTGTTGATGGACGAGCCGTTCTCCGCCCTCGACCCGCTGATCCGGACCAAGCTGCAGGACGAGCTGCTGCAGCTTCAGGCCGAACTGAAGAAGACCATCATCTTCGTCAGCCACGACCTCGAGGAGGCGCTGAAGATCGGCAGCCATATCACCATCATGGAAGGCGGGCGCATCGTGCAGACGGGCGCGCCGGAAGACATCGTGCTGCGCCCCGCCAACGACTATGTCCGGGACTTCATCGCCAATGTGAATCCGCTCTCGGTGCTGACCGCCTGGAACGTGATGCGCGACCGCCGCGACCTCGAACACGGCAAGGATGGCTGGGTGTGGCTCGACCGGCGCAGGACGACGCGCTTCAAGATCGACGAGCACGGTCTGGTGGCGGCGGCCGAGCGCGACGGCAAGCCGGCGTTCTGGGTGTCCTGCGCCGATGTCGAAGCGCAGCCGGAGGAGACGGCGCAGGTGTTCTGGGCCAATCCCGGCACCTCGCTGAAGACGGTGATGCTGGCCATGCACCGCTCGCAGACCGCGCCCGTGGCCTTGTTCGACGACCAGTCGCGCTTCGTTGGCGCCATCGGCGTCAGGGACGTGTTGTCGGCGGTGCTGCGGCGGTAGCTTCTGCCCGGCCTTACCCCGCCAGCGGCAATCTCAGCTCCGTCAGCAGGCCGCCGCCGGGGTGATTGGACAGGCTGACCTCGCCGCCGGCGCCGCGGGCGATGTTGCGGGCGATCGTCAGGCCAAGGCCGAGGCCGCCGGTCTGGCGGTTGCGCGACTGTTCCAGGCGCACGAACGAGCCGAACACCGCGTCGAGCTCGGCCCGCGGTATGCCTGGCCCCTCGTCGCGGATGGCGAGCGTGATCGTCTTTCCCGATCGATGCAGACTGAGATGCGCCTTCTTGCCGTAGGTCACGGCGTTCTGGACGAGATTGGTGACGCAGCGCCTGAGCGCGACTGGCCGCGCAAGGCAGATGAGGCCACGCGACCGCGTATCGCCATTGTCGAACGAAACCTCCTCATAACCGTCGGCGACCGAATCCACGAGCGACCAGAAATCGATCCGTTCGCTCTTCTCCTCGGTCACCTCGAAGGTAGCGAAATCGATGACCGAGCTGGCAATGTCCTCGATGTCGGCGAGGTCATGCGCCAGTGCGGCGCGAACTGCCGATTTCCGCAGCAGTTCGAGCCGCAGCCGCATCCTCGTCAGCGGCGTGCGAAGGTCGTGCGCGAGTGCTGCCGCAAGATGTTCGCGATCCTCGACATAGTCGCGCAGCCTGGCCTGCATGGCATTGACCGCCTTCGCCGCGGTGCGGATCTCGCGACTGCCGGTCTCGGCGACCGGCGGGCTTTTCAGATCGTTGCCGATCCGTTTCACGGCGGTTTCCATCATCCGGTAGGGCGCGGTCAGCCGGCGCAGCGACCATAGCGACATGGCCACCACCAGCCCGGCGATCAAGGCATAGAGTGGCAGGCTGTCGAAGCTCAATATGGGCCCCATCGGTGTGTTCGGCTCGGTGAAATTCAGCCATTGGCCGTCGGCGAAGCGCAGCGACGCCGTCAGCTTGTCGCTCTGGGCGAAATCGGCCGCAAGCATCAGGAGGTCGCGCTCGACCTCGCCGACATCGCGACCCTCGATCGCGCCCCCATCGTCGGCTTCCCGTGCCGCCGGGTCGCGCCGGACCCGCGCATCGGTGATGCCGAATTTCGACAGCCGCCCGACCAGTATGTCCTCCAGTTCGGCCAGTTCGTCGTCGCCCGCGATCGACGAGGCGACGGCGGGCGTGTCCGAAACGGTGAGCGCGTAGGTCGCGTTGGACAGGCCGGATGCGGTGGCCTTGCGTGCTTCGGGCGAGGCGACATGCATCAGCTGCACCAGCGAGAAGGCGCGATCATTTAGCCTGTAGAGATCGACCACGCCGTTGGCGGCGGCACGGTCGCGCGAGACGATGTAAAGCGTCGTGATCTGGCTGATCAGCAGGCCGGCGATTACGATGAGCAGCACCCAAACGGGCAGGGTCTGCGGCAGGATGCGTCTCATTCGGAGGTCGTTTCTGGCAGGAACTGATAGCCGCCGCTGCGCACGGTCAGGATCAGTTTCGGCGTTTTCGGGTCGTCCTCCATCTTGCGCCGCAGCCGGCTGACCAGAATGTCGACACTGCGATCGAAGCTGTAGCCGCTGTCGCCGCCGGACAGTTCGATGAGCTGGTCGCGGCTCAGCACGCGTTGCGCGCTCTTGACGAAAGTCTGCAGCAGGTTGAACTCCGCCATGGTCAGCTCGACCCTGACGTCGCCCGGCGCCATCAGCCGGCGGCGCGAACAGTCCATCGTCCAGCCGGCGAAATGGTAGATCTGCCGCGAGGTGG
>NZ_SUEO01000334.1:0-1870 GCF_004962925.1 Mesorhizobium sp. | reverse complement strand
TGGGCCGCCGCGGCTCGGCGGCGCCGTTGCGCCTAAGCACGGCGCGGATCCGCGCCAGCAGCTCGCGCGGATCGAAGGGTTTCGGCACATAGTCGTCGGCACCCATCTCCAGCCCGACCACGCGGTCGGTCGTCTCGGTGACCGCGGTCAGCATGATGATCGGCGTCGCATGGTTGGCGCGAAGATCGCGGCAAAGCTCCAGCCCGCTCTTTCCGGGCAGCATGACGTCCAGAACGATAAGGTCCACCTGCCCGCGGCGCAGGACGGCTTCCATCTCGGTACCGTCGGCGGCGACCGACGTGTGTAGCCCCCGTTTCCGGAAGAATTCCTGAAGCAGGTCGCGAATGCCCTTGTCGTCGTCGACGATCAGTATGTGCGCGTCGGATTTCACTCAGAGCCCTGCCGTCATTGGTGGCCGAACCGTCAGTCGGTTCATCACCCACACGATAGAATTCAGGCCATATGTTGGCCGGTGACGATAAGCGACCCCGAACGGGTTGCTCAGAAACAATCCAGAAACAAAATTCTACAGTCCGGAAAAACTCCCGAAAAAAATCAAAGGCATAAGTGGTGCCGTGGCGGTCAGGTCATCGGCTGCGGCACGCGTTACGGGATTACGGACAAACCAATGCAAAGGTTCTCGATCAGCTTGATGGGTGTGGTGCTCGGCATCTCGCTTATCACCGCCGCGGTCGAACAATCCTATGCAAAGGTGGCCGATGCAAAGGTAGCCGAGACAAACGCGGCGATCACCCGGAGCGAGCGTTGCAGCGATCTGAGCCGTCAATTCGACGAAGCCCTCGAAACCCATGCCGCGGCAACGCAGGTCACCGCGGCGAAGGCACTTCAAAGGAAGGGGAACCGGTTCTGCGCCAACAAGAAACAGGCACAAGGAATCCGGATGCTCGCCAACGCTTTGAAGCTGCTTGGAGTGACACCGATCGACCCCGTTCAGTGACACTCAATCCGATCTGCACAACAAGGAAACGAAACCATGAAAAAGTCCCTCCTCTCCGCTCTCGGTCTCGCCATCGCGCTTGCCTTCTCGATGCCGGTTCTCGGCGCCAGCAGCGCCAACGCCGCCACCACGACTGCGGCTGCAACGACTGCGACGACCGCTGCGCCGGCCAAGATGGTGAAGAAGGTCGCCGCCAAGAAGACCGTCAAGAAGCACAAGAAGCACGCAGTCAAGGCAGCTCCGAAGGCCTGATCCAGCGACATCTCTTGTCCACTAAGAAGACCGCTCCAGTTGCGATACGCCTGGAGCGGTCTTCTTTTCCGTTCCAGATGGGCGGCGTCTGTCGCGGAGCCAATCGAAATTCCCGCCGGGCTTCGCTGCACCAAGCCGTTGAACGGCGGCCGGCAATTCCCACATAGGCACGGACTTGTGAACGGCCGCGCCCCGCCAGGAAGGCGGTTTGTGCGCGGCTCAAAATGGACGATCGCTTTCGTTCATGTCAGAATAAAAGCGAAATTCTTGCGCGCAACTGCCGGGTTCCGATGCCTGAAATCACGACAAAACCCAGCACCAAGACGCAGCCGAAGATCGAACGGCCGAAGCTCTACAAGGTCATCCTGCTGAATGACGACTTCACGCCGCGCGAGTTCGTGGTGACGGTGCTCAAGGGCGAATTCAAGCTGAGCGAAGACCAGGCGCGACGGGTGATGATCACCGCGCACCAGCGCGGCGTCTGCGTCGTCGCCGTCTTCACCAGGGACGTCGCCGAGACCAAGGCGACGCGGGCGACCGATGCCGGCAAGGCCAAGGGCTATCCGCTGATGTTCACGACGGAGCCTGAGGAGTGAGGTGGTTTATCCTTCTCCCCTTGTGGGAGAAGGTGGATTGGCGCGCAGCGCCAAGACGGTTGAG
>NZ_SUEO01000333.1:3730-4496 GCF_004962925.1 Mesorhizobium sp. | reverse complement strand
GATCGAGGATCTCTCGACATGGCCCTCGCTCGATGTGCCGCATGTGGTCTCACGCCATGTGCCTCAAACCTACCTGGAGACCTCCCGATATTTTCAGGAGTGGCTGAAGCCGCAAGGCCTGGTCGACATCATGTCGTTTTTCCTGATCCACACCCCTGCCCGCCTTGCCGGCTTCGCCGTTGCCCGGCATGAGCGGCAAGGCGTTATCACCGAGCGTGAAATCAAGCTTGGCGGATTGTTGCTGCCGCATGTGCGCCGTTCGGTGATGATCAGCAACATGCTCGACATAGGCACGATCGAGCGCGCACGGATGGCCGAGGCGCTCGATGCGCTCACATGCGCCGTGGTCCTCACCAATGAACGTGGCGCGTTCCTGCACGCCAACCACGCGGCCAAGCACATGCTGCGCAGCGGCGGCCCGGTCCAGGATGTCCATGGCATTCTGCAAGCGAAGATCCCGTCGGCTTCCAAGGAGCTTCACAGCGCCATCATGCTTGCGGCTAAGGATGAGGCAAGCATCGGCAAGACAGGGCTTGCCGTCCTCCTCACCGAACCCGACCTGCCGCCCGTCTTCGCCCGCGTGCTGCCAATGGCCGGCGGCGATCTGCGCGCCGGCATGGAACCCGCGGCGGTAGCCGCGGTGTTCATCGGCAATGCACTGGATGAGCGTGACGCCGCCGACATGCTGGCGACAGCCTTTGGGCTCACGCTGGCCGAAACCCGCGTGCTGGCCAGCCTTCTCGCCGGGCACACCCTGGCCGAGACC
>NZ_SUEO01000333.1:3312-3720 GCF_004962925.1 Mesorhizobium sp. | reverse complement strand
CCCGCCAAGCCGATCTGATGCGCCTCGTCATGCAGATCGTTCCGCCCGCAGGGCAGCCTGGTCCCTGAACCGCTCACCGCTTTGGATACAGGTATCCAACGCCGCGGATCGTCTTGATCAGTTCCGGCTTGGCCGGATCCTTTTCGAGCCGGCGGCGCAGCCGGGTGATGCGGCTGTCGATGCTGCGATCGAACGGCTCGTCGCCCCTGGGCGGCGCAAGATCGAGCAAATCGTCGCGACCGATGACCTGGCCGGCCCGGGTGGCGAAGGCCGCTACCAGATCGAGCTCCATCGGCGTCAGCGGAAAGGCCACGCCGTCGGCATCGATGAGGTTTCTCGCGCGGGCGTCGAACACATAGGTTCCGAAGGCGAAATGCCCGGCCGGCAAAGCGTCGGCATCGTTCGACC
>NZ_SUEO01000333.1:0-3302 GCF_004962925.1 Mesorhizobium sp. | reverse complement strand
GGGTTTTGCCAGATAGTCGTCCGCGCCGACCTCGAGGCCCGCCACCTTGTCGAAGACCGAATCGGCGCCCGTCAGCATCAATATGCCGGTGTCGTGATGCTCGCGCAGCCAGCGGGCCAGGCTAAAACCGTTCTCGCCCGGCATATTGAGGTCGAGAACGACAAGATCGGCCTTGGCCGCCGCGATCGCCTCGCGCAATTCGGCGCCGCCGGATGCCATGCGTATGCGATAGCCCTTCGCCTGCAAATAGTCGGCGATCATGAACGCCACGTCGGTCTCGTCGTCCACGACAATGATGTCGGCCATGCGTTTCCCCCGCGGCGAGCGACGCTCGAAACCTACAGGGCGCATTAACCCCGGGTCAATCGCCCCCGTCAGCTGCCGATTCCGGGCGGGCGCGACACAATTGAAACAATAGAGGCCGGGAAATCCGGCTCACGGCATCATCGTGAAACAACCCGCGGTTATTTGTCGAACGTCCCAGGCGGATGGCCGAGCAGGCCGGGTTGACAGGCCGCGGGCCGTTCAGTCCACTGGCCCGCACGGGAACAGCAACCGTCGTGACGGCGCATCCGTCTGTGGAGACCTCGCCGTGCCGACCTCCTCGAAGCTGTCCAGGCATTACGCGTCGTTGATGGCGGCCTGCGTTTTGCCTCTCCTCGTGCTTGTCGCCGGCATCGGCCTCTACCAGTCCTACGCGCTGCAACGTTCAATTTTTCCCTATGCGCTCATTGTGGTCGGGTTGCTTGTCTCGGTATTCGCTTTGCACCGAGTGCTTCTGAGGGAAATCGTCAGCATCTTCGCCGAAAACCGCACGGCCCTGCGCGAACTGGCCGACAGCGAGCAGCGCTACCGCAATGTTGTCGAGGCACAGACGGAATATATTGTCCGGTTCGCGCCGGATGGGCGCATGAGCTTCGCCAATGACGCCTATTGCCGTCTCGTCGGCAGGACGCGTGAAGAGTTGCTGAGCCCGGACTGGCACTATTTCAATTCGTTTTCCGCCGATTTCGGCAGCTTCGACGAGATCATCGGTCGAGTGACCCCCGAACGGCCCGTCTGCGAAGTGGAAGAGGTCGGCGCCCTGAGCAATGGCCGCGAAATCCTCATCCATTGGACAGATCGCGGCATCTTCGACGACAGCGGCAAGCTCATCGAAATACAGTCGATCGGACGCGATGTTGCCGAACAGAAACTCGCCCGTCAGGCACTCGAGGCCAGCGAGCAGCGCTACCGCAGCGTGGTCGAGCTGCAGACAGAATTCGTCGTCCGGATGTCGCCGGAGGGTCATTTGAGCTTCGTCAACGACGCCTATTGCCGGGCGTGCCGGATGACCCGCGAGCAGCTTCTCGACCCGTCCTGGTGCGAACTCGATGTGCTGCCGCCCGACGAACGGCGCAGGTTCCTGGACCACCTTGCCCGCCTCACCCCGCAGGCGCCGGATGCCAGCATGGAACTTCTCAATGCGATGCCGGATGGCGTGCGCCGATGGCTCGCCTGGAACGACCATGGCATTTTCGACAGCGACGGGCGCCTTGTCGAAGTGCAGTCCGTCGGCCGCGACATCTCCGACCGCGTCCTGGCCGAGCAAGCCAGAATTGAAGCCGAGAAACTGTTGGCCGAACGGGAGGCGCAGTTTCGCGCCATAGCCGAAGGCGTGCCGCTGCCGATCACCATCTCGGCAATAGAAGGCCCCGAAATCCTGTTCGTCAACGAGCCGGCGCGCAGGACGCTCGGCATCGAAGTCGGCCAGATCGGAGCCGAAGCGACGTCGACCTGGGAAGATCTCTCGCGGCGAGACGATCTCCTGCGGCTGTTGCTGAAAGATGGCATCGTCGACGCATTCGAAGCCGGCATGACCAATATGCAAGGCTCAAGAATGGATACGCTGGTTTCGGCGCGGCTGATCACGCAGGCCGGCCGTTCGGCCATGCTTGCCGCCGTCACCGACATTACCCGCCAGCGCGAAGCCGAGGCGGAGATCGCCCGCCAGCGTGAAACGCTGTACCAGTCGGAAAAGCTCTCCGCTCTCGGTTCGCTGCTGGCCGGCGTGGCGCACGAACTCAACAATCCGCTGTCGGTCGTCATCGGCTATAGCTCGATGCTGAAGGAATTCTCGACGGACAAGGCGACCGTGGGACGCGCCGACAAGATCCACGCGGCGGCCGAGCGATGTTCTCGGATCGTCCGAACCTTTCTGGCGATGGCCCGGAAGAAGCCGCCGACACGGGGCGCCGTCGACATCAATGAAGTCGTCGTCGCTTCGCTGGAGCTCGCCGCCTACAGCCTGCGCTCGGCCGGGGTCGAGATCCGCACCGAGCTGGCGGAGTCGCTTCGCAACATCTGGGGCGACAGGGACCAGCTTCATCAGGTCATCACCAACCTGGTGGTGAATGCGCAGCAGGCCCTGCTGCAGGTCCCGCACCCGCGGCGGCTGACCATCGTCACGTCAGGGGAAGGCGATGCCGTCGAGGTCGTTGTCGCCGACAATGGCCCAGGCATGCCGGAAACGGTGCGAGCGCGTGCTTTTGAGCCTTTCTACACGACCAAAATGGCCGGCGAAGGCACCGGGGTCGGGCTGTCTGTCTGCCAGGGCATCGTGATCGCTCACGACGGCAGCATAGAGCTGGATTCGACGCAGGGCGGCGGCGCACGGTTCACGGTTCGGCTTCCGAGCGGCAAGGCCGAGACGGTTCCTGCGCCCGAGGCTGCCGGAAGGGCGCCGCCTGCGCCATCGGCGGCACGAATTCTGGTGGTCGACGACGATGCCGACATTGCCTCGATGATCGCCGAGATGCTGCGCCGCGACGGCCACAACGTCACCATCGCCGACGACGCGAATGCCGCCCTCAAGGCTGTGCGTGAGAATGGAATCGACCTTTTGATCAGCGACATACGCATGCCCGGCCTCGACGGCCCCGGCCTCTATCGCGCGCTGGAGCAACTGCGTCCGGGACTCGCCAATCGGCTTCTGTTCGTGACCGGCGACACGCTGGCGCCCGAGATCGACCGCTTCATCGGCGAGACGGGCGCGCCGGTGATCGAGAAACCACTCGATCCGCAGACCTTTCGCAGGCTCGTGATGGAGCGCCTAAGGGCGATGGAGACCAGCGCAATGGAAGAGGCTAAAGCGTGACAAAACAGAAGTTGCTCATCGTCGATGACGAAGCGCCCTTGCGCGAGATGCTGTCGGAGTACCTGCTCGCTCACGGCTTCGATGTCCGATCCGTTCCGGACGGAGCGGGAATGCTGACCGAACTCGATCGCTTTGGCCCCGATCTGGTCATCCTCGACGTCAATCT
>NZ_SUEO01000332.1 GCF_004962925.1 Mesorhizobium sp. | reverse complement strand
TCGAAAAGGCAGAAGCTGCCTATGCAGCAGAGACTTCCCGATGGCGAACGAGGCCCGAACGACCGAAGGCTGTGGAAAAAGCCGCCGAATGAGAAGAAGGGGCTATTCTACAACATCCGTTTGCATCGGCTTGCCCGGCGCAATGTAATGCCATTCGACGCGATGATCCTTCGACCAGGTGAGGATGGCGTTCGAGGTGAACCTGTGCCGTGGTCGGAAACGATCATGTCCGGCTTGCCGCGCCGGGCGATCAGGTCAGTCAGTTCCCGAGCAACGCGCCGACCGGAGATCGACGTGTCCGGGACGCGGCAAGGCATTCGCGCGTCACGTCGTCAACGATGTTCAGCACCCGGAACCGCCGCCCGCAGGCGAACTGGTCATGGACGAAGTCCAGCGACCAGCGCGCGTTCGGCTTCGCCTCAACCAGAATCGGCGCCCGCGTGCCGACCGCTCGTCGCCGTGCCCGGCGCTTGCGCACCGTCAGGCCCTCCTCGCGGTAGAGCCGGTAGATGCGATTGACCCCTGATGGCTCGCCCTCTCGCTGGAGCAGAATGAACAGG
Organism: Mesorhizobium sp.; assembly: GCF_004962925.1. GTDB lineage: Bacteria > Pseudomonadota > Alphaproteobacteria > Rhizobiales > Rhizobiaceae > Mesorhizobium. The sequence goes on along the minus strand of NZ_SUEO01000332.1, from coordinate 3,955 downwards.
CGTCGATAGCCGAAGCGGCGGCGCTCGTTGGCGAGGCCGCGTAACCTTGCGCAGCTCCGTCTCCGGCGGACGCCGGGACCGATAGCGGACCATCTTGCGATCGGCACCGACGAAGGAACAGGCCCGACGCTCCGACACGCCCATGACGGCCTGCAGATGCGCGACGGCTTCGCGCTTGGCGGCGGGCCCTACCATTTTTTTGAAAGAAGCTCGCGCAGTTGCCGACGCTTGGAGCATCTGGTCGGCGAGCAGCTTCGCGTTCTCGTCTTCCAAGGCTTTCAGCCGTTTGGCATCGGAGACGTCCATCCCGCCATACTTCGCCTTCCAGTTATATAGCGTCGCCTCGGAGATCCCATGCTTGCGCGCCAGGTCGCCCGCCTTTGCTCCCGCCTCATGCTCACGCAGAACCGTGATGATCTGCTCTTCCGTAAACCGCTTTCTCTTCGTCAGTCCGTCCTTCAATCGAGGCCGGATTCTAATCTCAGATGGAGGAAATTACCCGTGCAGGTCAAAGCAAAACCAGCTACGTAAGGGTTCGCGTCTCAGATCATTGTCGAGTAGCTGAGCTTTCGGATTTCGCCCTCATCGGCCCGGACCGAGGTCGTGTGCTGGTTTGTGATCAGGGAAGCGCCGAGCCACGTCCAACTGGACAACCAGAATGATGCACAGAACCTTCAACTAAATTTACGAAAGCTTTGCGACCCTAGTTCCCTGACAATGGTACCTTCACTGCCTGCTGAGGTCAGGCTCGGATTAAAAGCTGATGCCTATTCACCCTCAGACCGGCGCACAGCACGCAACGGAGGATTAACGTCAATGACCAAAAGAGCGCTTATTCTGGTTGAAGGCCACAGGGGTACTGGTCTACTATACGTGAATGCGGCCCGGCGTCTTGGTCTATCTCCAATTACACTGTCGGCTGATCCAAATCAATACGACTATCTTGCCGCAGAAAGCATTGAGGCAATCCGGATTGATACAGACAATCTGGACGCACTGATCCGCGAATGTTCCGGACTGCGTGCGACCTATGACATCGCTGGTATTACCGGCTTTTCGGGCCTCGACGAGTCGGTACATGCGACAGTCGGCAAGCTCTGCCGGTATTTCGATCTACCGGGACCGGATCCGGTATCCATCGAACGATGCTACGATAAATTCACTCAACGTAAGCTCCTCGCGGAGGCCGGCGTTCCGGTACCTGCTTATCGTTTGGCGTCGAATGCGACCGACGTAGAAAGCTGTGCTGCGGAGATTGGTCTGCCGGTGATTGTTAAGCCAGCCGTAGGCTCCGGCAGCAGCGGTGTCCGGCTATGCCGCAACGCCGACGAGTTGGCCAGACATACGACCTATCTGTTGGGTGGGAAGCAGCCCTCACGGCGGATCTTGGTCGAAGAGTTCATACAAGGCTCCCATTACAGCACTGAGATAATGGGGAACGAGGTCTTCGGAGTCGCCGCCGCTGACTTCGGCCCCCTGCCACATTTCATCTCTCGTGAGTACACCTATCCGGCCGCGTTAACCGATTACGAGTATAAGCGTATCACTGATGTTTCGCTGAGCTGTTTGCGAGCTCTCGGCCTTGGCTGGGGGCCAACGAACATTGATCTCCGGTGGACGGAGCTTGGCCCAGTCGTCATTGAAGTCAATCCGCGTCTTGCTGGCTCGCCAACCCCTGAACTGGTCCAGCTGGCCTATGGTGTCGATCTCATCACCGAGCATATCAAGCTTGTCATCGGCGGTGAATGGAATTTGCGCAAAAGGCATTCGCATATTGCGGCCGCGCGCATTCTGGTTCCTGCTTGCGACGGCACTCTCGATTGGATCGATGGCAACGGTCGGGCAGCTGCCGTGCCAGGTGTCGCCGAGGTTAAATTGTATGTTGAACCCAAGACGCGGATCGTCAGGAAAGGCGACGTCCGAGACGCTATCGGATATGTCACCGTGGTTTCACCAAGCATTACTGACACCAAGGCGATACTGCAGCGCGCTGTTGACTTAATCCATTGGTCAATCGGCCCCCCTGGGGAGGAACCGTTCTGCCGCCCCTGCACCCGTAGCTTCGGAGATGGCGCCTAATAAGGGATTGTCATTGCCGATGATTGGTGCTTTGAGAGCAGGAGACAAGAACGCAGGTCGCTCGGGTACTTCGCGGCGGTCCGGGCGGTATCCCGATCAGCTTGATTCTTGCCTGAGGTATGGGTGTGGGCGCGCCGGTTTCGTGACATTTCGGGGTTAGGTCTCAACGTCCGCACGGGACTCGTTTCGTTTGGAGCGTAAGCCAGCCGGACGTCGGTGTGGTGGGCTGTAGACGCCCCGATGAACTGGAATAAGGCGATGCCATGCCTGAGCGGCGGCCGCCGTCGAGCAGCTCGCATTCTAAATTTAGCATAGCGGGGAAGCTCTTGCGTATGATGGGTTCATAAGCATTGATGGAACAAACTAGATAGTGTTGCGCCGGAAGGCACGATAACGGCCTCCACCTCGAGCGAGAGCACTGTCGATCCGGGTCACTCGGACCGGTCGGCAGATCGGCCACTGCGGTCCGCTTCCGCCCTTTAGTGACGGTCCTCTGCTGGTTAGGTAGCGTTTACTAGCACCCTTAGGCGCCCTTGACTATGCCGCATCGTTCGACGGACGGCCGATCTCGTAGTGGCGCTATTATGAAGAAAAATCCCAAGCGCATCGCTTGGTCCGAACGATAAAGGGCCCAGGCTGCCGCCCGAACGCTTCTTCACGCATCGAATTAGATTTGGGCTTTTACACACAAGACATCTTCCTTTGAACATCGCACCCTTCGAAATGCATCGGTCGCGACTGGCCATGCCACTGGCAGACCGGCGGGCTCGGCGTCAGACGTGCTCAACCATGAGTGTCCGAAACCGCGAAATAATCCTACAACTAAAATTACGAAATCTTTGCGATCGCTATTCGCTGCGAATGGTACGTTCACCCCAAGGTCCGAGGGGAAGGTACAGCCAAAGATGCTGCCACTCTACACTCTGACCCCCGCCCAGTTCGCAACAGAAGGTCAACAGCAGTGTCAAAAAGAGCGCTCATCCTCGTTGAAGGTACAAGGTCCAATGGTCCGCTTTACGTCAAAGCGGCACGGCGTCTTGGTCTTCATCCAATTACCCTATCGGCTGATCCAACACGCTATGACTATCATCATGCGCCGGAAAGGGTTGAGACGATCCGAATCGATACAGACAATCTCGATGCGCTGATCCGCGAATGTTCCCGGCTGCGTGCGAGCTATGACATTGCAGGCATTACAGGCCCCATAGACTCGGTCTGTGCGACAGTTGGCAAGCTCTGCCGGCATTTCGATCTACCGGGACCGAACCCCGAATCTATAGAACGATGCTGCGACAAGTTCACGCAACGTCGGCTCCTTCGAGAGGCCGGCGTTCCAATACCCGCTTTTCGCTTGGCGGCGGATAGGGCGGACGTACAAAGCTCCGCCGCGGAGATCGGTCTCCCGGTAATTGTCAAGCCAGCCGTAGGCAGCGGCAGCATCGGTGTCCGACTGTGCCGCAGCGCCGACGAATTGGCCGAACATACGACCAATCTGTTGGACGGGAAGCACATATGGCGGTCTTCGCCTCGGATACTGGTCGAAGAATTCGCACAAGGCCCGTATTATTGCGTCGACGTTATGGGAAGTGAGGTTATCGGGATTACCGCCTCTGACTTTGGCTGCCCCCCGCATTTTGTGTTTTGTAGTTCCAACTTTCCAGCACCGCTGACAGATAGCAACCATAAGCGCATCGCCGATGTATCGCTGAGCTGTTTGCAAGCTCTCGGCCTCGGCTGGGGGCCAACATGCATTGAATTCCGTTGGACGAAGCTTGGCCCAGTCGTGATCGAAGTCAATCCGCGCCTTGGAGGTGGGACCGGTCCTCGCCGGTGACAAGCTTGATATGCTCGGCAATGAGATCGATCCCATATGCCA
>NZ_SUEO01000331.1 GCF_004962925.1 Mesorhizobium sp. | reverse complement strand
CATCCGTCTCGGCGCTGCGCGCCGATCCACCTTCTCCCACAAGGGGAGAAGGGAAGGAGCCTCAACCACCCGGCGGGCCCACCTCCAGCGTCTTGGGCGCTGTCAGCCCGCCATATCCCGATACGGCGTCGCCGGCGTCCGGCGCCAGCCGCACGAATGACAGCGATGCAGCCGCCGACACGGCCGCGACGATGAAAAATGCGATGTGGAAGTCGCTCAGCGTCAGCGGCCCGCCATGGATCGTCGTCGACACTTCCAGGATGCCGCCGGCCAGCGCCACGCCGAGCGCGATCGACAGTTGCTGGAACACCGCGGCGATCGGCGTTGCCCTGCTGGTGTCGGCGGCCGAAATCTCGGCATAGGCAAGCGCGTTGATGCCGGTGAAGAACATCGAGCGGACGAAGCCGCCGACGAGCAGGGCGGCGAGGATCAGCAGATAGGGCGTTTCCGGTGTGAGCAAGCCGTTGATGGCGATCGACGCCGCCGCGATCAGCGAGCCTGATATCAGCACACGGCGGAATCCGGCGACCCTGAAGATCAGCGCCGTGACGAATTTCATGCCGATGGCGCCGATCGCCGCCACGAATGTGATCATTCCCGATTGGAACGGCGTCAGCCCGAAGCCGATCTGGAACATCAGCGGCAAAAGAAAAGGCACCGCGCCGATGCCGATGCGGAACAGTCCGCCGCCGAGGACCGAGGAGCGGAACACCTGGTTGCGGAACAGATCGAGCGCCAGCAGCGGGTTCTTGGCGCGGCGCGCATGCAGGAGGTAAAGCACCGCTGCTACCAGCCCGACCGCCACGGTGAGAAAGCCGGCAATCGGCGGCAAGGCGGGCAGGCTGACCACCGACAGGCCGAACACGATGCCCGATGCCGCCAGCCCGCTCAGCACGAAGCCGATGAAGTCGAGCGGCGGCGTCTGCGCCGATTCGGTTTTCGGCAGGAAGCGGGTGGCGAGCCAGATACCGATCAGCCCGATCGGCACATTGATCAGGAAGATCCAGTGCCAGGTGAAATAGGTGGTGATGAAACCGCCGACCGGCGGCCCGACGAGCGGTCCGATCAGTGCCGGAATGCTCAGCCAAGACATGGCGGCGACGAGCTCGCTTTTCGGCGTGGCGCGCACCAGCACAAGGCGTCCCACCGGCGTCATCATGGCGCCGCCAATGCCTTGCAGGAAGCGCGAAATCACGAAAGCCGGCAGCGAATTGGACACCGCACAAGCGACCGAACCGACGATGAACACGGCGATTGCCGCCCGAAACACGTTCTTGGCGCCGAAGCGGTCGGCCATCCAGCCGCTGATCGGAATGAAGACCGCCAGAGAGACAAGATAGGCGGTCAGCGCCAGCTTGAGCGCGACCGGGCTAGTCTGCAGGTCGACGGCGATCGCCGGCAGCGACGTCGCGATCACGGTCGAATCCATGTTTTCCATGAAAAGAGCGACCGCCAGGATAAGCGGAATGGTGCGGTTCATGGAGCACGTCCGGATTTGAATGTTTTATCGCCGACCGGGGGCAAGCCGACACGCAGGGCGGTTACCACGGGTTGGGTCAGATGTCGCCTAATTTGCCGTCACATTTGTGCGACCCTGGCGGCCGTGCCGGTCGGAGCCGTGCGAGGAACGGCGCCTAAAATAAAAAAACCCGCCTCGGCGGCGGGTCATTGGCGCGAATCAGCACCATGAATAAATTCCTAGCATAACTGCCGTCACAAAGCAAGGACAGATGTGCTAATCACTCCAGCAAAAGCTGGCGCCCCTGCCAATTCTCGACGTCGGCACCGCCCCTTATCGCCCTGCCGGGCACTTCTCCCCGTATAGCATCGGTTGCTCTCCGTGGCGTGGGTCACCAAAGCGCCCTCTGCGGGCAGAAGGCCCTTTGGTGGTGCCGGGATTAACGGCGGGTCATGACAGCCTCCTATGTTGGCTCCTGGGGGAGACAAGGACGGCTGATGTCTATGGACATCTCTTCCCAAGGGGCGATGATGGCAGCGGCAGAGCGCGCGCTATCGGATCTGGGGAGGACCAAAATGTGGAAAAGAAAGCCAACAGAGTTGAGCCCGCAAAAAAGAACTGAACTCCAATTCCAAGAGGATTTCCGCGTCGATCCACAGCGGGCGTACGAGAAATACGGGCTCACTCCAATTCTAAAACGTGGGGTCGCTGTTATGTTTGTTCTGATGTTCGGGTTGATTATTTGGGAAGTCCTCCGTCACTGAGCGCGAGACGGCACACGCCTTTCCTTCACCGAGGATGGCAGGTGAGGGCGGCGCAAACCTGAAGCGATTGCTCTGAGCAACATTCAATCCGTAGCAGCGGCGAATGCCGCTCACCAATCCATCACCGCGAAAAGGCATCAAGCTGAGTTCGCAGCCCGCCGTGCACAACCAATCGGCTTTTCATCGGCGACGGGACGTGTTACGAGCCAGCGCCAATCCTGAAAGGGAAGAAGACGAGTCGGCGCTGTCCATCCGGTCCAGCGCTTTTCATGCATTCCGAGGGCTGGCCATGGCAAAAATTATCGAAACGTCCACCGGCGCGTTGGCGCTGACCTTTGACGACGTGCTGCTGCAGCCGGGTCATTCCGAGGTCATGCCCGGCGAGACCGATATCCGCACCCGCATCGCCGGCGACATCGATCTCAACGTGCCGATCCTTTCCGCCGCCATGGATACCGTCACCGAGGCGCGTCTTGCCATCGCCATGGCCCAGGCCGGCGGCATCGGCGTCATCCACCGCAATTTCTCGCCGGCCGAACAGGCCGAGCAGGTGCGGCAAGTGAAGAAATTCGAATCCGGCATGGTCGTGAACCCCGTCACCATCGGCCCCGAGGCGAGGCTCGCCGACGCCTTGGGCCTGATGCGCACCTACAGCATTTCGGGCATTCCCGTGGTCGAGAATGGCGGCGCTGGCGGGCATACGGTCGGCCGGCTGGTCGGCATCCTGACCAATCGCGACGTGCGCTTCGCCTCCGATCCGGCGCAAAAGGTCTACGAGCTGATGACCCGTGAGAACCTGATCACGGTCAAGGAGAACGTCGATCAGGACGAGGCCAAGCGGCTCCTGCATCAGCACCGCATCGAAAAACTGGTCGTAGTCGATAGCGATGGCAATTGCGTCGGGCTGATCACCGTAAAGGACATCGAGAAGTCGCAGCTCAACCCGCACGCCACCAAGGACGTGCAGGGGCGCTTGCGCGCGGCGGCTGCCACCAGCGTCGGCGATGACGGCTTCGAGCGCGCCGAGCGCCTCATCGACGCCGGCGTCGACCTTTTGGTGATCGACACCGCGCATGGTCACTCGCAACGTGTCCTGGATGCTGTGACGCGGGCCAAGAAGCTGTCCAATTCGGTCCGCATCCTGGCCGGCAACGTCGCCACCGCAGAAGGCACGCTGGCGCTGATCGATGCCGGCGCCGATGCCGTCAAGGTCGGTATCGGGCCGGGGTCCATCTGCACCACCCGCATCGTCGCCGGCGTCGGCGTGCCGCAGCTTTCGGCGATCATGTCGGCAGTCGAGACGGCGCAGAAATCGGGCGTCTCGGTCATTGCCGACGGCGGCATCAAATATTCCGGCGATCTCGCCAAGGCGCTCGCCGCCGGCGCCAGTGCCGCCATGATCGGTTCGCTGCTGGCCGGCACCGACGAGAGCCCAGGCGAAGTCTATCTGCACCAGGGCCGCTCGTTCAAAGCCTATCGCGGCATGGGCTCGGTCGGCGCCATGGCCCGCGGCTCCGCCGACCGCTATTTCCAGGCCGAGGTGCGCGACACGCTGAAACTGGTGCCGGAAGGCATCGAAGGGCAAGTGCCTTACAAAGGACCTGTGTCCGGCGTACTGCACCAGCTTGCGGGCGGCCTGAAAGCCGCTATGGGTTACGTCGGCGGTCGCGACCTTGCCGATTTCCGCGACCGCGCCACCTTTGTACGCATATCCAACGCCGGACTTCGTGAAAGCCACGCCCATGACGTCACGATCACCCGCGAAAGCCCGAATTACCCCGGCGGAGCCTAGCCAGCTGGCGCGAAGCTTGACGGCAATGATGCTGCGGCTGTCACGCCACGCTGCAGCACTTTGTGTTGTCTGCGTGGCGGTTTTCGTCGCCATGACGGCGATGGAGTTCCTGTATTTCCGACAGCTGAGTGGTGGCCTGCCGTCGCTCGATTTACGCTGGAGCGGTTTCACCCCGGATGAGGGCATGGCCTGGCTGACGGCGCTCGGCCGGCGCGGCAGCGAGATCATTCTGGTCTGGCACTACCTGACCTTCGACCTGCTGTTCCCGGCGCTGCTGTCGCTGACGTTGGTCAGCCTGATCCTGGCCACGGGGCGGCGGCTGAAGAACTTCCGGGCTCTGCCCGCGCAGCTCCAGGCACTATTCGCGCTTGTCCTGGTGCTGCCCTACACGCTTGCCGATTATGCGCAGAACATCGCGGTGGCCCGCCTGCTGTCGGATTTCCTGTCGGCCAATCCGGATTCGCTGTCCTTTGCCTCGGCGCTGATCGTCACCAAATTCGCGCTTCTCGCGATACCGGTGATCGTCATCGCGGTTTTTCATCTGGCCGGTCAGAAACAGCGCTGACTCCCCTTCTCCCCTTGTGGGAGAAGGTGGCCG
>NZ_SUEO01000330.1 GCF_004962925.1 Mesorhizobium sp. | reverse complement strand
GGGTCGGCTGCCGATCGAAGGCCGCGTCGATCTGCATGGCCTGACCCAGGACGAAGCCTATTCGCTGCTGTTTTCCTTCCTGCACCGGGCGCACGCCGGCGGCATCCGTTATGTGCTGGTCATCACCGGCAAGGGCTCCTCGTCGGGCGGCGACGGCGTCTTGCGGCGCGCCGTGCCGGTTTGGCTGTCGACACCCGCATTCAGGCCGCTCGTCTCCAGCCACGATCATGCCGCCCGCAACCATGGCGGCTCGGGCGCGCTCTATGTCCGCCTGCGGCGGGCGCGCCCATGAGAACGAACTTGTGACGCCGTTCGGCGAAAAGCTTCGCGCACTGCGAAGCGAACGCGGCGTCAGCCAAAAGGCCATGGCCGAGGCGATCGGCGTCAGCGCCGCCTATCTGTCGGCGCTGGAGCATGGCCGTCGCGGCGCGCCGACCTGGACGCTGATCCAGAAGATCATCGGCTATTTCAATGTCATATGGGACGATGCGGAAGAGCTCGCGCGGCTGGCCGAGACCTCGCACCCGCGGGTGAAGCTCGATACGTCAGGCCTCAGCCCCGCCGCCACCGAGCTTGCCAATCTGTTGGCCGAAAACATCGAGAAACTCGACGAAGCGGAGCTTCGCCGCATCACCGCATCGATCCGCGCCGCTTTGAAGCAGCCAAAGTGATGGCCTGTTACTGGACCGCGCCGACCAGAACCTGCTGGCCATCACGAATCGAGACCCAGCGGCCGGTATTGTCGATCGCCTGCCGCTTGAGGAAGCGGTAGCCGGTCCGGTCCCACGCGCGGACCTTTCCGTCCAGATTGTCGAGGATGTAGTCGCCCTTGCTCGTGCGCACCGTCAGCACTGCATGGCCCTCGCCGTCGGGCTTGCGCACCACGGTCATCAGAAGATCGGCGTAGGACACGCCCATGCGGTTCAATTCGCGGCGCTTCTCCAGGACATAGTCCTCACAGTCGCCAACACCTTTGACCGGATAGGCCCAGACCTCGTCCTTGCCGTAGATGTCGAAGTCGCTTATCGGCTTGACGGCGGCGTTGACCCTGGCGTTGACGCTGAGCATCTTGCGCCAGAGCGAGCCGGTCATGGTGGCGGGGGCGAGATTGCCCGGGCGGATCGAGCATTCGGCCGGATTGGTCTTGCAGAAATCGTAATGGCCGATCGGCTGCGATGTCGCGCTGCCGGTTGTCATTGGCCCGGCCGCCGAGGCCGCCGTCGACCAGCCTGCCGCAAGTGCCAGCCCTGCCAGTGCGCACACGCGCAGCGTTCTCGCCATTGGTGAGGAAATCATTGTCCCCCTCGTCCCTTGTTGTTAACGAAACGTTAAGGGCGATTCACAGTCCCGTCAATTATACGAACGGCCAGATTTGCGACATGGTTACCGGCACGGCCGAAAACGCGGCTATTGTGCAACAGGTCGATTTGAGCGGCGGCCATCCGGGCCTCATAGGGCTACTGTCTTACTTTTTGGCGGTGCGGACCAGCTTCGGCTTCACGGCAACGCGGGTCTGGCGGCCATAGCTGGTGATGAAGTCGACAATGCGCGGCACGATTTCGGAGCGGAAGCGCGAGCCGTTGAAGACGCCGTAATGGCCGACCGCCGGCTGCATGTAATGAGCGTGCCTGTCTGCGGGAATGTTGACGCAGAGGTCGTGCGCGGCCTGGGTTTGGCCGAGGCCGGAAATGTCGTCGTTCTCGCCCTCGACGGTGAACAGGGCGACATTGCGGATCGCTGAGGGATCGATGGCCACGCCGCGATGCGTCATTTCGCCCTTGGGCAGAGCGTGGCGGACAAACACGGTGTCGACCGTCTGCAGGTAGAACTCCGCCGTCAGATCCATCACCGCCATATATTCGTCGTAGAAGTCGCGGTGCTTCTCGGCATTGTCGCCATCATGCTTCACCAGATGCATGAAAAAGTCCTTGTGGGCGATGATGTGGCGGTCGAGATTCATGCTCATGAAGCCCGAAAGCTGCAGGAAGCCGGGATAGACCTCACGGCCGAAGCCCGGCACCGGCCACGGCGCCTGCATGACGACGTTGTCGCGGAACCAGTCGATGCCCTTTTCCTCGGCCAGGAGATTGACCGCGGTCGGATTGCGGCGGGTATCGATTGGCCCGCCCATCAGCGTCATCGTCGAGGGAACGAACGGATCGCCGCGCGTTTCCATCAGCGCCACCGCCGCCAGCACCGGCACCGAAGGCTGGCACACCGCCATGACATGGGTGTCGGGGCCTAGCGCATGCAGCATGTCGACGATGTAGTCGATGTAGTCGTCGAGGTCGAAGCTGCCCTCGCTGAGCGGCACCATGCGTGCGTCGACCCAGTCGGTGATGTGCACGTCGGCATGGGGCAGCATGGCCTCGACCGTGCCGCGCAGCAACGTCGCATAGTGACCGGACATCGGCGCCACGATCAGCAGCTTCGGATCAGGCCGGCGGCCGGCGGGAACCGCCCGCTCGAAACGGAGCAGATTGCAGAACGGCCGCGACCACACCGTCTTTTCGGTGACCTCGACGCTTTTCCAGTCGACCACGGTCTTGGTCAGGCCGAATTGCGGCTTGCTGTAGCGGCGCGTGGTGCGCTCGAACAATTCGGCCGTTGCCGCGACGGAGCGGCCCCAGGACGTGTGCGAAAGCGGATTGAGCGGATTGGTGTAGAGCATCCGTACCGCATCGGCATAGAGGCGGGCCGGCTGCAGGGCGGCGTGGTTCAATTCGTAGAGCTGGTAGAACATCGAGAACCCCGCTGCTGCGACCAAAGGGACGACGGCAGCGCCGAGCCTTAGATGTCTCGCGCGGACGTTAACAACAAATTGCTGCGATGCAATACGTCAAGTGACCTGATTTATGCTCATCCTTTCGTCCAAGGCGTTGAAAATCGGCTATGAACGACGGGAGCCGGCTTATTGTGCAACTGCGAAGGCGCTGGGGAGAGCCTGGGCAATCGCGTCAGGCTTGCGGCCATCCGGCCGTGAGACCGGACAGCATATCTCAGACGCGTGGCATCACACGCGGGCCGTGCACACGGAGGTATGGCCCGAGCTGATGAAGCCAAGCCGGCTGGCGGCGCCCTTCGACAGGTCGATCACGCGTCCCTTGATGAACGGGCCGCGGTCGTTGATGCGCACGACGACGCTGCGGCCGTTGTTGCGGTTGGTGACCTTCAGCTTGGTGCCGAAAGGCAAAGTGCGGTGCGCGGCGGTCAGTGCCGACGGGTTCATCCGCTCGCCGGAAGCGGTCTTCGAGTGCAGTGCGTACCAGGAGGCGCGGCCGCATTGAGCGGCGGCAGGGGAGATCGATGCGCCGACCATCAGGCCAGCCGCGATCGTCGCCGCGACAAGCGCGGTCTGGTTGGATTTCTTCATTTGTGGGGAATTGGCTCCGTTGACAGACCGGAGCCGTTAGGGCCGAATGGGGCGCAAAATGCGGCAGCTATCTGGCGGTTCCATGGCAACGGCACAATTTTGGAGTCGGCGGGAAACACTTTGTCAGAGGTTTTGCGGCGTTGCCGCGCATCACTGATGGTCTTCGCCCCGATATCCGACGTCGATATACAAGCAGAGGCGAATGCGGTCGGGTTGCTTCCTTTTGCTTTGTCATAGCGGTCAAGGCTGAATTGACGATCGACTTGAGAAGGAAATTTCGGCGATGAGATTGATCAAGAATCTGCTTGCGTTGTTGGTGCTCGCCATCGGTGCGCTCTGGTCGCTGCAAGGCATCGGCCTCGTCGGCGGCAGCTTCATGACCGGCCAGTCGCAATGGCTCTATGTCGGTATCGTCGCCATGCTGGTCGGGCTGGTGGGATTGGTGTGGGCGAACCGTTCGCGCAGTTGAGCCAATGCATAGCGCTCAAAGCAAGCCCTCGGACTTGGACCGCGGTGCGCAGCGGTTTGGGGTGTCGCTGCTGACCAAGCGGTCGGTCAGGGAGACAGCCTCGGCGACGTCATGAGTGCCAGCACCGCACTGAACGTCTGGTTGCAGGGATCAGATCAGATGGCGCGAGCCGGGGTCGGCGCTATTCACTGTGACCAATACTGCCAGGCCCAGTAGAAGCTTTCGTCGCGCGGCGGCAGGCGGTTGCGCTCGGCGTCCAATCGGACGGGGACTGGCGATCTGGGCTCGTCCTCGGCCGCCTGACTGTCCCTGGCCTGGATCAGGCGAAGCCGGCTGCCAAGAAAGGCAAACAGCGTTGCGGTGGAATGGTCCATCACTGTCTCTCCTTTCTTCACTCCCGTCCTGCCCAAGGAACGAGCGCGCGCTCGAGCCTGCGGATGATGAATTCAAGCACGAAGGCGATGGCAGCGATCACCAGGATACCCATCACCACCACGTCGGTGACGAGGAACTGGGCGGCCGACTGGATCATGAAGCCAAGCCCGCGCGTCGCCGCCACCAACTCGGCGGCGACCAGCGTCGACCAGCCGGCGCCAAGCGCGATGCGCAGGCCGGTCAGGATCGAGGGCAGAGCGCTAGGCAGGATCACATGCCGTATGACCTGCGCCCGCGTCGCGCCAAGCGAGCGGGCCGCGTTGACGCGTTCCTGCGAGACGCCGCGAACGCCCGAAGCCGTCGACAGCGCGACCGGTGCCAGCATGGCGATGGCGATCACCAGGATCTTCGACGGCTCGCCGATGCCGAACCAGATGATGACCAGGGG
>NZ_SUEO01000032.1:20611-38849 GCF_004962925.1 Mesorhizobium sp. | reverse complement strand
GTCCTTGTCGCGGCCGCGATGCGCAGGAGAGCCAGCTCGCGCGGCGCAGAGGTGACGATGGCCCAGCGCTCGGGCGGCAGCGACGCCAGAAACGCCGCGGCGCCGACGATCGGAAGGATGCCGTCGATATCGGCCAGCTCGGCCTTCAGAAGCGCATCGGCTTCGCGCATCGGGTCAACGCCTGGAAGCGCCAGCCGAGCAATGGTCTCGATCGCCCGCACGCCGTGGATCGTCGGCAGGAATGCAGCAACGTCGAGACCTTGCCGGCGTGCCCAATCTGCCCAAACCCTTTCTGCCGCGGCAATCGAATTGACCACCGTGCCGTCCATGTCGAACAGGAAGGCTGCGAATTTTTTGCCTGCGAACATCTGCTATCCCGGTTGTTTTGGAGGATCAAAGCCTGTCGATCGACCGTAACGTCGCGTCGGCTGCATGGGAAGGCGCGAGACCGCGTTTTCGACGATGCCAGGGAACCGCGGCGAGCCGTCTCGCGTTCACCTGTCTTCCATGATGCTCAAGGGGGAACCGCGATGCTGATTCGGCTCGGCTACGAAATCGCCATCGACTGTGCGGAAGCCACCCCGGTGATTTCGCTGCTCGAGATCCACAAGGAGCGGCAGGCCGACATCAAGCGGCAGACGCGCGTGCTGACCTCGCCTGCCGTCCCAACCAGGCTCTATCACGACCTCTATGGCAACACCTGCCGTCGCTTCACGGCGCCTGGCGGCGGCTTTCGCATTCTTTACGACGCCGTCGTCGAGGACAGCGGCGAGACCGACGAGGTCAACACGCTGGCCGGGGAAGTGCCGGTGACGGAATTGCCCGACGACGTGCTCTGCTATCTGCTCGGCAGCCGCTATTGCGAGACCGATCATCTCAGCGATCTGGCCTGGCAGGTTTTCGGCCCTGTTCCATCCGGTTGGGCGCGGGTGCAGGCGATCGTCGACTATGTCCACAACCGTCTGTCGTTCGGCTACGGCTATGCGCGCCCGACACGCACGGCGGCGCAGGCGCATGAAGAGCGCGTCGGCGTCTGCCGCGACTTCGCTCATCTGGCGATCACGCTCTGCCGCTGCATGAACATCCCCGCCCGCTATGTGAACGGTTATCTCGGCGACATCGGCGTGCCGGTCGACCCGGCACCGATGGATTTCTCGGCGTGGCTGGAAGTGTTCCTCGACGGCAAATGGTACACGTTCGACCCCCGCCACAACATGCCGAGGATCGGCCGCGTCGTCATCGCGACGCGGCCGACGTGCCGCTGCTGCATAGTTTCGGCCCGCACCGGCTCGGGCTGTTCAAGGTCTGGACCTACGAGCAGGAAAGTAACCTGTTCAACCCGCCCCATCGCGGCGTCGACAGAACCGTCAGCGCGCAGATGCTGGCATAGAAGCGCAGGCGCGAACGGCGTGCGTCCCGCCGTTACTATCATCCAGGCTGTCCTACGGATCTGACGCGCCTGATCCGCTTTGGCACAGCGTGCCTGTGCCGGATCGGGATCGAGTTCTTGCGCTCCACGCCGGAGGGCGGGATCTTGGTAAACGCCTCGTAAACGAAATTGCCGCAGCGGCTTGTCGTTTACTGGTTGTTCATCCTGTCGCATTCCCAAACCAAGCAGAAACAACGGTTTGACAATGAGCCGTTGGCTGTTGGTCCCTTGGCGGCGCCATCCGGCCGGATTCCTGCAATGCGCCTTCACGCGGCTTCGAGGTCGTGGCGAATGGAGGCGGAAGCATGCGGCATTTTGGGGGTCTTTTTGACGCGATCGGCGGCTTTGCCAGGGATCGCAGCGGAAATTTAGCGGTTCTGTTCGGCATCGTCGCGTCGGTTCTGGCGCTGAGCGCCGGCTTTGCCGTCAACGTTTCCCAGCTCTCCAACGCTAGGTCGAGCCTGCAAGGCGTGGTCGATGCGGCGGTGACCTCGACGGCGCGCGACCTGACGACCGGCGTCATCAAGGAGGCCGATGCCGACACATCGGTGCAGACGTTTCTCAACGCCAACAGCGAAGCGGGCATCCTGAGCGCCGACCGGATCGTCCTCGACAAGCTGACCGTCGACAAAATCGCCAAGACGGTTCAGGCGGACGTCCATGTCGATGTCGGCCTTTATTTTCCGCTTTTCAGCATGGACGACGTGAAACGCGTCGCGGCGTCGACGACAGCGCTCTATTCGGACAAGCAGATCGAGGTAGCGATGATGCTTGACGTGACCGGGTCAATGGCGGCCAACTGGTATACCAAGACCAACAAAATTGGCGACTTGCAGACCGCGGCTTCGAAGGCCGTGACCGACCTGCTCAAATGGAACCGCGCTAACAACGTTCCCCGCGTACGCGTAGCGATCGTTCCTTACGCCGAAGCCGTCAACACAGGCGGTCTGGCCAGCACGGTTTTCGTCGAGACGAGATATGGATCAAAGGTGCCTCCGCCGATCGATGCGTCGGTTTCGGTATCGTTGACTTGGGCGCCCGACAAATGTGCCACCGAGCGCAAGGACAAGGACGGCTATGCCGACTATTCGCCCGACGGACCTGCCACGCCGCGCCTGGACAACAACGGCAAAACCTACCTGGCCAAGGTGAATCGGGACTACCGTATGGGCAATTGTCCGTCTGCCGCTCTCATCCCCCTGACGGCCGACCAAGACAAGCTGCTCAAGACAATCACGGATTTCAGAGCCGATGGCGTGACGGCCGGCGGTATCGCCGCGCAATGGGGTTATTACATGCTTTCGCCGGCGTGGCGCTCTGCGATAGTCGATGCCGGTCTGGGTGCCGGTCCCGCCAATTTCGACAAAAGGAAGGTGGCCAAGATCGCCATCCTGATGACCGACGGACAATTCAATACGGCTTTTGCCAAGGGGCGCGATGCGCCCAACTGGCAGGGTCAGGGCCAGACCTCGCGAGACAATGCCGAAGCCATTTGCGGCAACATGAAGCGCGATGGAATCGAAGTATTCACGATCGGCTTCGACCTGAACGACCCGACCATGACGGTGAACGAGAGGGATCAGGCGAAGAGCGTGCTCAAGAACTGCTCTACAGCGGACACCTCTTCGCTGAAACACTATTATGAGGCCGCCACGGGCCCTGAACTAACCGACGCCTTCAGCGAGATCACCCGAAACATCGAGAAACTCACCATCAAACGCTGAACTGTCCCGCACAGACGGATGAACGTTCATAGGAGAGGAATTGCGGACAAGGAAAAGGCCGCCGCTTCTTTCGAAGCCGGCGGCCTTCCGTGTTTCCGTCCATGGCGCGGCCCCTGGTGGCGACGTTTACGTCACCAGCCGCGCATCTCGCGCCTTAACGGGAAGACTGCTTCCCGAAAGTGCAATCCGCTGAGGCCACGTTCTGGAAAACGAAATCACTCGACATCGGATCACCTCCTTTCGATTTGTTGAACACGCCCTCATGATGGGGTGTCGATCCGCAAATGGCAAGGCGCCATGGTGAAAATGCCGTGCGAGCTTGTCGCTTGCGGCTTGCGACTATCCGATCGGACAGGCAAAGTCGGTGCCGGACCGCCAGCGTGCTGAGTATGGGAGGACGGGAATGGAGGCAGCCGACAGAGCAGCACGGATCGTTCGAACGGCTATCGAAACGCTGAAGCCGGGTTTCGCGGTCAAGCTGTGGACCGGCGAGCGGATTGGGCCTGCCACGGGCCCTGTGCTCACCATCAACGACCAGGACATCGTCTGGCAGGTGATCCGCCGGCCGTCCCTTTCGACGCTGATCGAAATGTGGATTTCCAAGACCATCGACGTGGAAGGCGGATCGCTGTTCGATTTCTACGCCCTGCCTTCGCAAGGCAAGCTCAGGACGAAGCTAAAGACATTGCCCAAGCTCGCGATCCTGCGCGACCTGCCGGCCGTGCTGTTTTCGAGAAAGCAGATGGCGGCGCGGACCGACCTTTCCGGGCGCAACCCCTTCGTCAGCGGCTCGAACAGACAAGCGATCCAGCACCACTACGACATTTCGAATGCCTTCTACCGGCTCTTCCTCGATGAACGCATGGTCTATAGCTGCGGCTATTTCACCGATTTCGCCAATAGCATCGACCAAGCGCAGAAAGACAAGCTCGACCACATCTGCCGCAAGCTCCGGCTGAAGCCGGGCGAAAGGCTGCTCGACATCGGCTGCGGCTGGGGAGCCATGCTCATCCATGCCGCGAAAAATTACGGCGTCGTCGGCCACGGCGTCTCGCTGTCGGAAGCCCAAACCCAGCTAGCCCGCGAGCGCATCCGCGCGGAAGGGCTGGAGGATCGCATCACCATCGAGATAAAGTCGTATGCCGAGCTGTCCGGCTCCTTCGACAAGATATCGTCGATCGGCATGTTCGAGCATCTGGGCCTCGCCAACCACGCCGCCTATTTCTCGGCCATCCACCGCCTGCTCAGACCGGGCGGCATCTATCTGCATCACGCCATCACCCGGCGTGACAAGGGCAGCATCAAGAAGACCCTGCGCAAGGGCCCGGAATTCAAGGCGCTGATCAAATACATCTTTCCCGGCGGTGAGCTCGACACGATCGGCATGACGCTCGGCAATCTCGAAGCGCATGGCTTCCTCGTCTACGATGTCGAGAATTTGCGTGAGCACTACGCCCGCACCTGCCGTCTGTGGGCCGAGCGCCTCCACGCACGCTTCGACGAGGCGATCGCCGAGGTCGGCGAAGCCAAGGCGCGCCTCTGGCTGCTTTATCTCACCGGCTGTTCGATCACTTTCGAACGCGCCTCGGCGCAGATTTTCCAGACCGTCGTCACCAAGCGCGCGCGGGGCCCAAGCGGCCTACCGCCGACGCGGGTGGATCTGTATCGCTAGCGCGGCAACAAGCCGATCTCATCCAATCCGGTTTCTACCGACCGTTGATCGGATGTTCCTTATGCCCGCTTGTTCTGCCGGTTGGCGACGAGGTCGTCGACGACTGCCGGGTCGGCCAGCGTCGAGATATCGCCGAGCGTAGCAAAATCGTCCTCGGCGATCTTGCGCAGGATGCGCCGCATGATCTTGCCCGAACGGGTTTTCGGCAGGCCCGGAGCGAACTGGATCTTATCGGGTGTGGCGATGGCGCCGATGTCCTTGCGGACATGGGCGACGAGTTCCTTGCGCAGCTCCTCGCCCGGCTTCTCGCCGGCCATCAATGTGACGTAGCAGTAGATGCCCTGGCCCTTGATGTCGTGCGGATAGCCGACGACGGCGGCTTCCGAGACTTTCTCGTGTGAAACCAGCGCGGATTCGACCTCGGCCGTGCCCATGCGATGGCCGGAAACGTTGATGACGTCGTCGACGCGGCCGGTGATCCAGTAGTAGCCGTCGGCGTCGCGGCGGCAGCCGTCGCCGGTAAAATATTTGCCCTTGTAGGTCGAAAAATAGGTCTGTTCGAAGCGCTCGTGGTCGCCATAGACGGTGCGCATCTGGCCCGGCCACGAATCGGCGATGCAGAGGTTGCCGCTCGCGACACCTTCCAGCACATTGCCGTCGCCGTCGACCAGCTGCGGCTTGACGCCGAAGAACGGCCGCGTCGCGGAACCTGCCTTAAGGTGGGTGGCGCCGGGCAGAGGCGTGATCAGGATGCCGCCGGTCTCGGTCTGCCACCATGTGTCGACGATCGGCACCTTGCCGTCGCCGACGACGTTGAAATACCACTCCCAGGCCTCCGGATTGATCGGCTCGCCGACCGTGCCCAACACGCGCAGCGATTTGCGCGACGTCCTGGCGACATGGGCGTCGCCGGCGCCCATCAGCGCGCGCAACGCCGTCGGCGCGGTGTAGAAGATATTGACCTTGTGTTTGTCGATGACCTCCCAGAAGCGGGACTGCGACGGGTAGTTCGGCACGCCTTCGAACATCAGCGTGGTGGCGCCGTTGGCGAGCGGCCCGTAGACGATATAGCTGTGGCCGGTGACCCAGCCGACATCGGCGGTGCACCAAAAGATGTCGCCGTCATGATAGTCGAAGACATATTGGTGGGTCATCGAGACATAGACGAGATAGCCGGCGGTGGTGTGCAGCACGCCCTTCGGCTTGCCGGTCGAACCCGACGTATAAAGGATGAACAGCGGGTCCTCGGCCTTCATCTTCTCCGGCTTGCATTCCGCCTTAACCGTCGCGGCCTCGTCGTGGTACCAGACGTCGCGTCCGGCCACCCAGCCGGTCTTGCCGCCGGTGCGGCGCACGACGACGACCTTCTCGACTTTCGTTCCGGCCTTGGCGGCGATCTCGATCGCCTTGTCGGTGTTCTCCTTCAACGGGATCGGCTTGCCGCCGCGCAGGCCCTCGTCGGCGGTGATGACGAAGGTCGACTTGCAGTCGTCGATGCGGCCGGCGAGCGCGTCCGGCGAAAAGCCGCCGAATACGACCGAATGGATGGCGCCGATGCGCGTGCAGGCGAGCATCGCATAGGCGGCTTCCGGGATCATCGGCATGTAGATGGTGACGCGGTCGCCCTTCTTGACGCCGTGCTTCTTCATCACATTGGCGAGCCGGCAGACGTGGCTGTAGAGCTCGTTATAGGTGATCTTCCTGTCGTCGTAGGGGTTATCACCTTCCCAGATGATGGCGGTCTGGTCGCCGCGCTTCTTCAGATGCCGGTCGATGCAATTCCAGGAAACGTTGGTCTCGCCGTCCTCGAACCATTTGATCGAGACCTTGCCGTCGAAGGAGGTGTTCTTGACCTTGCTGTAGGGCTTGAACCAGTCGATGCGCTTGCCGTGCTTGCCCCAGAACTTGTCCGGGTTCTTCACGCTGTCGGCATACCATTTCAAATAGGTGTCATTGTCGATCAGCGCATTCTTCTTCCACGCCGGCTGGACGCGATGGACATGATCCTCGGACATTTCTTCACTTTCCTCCCGAAACCAAGCCGCCCGGCTTGACCGCCGGCGGCATCGCGGCGAAGCGGCCGCGAATTCGCGCGCATTATTAACAGTTCCGCGGTGACGGCAACATTAGACGTTGGATTTGCGCGGCGGGATGCCGCAGACATCTCTTCGGCGGCTGTCAGCACTCGGGCGGGATCGCTGCTAACTGCATGTTTTTGCGATGTAAACCCGGCTTCAGCTACGAAATATCAATAGACGATTAAGCAAATAGCGCGCACAATTTCGCATTGGGAGGAAAGGAGAATCAACCCAGAGGATCGAAATGCGCGACCAATCCGAAATGGACCTGATGCTCAAGGGCTATGGCTTGACCACGGCCAAGATTCTTTATCATTTTCCCGATCATCCGCATCTGCTGCAGAGCTTCATCTGGCAGGACTACGACATCGCTCCGAAATTTCCGGTGCTGATCCGGTTCATCGAGTTCTGGCAGACCAAGCTCGATGGCCCGCTGCATTCGGTGAGCTATACGCACCAGAAGCTGATCGCGCCCAATGAATGGCACAAGGTCGACGGCGAGTTCGTGCTCCACTAAGGACGGCGGCTCGGGAGCCGCCGCCCAGCTTTTGGAGCGTCAGACCGCGGGCGGGCTGAGCCGGGCAAAGCCTTCCTGACGCCGATAGGGAAAATACGGATAGGGCGCGGTGACTTCGCTTGCCGTGTCGAGCTTCTTCATCTGGTCTGATGTCAATGACCAACCGACGGCGCCGAGGTTCTGGCGCAGCTGCTCCTCGTTGCGCGCGCCGACGATGACGGAGGCGACGGTCGGCCGCTGCAGCAACCAGTTGATGGCGATCTGCGGCACCGTCTTGCCGGTTTCCTTGGCGACAGTGTCGAGCGCATCGACAACCCTGTAGAGTTGCTCGTCCTCGACCGGGGGCCCGAAGCTTGCGGTGTCGTGCAACCGGCTTTTTTCCGGCAGTGGCTCGCCGCGGCGGATCTTGCCGGTCAGGCGGCCCCAGCCGAGCGGGCTCCACACCAGCGCGCCGACACCCTGGTCGAGGCCGAGCGGCATCAACTCCCATTCATAGTCGCGCCCGACCAGCGAGTAATAGACCTGATGGGCGACATAGCGCGGATAGCCGTGCTTATCCGCCAGGCCGAGTGATTTCATCACTTGCCAGCCTGAAAAGTTGGAGACGCCGACATAGCGCAGCTTGCCGGCGCGCACGAGACTGTCGAGCGTCGACAGCACCTCCTCGACCGGCGTTCCGGCATCGAAAGCGTGCAGTTGCAGCAGGTCGATGTAATCGGTGCCGAGACGCTTCAGCGCGTCCTCGACGGCCTTGGTGAGACGCGAACGCGAGGAGCCGGCATCGTTGGGTCCGTCGCCCATCGGCAGCGAGGTCTTGGTCGAGATCAGCACGGCATCGCGGCGGCCCTTGATGGCCGCGCCGAGCACTTCTTCGGAGGCGCCGTTCGAATAGACGTCGGCGGTGTCGAACAGGTTGACGCCGGCCTCAAGGCAGATGTCGACCAGCCGCCGCGCTTCCGTCGCATCGCTGTTGCCCCAGGCGCCGAACAGCGGGCCCGAACCGCCGAAGGTTCCAGCACCGAACGAGAGCGCCGGGACCTTCAGGCCCGATGCGCCAAGGCGTCGATAATCCATGGTTTTGCTCTTTGATGATGTCGGATGGATGTTTTTGAAGAGTGGTAGAGGTTTGCCGAACTACGATCGCGCGATTTCCGGTGTGGCGAGGACGGGATTTCGGTCGAGGCGCAGCGCCACCGCCGCCACGGCCAGTGCCGAGAGCGGCAGCAGCGCGGCGACCCAGGTGACGGCGCCGAGGCCGGGACCATGAGCGATGACCACGCCGCCGAGCCAGGCGCCGGCAGCGTTGCCGAGATTGAAGGCGGCGATGTTGAAGGACGAGGCGAGGCTCTGGCCAGCGCCTTGCGCCTTCTCCAGCACCCACATCTGCAGCGGCGCCACGGTGGCGAAGGCGGCGGCACCGAGCAGGCCGACATAGATGACCGCCATCGCCTGACTGTGCAGGGCGAAGGTCATCGTGCCGAGCACCAGCGCCAGCACGACAAGACTGCCGAGAACGGAAGGCACCAGCCAGCGGTCGGCGAACTTGCCGCCAAGCAGATTGCCGGCGATGAGGCCGCCGCCGAAGACAAGCAGGATCGGTGACACGGCTGCTTCCTCAAAACCGGTGATCTCGGTCAGCAAGGGGGCAATATAGGTGAAGACGGCGAAGACGCCGGCATAGCCAAGCACGGTGGTGGCAAAGCCAAGCAGGACCGGCGCGCGGCCGAGCACGGCGAGATCGCCGCGCAAATTGCTCTTCTCCGGCTCTGCCTGGCTGCGTGGCACCAGCAGGAGAATGATGGCGAAGGCGACGATGCCGACCAGGGTTACCGCCCAGAAGGTCGCCCGCCAGCCGAAGGCTTGGCCAAGCCAGGTGCCGAACGGCACGCCGAGGATGTTGGCGATGGTCAGGCCGGTGAACATCAGGGCGATCGCCGAGGCCTTCTTGTTAGGCGCCACCAGCCCGGTCGCAACGACCGAACCAACGCCGAAGAAGGTGCCGTGGGCAAAGGCGGTGAGCACGCGAGCGCCCATCAGTGTCCAGTAGTCGGGGGCCAGCGCGCAGGCGAGGTTGCCCAGCGTGAAGATCGCCATCAGCGCCAAAAGCACGGTCTTGCGCGGCCAGCGGCCGGTGGCGATCGTCAGCAGCGGCGCGCCGATGACGACGCCGAGCGCATAGCCTGAAATCAGCTGGCCGGCGGCCGAGATCGAGACGCCGAGATCGGTGCTGACGTCGAGCAGCAGGCCCATGATGACGAATTCGGTGACACCGATGCCGAAGGCACCGGCGGCGAGGGCATAAAGAGCAAGAGGCATGGCGGTTCCCACTTCGATCGCGGCCGTTTAACGAAGGGACGCCGCGTCCTCCGGCACCCCGGCCCGGAAGATCGTGTCGCGATGGGCTGTGAACCAGCCTTGCGTCGGGCACATTGTCTGTGAAATAGATTCACGAATGGCGAGACCCGACATCAACCGCTCCGGCGAGATCGAAGTGTTCGTCCGCGTTGTTGAGGCGGGTAGCTTTTCTGCTGCGGCGCGGATCCTGCGTATGACGCCGTCGGCTGTGAGCAAGCTGATTGCGCGGCTGGAGGCCCGTCTTGGTGCGCGGCTGGTCAGCCGCTCGACACGCAAGCTGCAACTGACACCGGAGGGAGTGGCCTTCTTCGACAGCGGCGTGCGCATCTTGGCCGACATGGCGGCAGCCGAGCGCGAGGCGGCGGCGGGTGCGGCACCGCGTGGGCGGCTACGCATCAATAGCTACGTTCCGTTCGGGCAGCACCGGCTGATCCCGCTTTTGCCGCGTTTCCTCGAACGCTATCCGGAAATCGCTGTCGATCTGGTTTTGACCGACAATGTCATCGACCTGATGGAAGAGCGCGCCGATGTCGCCATTCGCGCCGGGCCGCTCGGCGAATCGCGGTTGGTGGCGCGCAAGCTCGGGCAAAGTCCGCGCCGTCCTACGTCAGGACGCATGGCACGCCCCGAACGCCTGCCGATCTCGATCATCACAACCGGATGGGTTTCTGCTTCGTGCGCCATGTCGACGGCTGGCCTTTTGTCGACGCGGCCGGCAAGGCTGTTCTCGTCCCGATCACGGGAAATGCACTGGTCAGCGACGGCGAGGCAATGCGGCTGATGGTGCTCTCCGGTACAGGCATCGCCCGGCTGGCGCGTTGGCATGTGGAGCCTGACATCGCCGCCGGGCGGCTGGTGACGCTTCTGGAGGACTTCAACCCCGGCGACGAGGAGCTTACCCACGCTGTCTATGTTGGCCAAGGCAAACATTTGCCGGCTCGGGTGCGGGCCTTTCTCGACTTTTTGGTCGAGACTGTCCGGCTGACCTGAGGCAAAGATCGGGAGCCCGCCGGCTCCCGAAACGTCAAATCGAAGGTGAGATTGAATTACTTTTTCGGCGCAAAAGGCGCCGGTTGCCGGCCATCACGCTCATCACGAAGGGTTTTTGCCAGCCCTGGCAGAAAGGCGCCGCCTTAACCTGCCAGGCGCGCCACGATCGCAAAGGCCGTCATGCCGAAGGCGACTGCGGCGAGTGGCAGAAGGAGCTCGACCAGCGCTGTCTTGGCGCTCACGCGACCTTGCCCGGTGTCGAATTCGCCGGCGATCCAATCCTCGAAGCTGTGGGCGGCTGTGCCGCTCCGGTGATGGTGTCGAAGCCAGAGGCGCCCGGCAATGGCCGGCAACGCTACCGAGATGATGATGAATCCGGTCATGACGACGAGAAGATAATCGGTATAGCCGCCGTCGCCGAAGCCTATCCAGGCCGACAGCGCGTACCATGCAGCAAGCCCGACCATCGCCAGATAGACGTGCGGGTGCAGCCCATGGGAGACATATCGATTATGGGGAACGCGTTCAGTGCTCATGATGCCCTCCTTCGGCGTGCAAAGGAACGGCCATGCTTGGTCGCTCGGGTTCTCCCTCGGAGCTAACGCGCGGCTTGGGCCTCGCAATGCGGTGCGATGACACGGCTACCTGGCTCCGAAGATTGCCGAGCCGACCCTGACGCTGGTTGCGCCGAAGGCGATCGCCGTTTCGTAATCGCCGGACATGCCCATCGAGAGCTTTTCGACGCTGGACTCAAGCCCAAGTTTCTCCAGCAGCGCGAAATGCGGGCCGGGGTTCTCGTCGGCCGGCGGAATGCACATCAGACCTTCGATGGCGAGGCCATGAACCGTGCGGCAGCGGGTGACGAAGGCGACGGCTTCGCGTGGTTCGATGCCGGCCTTTTGCGGTTCCGAGCCGGTGTTGACCTGGATGTAGAGCCTTGGCGACCGGCCTTGTCTGGCAATCTCCTTGGCGAGTTCGGCGGCGATCTTCTCGCGATCGACCGTCTCGATGACGTCAAACAGCGCGACCGCTTCCTTCGCCTTGTTCGATTGCAGCGGACCGATCAGATGCAGCTCGATGTCGGGAGAGACTTCCTTCAGCGCTGGCCATTTTCCTTGTGCCTCCTGGACGCGGTTCTCGCCGAAGACGCGCTGGCCGGCCTCGATGACCGGGCGGACAGCGTTGGCGTCGAATGTCTTCGAGACCGCGACCAGCGTCACCGCGCCGGCTAGCCGTCCCGCCTCGCGCTCGGCGGCGGCGATCTTCGCCTTGACCGTGAAAAACTGTTCGACGGCGCTCGCCATGCCTATATCCTGCCTGTGTTTCTGTCCTCGTCGGATCGCCGCAGTTGACGGGTCCGGCAATCCATGGTGAACACCGCGACGACATTTCCTGAGCCGCCGGGCATTGTCCGGCCGTTCGCGCATGCTTTTAAGTGAAAAACATCCGATGGCAACCGAACGATACAATCCGCGCGCATCAGAGCCCAAATGGCAGAAGGCCTGGGACGCCAAGAAGCTGTTCGAGGCTGACAACGACGACCCGCGTCCGAAATACTATGTGCTCGAGATGTTCCCCTATCCATCGGGACGCATCCATATCGGCCATACCCGCAACTACACGATGGGCGACGTGGTGGCGCGCTACAAGCGGGCCAAGGGTTTTAACGTGCTGCACCCGATGGGCTGGGACGCGTTCGGCATGCCGGCCGAGAACGCGGCGATGCAGAACAAGGTCCATCCTAAGGACTGGACCTATCAGAACATCGCCGCCATGCGCGAGCAGCTCAAGGTCATGGGCCTGTCGCTCGACTGGGCACGCGAATTCGCCACCTGCGATGTCGACTACTACCATCGCCAGCAGATGCTGTTCCTCGATTTCGTCGAGAAAGGGCTGGTGACGCGCAAATCCTCCAAGGTCAACTGGGATCCGGAGGACATGACGGTGCTTGCCAACGAGCAGGTCATCGACGGACGCGGCTGGCGCTCGGGCGCGCTGGTCGAACAGCGCGAGCTGACGCAGTGGTTCTTCAAGATCACCGACTATGCGCAGGATCTGCTGGACTCGCTCGAAGGCCTCGACGACTGGCCGGAAAAAGTGAAGCTGATGCAGGCGAACTGGATCGGCCGTTCGGAAGGCCTGCTGATCCGCTGGCCGCTGGCCACCCCAGCTACTGGCCCAGCTATTGGCAAGGTGATCGACGGCGAAGATGAGCTGGAGGTCTACACGACGAGGCCGGACACCATCTTCGGCGCCTCCTTCATGGCGGTCGCCGCCGACCACCCGCTGGCCAAAAAGGCAGCCGAGGACAATCCGGCGCTGGCAAAGTTCATCGATGAAGTCCATCACATGGGCACTTCGGTGGCAGCACTGGAGACGGCCGAGAAGAAGGGTTTCGATACCGGTATCCGCGTCGTTCACCCGTTCGACGAGAAATGGACGCTGCCAGTCTATGTAGCCAATTTCGTGCTGATGGACTACGGCACCGGCGCCATCTTCGGCTGCCCGTCCGGTGACCAGCGCGACCTCGACTTCGCCAACAGATACGGGCTGCCGGTCATTCCGGTGGTAATGCCGGAAGGCGAGAATCAAGGAAGCTTCCAGATCATTGACGAGGCCTATGTCGGCGACGGGGTGATGATCAATTCGCGCTTCCTCGACGGCATGAAGCCCGATCAGGCGTTCGACGAGGTGGCGAAGCTGCTGGAACAAAAGACCATCGGCAATCGGCCGATGGCCGAGCGCAAGGTGAACTTCCGCCTTCGCGACTGGGGCATTTCGCGCCAGCGCTACTGGGGCTGCCCGATCCCGATGATCCATTGCGAGGATTGCGGCGTGGTGCCGGTGCCGAAGGCGGACCTGCCGGTCAAGCTGCCGGACGATATCGAGTTCGACCGGCCGGGCAATCCGCTTGACCGCCATCCGACATGGCGGCATGTCAAATGCCCGCGATGCGGCAAGGATGCACGCCGCGAAACCGACACGATGGACACGTTCGTCGATTCGTCCTGGTATTTCGCGCGCTTCACCGCGCCCTGGGCGAACGATCCGACCGACCCCAAGGCCGCGACCGAATGGCTGCCGGTCGACCAGTATATCGGCGGCATCGAGCACGCCATTTTGCACCTGCTCTACTCGCGCTTCTTCACCCGCGCCATGCGCGAGACCGGCCATGTCGATCTCGCCGAGCCGTTCAGGGGCCTGTTCACGCAAGGCATGGTGGTGCATGAGACCTATCGGGTCGGCAGTGGTTCGAACAGCCGCTGGCTTGCGCCCAGCGAGGTGCGGCTGGAGGACGTGGACGGCAAGCGCCGCGCCATCGAGATCGCGACCGGCGACGAGGCGGTGATCGGCCCGCTCGAAAAAATGTCGAAGTCGAAGAAGAACACGGTGAGCCCGGAAGAGATCACCGACGGCTACGGCGCCGACACAGCGCGCTGGTTCATGCTGTCGGACTCGCCGCCCGAGCGTGACGTCGAATGGACCGACGAAGGTGCCGCCGGCGCGCATCGCTTCATCCAGCGCATCTGGCGCCTGGTGTCGACGGCCGCCGAATCGCTCGCCGGCACCCGGCCGGCGGCGGCGAAGGAGGGCGAGGCGGGGACTGTTTCCAAGGCCGCGCACAAGGCGTTGAAATCGGTTGGCGAGGATATCGAAAAGCTCGCTTTCAACCGTGCCATTGCCCGCGTCTACGAACTCGCCAACGCGCTCTCCACGCCGCTCAACGAGGCGGCCGAAGGCAAGGCCGATCCGGCGCTGAAAGGTGCCTGCCGGCAAGCCGTCGACATCCTCGTGCATCTGATCGCACCGGTCATGCCGCATCTGGCCGAGGAATGCTGGCAGACGCTCGGCGGCACCGATCTGGTCGCCGAACGGCCCTGGCCGGTCTATGATCCGTCGCTTGTCGTCGACAGCGAGATCGTGCTGCCGGTCCAGGTCAACGGCAAGAAGCGCGGGGATTTGACAATTGCCCGCGACGCGGACCAAGGTGCGGTCGAAAAAGCGGTTCTGGCTCTCGACTTCGTGCAGAAAGCGCTCGAAGGTAAGGCGCCGCGCAAAGTGATCATCGTCCCGCAGAGGATCGTCAATGTCGTTGCCTGACTTAGGGAAGACAGAAGTGACGCATTTGCTGCGCCGCGCAGCGCTTTGCAGCCTGATCGCTTCGGTCGCGCTGGTTTCGGCCTGCACGGTGCGCCCGCTCTATTCGAGCGCGCCGCTGTCGGCCAGCTCGCAAGTCGGCGCTGCCGCCGAACTCGGCTCCATCTCGATCAAGCCGGTCAACACCCGCTACGCCCAGCAGGTCCGCAACAATCTGATCTTCGCGCTCGGCCAGGGTGCGGGGGAACCGGCTTCGCCTGCCTATTCGCTCGATCTCGGCGTTACCGAACTTGTTGAATCCGCTGCAATTGTGCAGATCACGACCGATGAGGACGAGCCGACGGCAGGCACGGTGACATTGACAGCGAATTATGTGCTGACCGACGCCAAGACCGGCACGACCATCGCGACCGGCAGGCGCTCGATAGCGTCGTCCTTCGACAAGCCCCGTCAGGAGTTTGCCTCCTACCGGGCGCAAATCGACGCCGAGAACCGCGCGGCGCGCGAACTGGCGGACCTGCTGCGCCTGTCGATCGCCCAGGATTTGGTCAAGCACGGCAAGACGCCGGCGGGTTAACTTCCGGCCTTCGACCGAGACGTTCCGGCTATCGCTGATGCCTGCTTGCTGGCGCAAAAAAGGCCGATCGCTCGGCCTTTTTTCGTGAACGCGGCGTCTTGATTTCAGCCGATCTTCTGGCCGGTCTTAGCCCAGTCGGCGAGGAATTGCTCCAGGCCCTTGTCGGTCAGCGGGTGCTTGACCAGCGCCTTCAGCGTTGCCGGCGGCGCGGTGATGACGTCGGCGCCGATCAGTGCCGCCTGCTTGACATGGTTCACCGTGCGCACCGAAGCGGTCAGGATCTCGGTTTGGAAATCATAGTTGTCGTAGATGGTGCGGATGTCCGAGATCAGTTCCATGCCATCCCAGCCGGTGTCGTCGATGCGGCCGACGAAGGGCGAGATGAAGGAGGCGCCGGCCTTGGCGGCGAGCAGCGCCTGGGTTGCTGAGAAGCAGAGCGTGACATTGACCATGCGGCCGTCCGACCGGATATCCTTACAGGCTCTCAGGCCGTCGAGCGTCAGCGGCACCTTGATGCAGACATTGTCGGCGATCCTGGCCAGGATCTTGGCCTCCGCCATCATGTCCTTGTATTCGGTGGCGACGACTTCGGCCGAGACCGGGCCCTTGACGATCTCGCAGATCTCTCTGGTGACGTCGGCGATCTTGCCGCCGGATTTGAGGATCAACGAAGGATTGGTGGTAACGCCGTCGAGCAGCCCCAGATCGTTCAGGTCACGGATTTCATTGACATCGGCAGTGTCGACAAAAAATTTCATGGCGGGTCTCCTGAAGATTTCGTGCCAAGAAGGCACATTCGGCGTCGGACTTTGCTCTAGACGAAAGTCGGGGCAAGGTCACGCCTCATGATTGAAGATTCGCCCTTTGTCGCAGCCGCGCCAGTGCTGGTGCCGATGCCCGCCGAGCGGCCCTACACCTATGCCGTGCCCGCCGGCATGCGCGTGGTGCCGGGCTCGATCGTGCGCGTGCCGCTCGGTCCGCGCCAGGTTGCCGGCATCGTCTGGGACGGCGCCGTCGAAAAGGTCGATGCCAAAAAATTGCGCCCGATCGAGCAGGTCTTCGACTGCCCGCCGATCGACCGCGCCATGCGCCGCTTCGTCGACTGGATCGCGCAATACACGCTGTCGCCGCCCGGCATGGTGGCGCGCATGTTGCTGCGGGCGCCGGAGGCCTTCGACCCGGAACCGTGGATCGAAGGGTTGCAGCGCACCTTTGCCAAACCCGACCGGATGACGGGTGCACGGATGCGCGTGCTGGAAACAGCCGAAGGCGGGCTCGCCTGGACGCGGTCCGGGCTGGCGCATGCGGCCGGCGTTTCGTCGACCGTCATCGACGGGCTGAAAGCGCAAGGTGTGTTCGAGACCGTCATGATCCCGCCGCGACCGGTGGTCGCAGCACCCGACCCGGGCTACGCCCAGCCTTCGCTGATGCCCGACCAGAGCGATGCGGCCGAGATGCTGCGCACCAATGTCGCGGCCGGCGTATTCGGCGTCATGCTGCTCGACGGGGTGACCGGATCGGGCAAGACGGAGGTCTATTTCGAAGCGGTTGCGGCGGCGCTCGACCGTGGCAAGCAGGTGCTGATCCTGCTGCCGGAGATCGCGCTGACCCACGCTTTCCTCGAGCGCTTTCAGGAGCGATTCGGCGCCAAGCCGGCGGAATGGCACTCGGACCTGCCGCCAAGGATGCGCGAGCGTGTCTGGCGGCAGGTGGCGGAAGGGGCCGTGCGCGTGGTTGCCGGGGCGCGCTCGGCGCTGTTTTTGCCGTTCAGGGACCTTGGGCTGATCGTCGTCGACGAGGAGCACGACCCCGCCTACAAGCAGGAAGACCGCGTCTTTTACAATGCCCGCGACATGGCGGTGGTGCGCGGCCATATCGGGGGCTTTCCGGTGGTGCTTGCCTCGGCGACGCCGTCAGTCGAGAGCCGGGTCAATGCAAGCCAGGGCCGCTACAGCAGGGCGGTGCTTTCGGCGCGCTTCGCCGAGGCCGCCCTTCCCGACCTGAAGACGATCGACATGCGCCGCGCTCCGCCGGCGCGCGGCGGCTTCCTGTCGCCGGTGCTGCTTGGCCATATGCGGCAGACGCTGGAGAAACACGAACAATCCCTGCTGTTCCTCAACCGGCGTGGCTATGCGCCGCTGACGCTGTGCCGGGTCTGCGGCCACCGCTTCGGCTGCCCGGTCTGCTCGGCGTGGCTGGTCGAGCATCGCTTTCGCGGCCAGCTGGTCTGCCACCATTGCGGGCACAATGAGCGGCGGCCCGAGGCCTGCCCGGAATGCGGCACGCTCGATCATCTGGTCGCCTGCGGGCCGGGCGTTGAACGCATCGCCGAGGAGGTCGTCGCGCATTTCCCGGACGCGCGAACCATCGTCTTGTCGTCCGACCTGATGGGCGGCGTGCGGCGGCTGAGGTTAGAGCTTGAAGCCATCGCCAATGGCGAGGCCGACATCGTCATCGGCACGCAGCTCGTCGCCAAGGGTCACAATTTCCCCAACATGACCCTGGTTGGCGTGGTCGACGCCGATCTCGGCCTGGCCAATGGCGATCCGCGCGCCGCCGAGCGCACCTTCCAGCTGCTCAGCCAGGTGACCGGCCGCGCCGGCCGCACCGGCAAGAAGAGCCTTGGCCTGCTGCAGACCTTCCAGCCCGACCACCCGGTGATGCGGGCGATCGTCTCCGGCGACGCCGAGGCTTTTTACGAGCGCGAGATCACCGAGCGCGAGCGGGCGGCGCTGCCGCCTTTCGGCCGGCTCGCCGGCGTCATCGTCAGTGCGGCGACGCGGGCGGAAGCCGAAGGG
>NZ_SUEO01000032.1:16465-20601 GCF_004962925.1 Mesorhizobium sp. | reverse complement strand
GCGGCGCGCCGCACCTCAGGCCACCGACCTGTTCGTGCTCGGCCCGGCCGAGGCGCCGCTGTCGCTGATCGGCGGCCGCCATCGTTTTCGCCTGCTGATCCAGGGCGAGCGGCGCGCCGACATGCAAGGCTTCATCCGCGCCATGCTGGCCGAGGGACCGAAGGTACGGGGCTCGGTGCGTGTGCAGGTCGACATCGACCCGCAGAGCTTTTTGTGAGGGCGTCAACTGGCAGGCTTTGCGTAATTCGCCGACGCCATCTGGCGCATGTCTCTTCCTTCGCTAGAATGCCCGAAATTTCGAAACAGCCATTTACGAGGGGACAGTATGGAATTTGCGTTTCCATGGCCGATGAGCCAGGGCGAGTGGCTGGCGTGGTCGAGCGCCGTCGTGACATTGCTGTTCGGCCTGCTGCTGTTCCTGGCGCCGGGGCTGGCCTTCCGGATCCTGCGCCTGCAGGTCAAGCCGGAGAAGGCGGCGGCGATCGCCGAAGGGCGCGGCAGGATGTCGGGCTTCTATCTCGGCGTCAGCCTGTGCTGCATTCTTCTGGCGCAACCGCTGCTCTATATGGCGCTTGGCTTTTCCTGGCTATTCACCGCCTTCGGCCGGCTGCTGTCGATGATGTCGGACGGCGCCAACACGCCTTTCAATTGGGTTTCCATTGTGGTGGAACTGGTGTTGGCGGCGCTGCCGCTTGCCTTCGGCTTCGGCTTTGTGCCTTGAATCAAAGGCTAATTCGGGGCCAGTCGCTAAGCTCGGCCGCCAGATGCGACAATAGTGCCTAAAACCATGCAGGACGACGCATTGCGGTCTTAAAATGCCTGTGCTAGACGGCAATCGACTTTCGGCCGGGGATAGCGGAAGCCGCGCCTCCGTGCTTGGAAAAATGCAGTAAGGTCAAAGATTTAGCCAGAGTTTTTGCTCGCGCCAACAATCTGCGGCCTGTCAGACAAGAGAAAAGACGGTCCGTGGCCCAATCGTCATCGCCAATCTCGGGTGTCGCAGAACGCTATGCGGGTTCGCTATTCGAACTCGCGCTGCAGGCAAATTCGGTTGCTAAGGTCGAAGCCGACCTCAACAGTTTCGCGGCGATGCTCGAAGACAGTGCCGATCTTACCCGTCTGATCAATAGCCCGGTGTTCTCCAGCGAGGACCAAGCCAGGGCTATTGCGGCGATCGCCGACAAGGCAGGGATCACCGGCCTCACCGGCAATTTCCTGCGCGTCGTCGCCCAGAACCGCCGGCTGTTCGCGGTGCCAGGCATGATCAAGGCATTCCGCCAGATCGCCGCCGAGTACCGTGGCGAGACCGCCGCTGAAGTCACCTCGGCGCATGCGCTGACAGCGGCTCAGCAGACCGAGCTGAAGGCGGCGCTGAAAAGTGTTGCCGGCAAGGATGTCGCGATCACCGTGACCGTCGATCCGTCGTTGCTCGGCGGGCTGGTGGTCAAGATAGGCTCGCGCCAGATCGATACGTCGCTCAAAACCAAACTCAATTCGCTCAAGCTTGCACTGAAAGAGGTCGGCTGATGGACATCCGCGCCGCGGAAATTTCCGCAATTCTGAAAGACCAGATCAAGAATTTCGGCAAGGAGGCCGAGGTCTCCGAAGTCGGCCAGGTTCTGTCCGTCGGTGACGGCATCGCCCGCGTCTACGGCCTCGACAATGTCCAGGCCGGCGAGATGGTCGAGTTCCCCGGCGGCATCCGCGGCATGGCGCTCAACCTCGAAGCCGACAATGTCGGCGTCGTCATCTTCGGCGCCGACCGCGACATCAAGGAAGGCGACATCGTCAAGCGCACCGGCGCCATCGTCGATACGCCGGTCGGCATGGGCCTGCTCGGCCGCGTCGTCGACGCGCTCGGCAATCCGATCGACGGCAAGGGCCCGATCAAGGCGACCGAGCGCAAGCGGGTCGACGTCAAGGCGCCCGGCATCATTCCGCGCAAATCGGTGAACGAGCCGATGTCGACCGGCCTCAAGGCCATCGATGCGCTAATCCCGGTCGGCCGCGGCCAGCGCGAGTTGGTCATCGGTGATCGTCAGACCGGCAAGACCGCGATCATTCTCGACACGATGCTCAACCAGAAATCGGTGCACGACCACGGGCCGGAGAAGGAAAAGCTCTACTGCGTCTACGTCGCCGTCGGCCAGAAGCGCTCGACCGTCGCGCAGTTCGTGAAAGTTCTCGAAGAGCGCGGCGCGCTCGACTATTCGATCATCGTCGCCGCCACCGCTTCCGATCCGGCGCCGATGCAGTTCCTGGCGCCGTTCACCGCCTGCACCATGGGCGAATATTTCCGCGACAACGGGATGCATGCGCTGATCAGCTACGACGATCTGTCGAAGCAGGCCGTCGCTTACCGCCAGATGTCGCTGCTGCTGCGCCGCCCGCCCGGCCGCGAAGCCTATCCGGGCGACGTTTTCTACCTGCATTCGCGCCTTCTGGAGCGTGCCGCCAAGCTCAATGACGACAATGGCGGCGGTTCGCTGACGGCACTGCCGATCATCGAGACCCAGGCCAACGACGTGTCGGCCTACATCCCGACCAACGTCATCTCGATCACCGACGGCCAGATATTCCTGGAAACCAATCTATTCTTCCAGGGCGTCCGCCCGGCGGTCAATGTCGGCCTGTCGGTGTCGCGCGTCGGCTCCTCGGCGCAGATCAAGGCGATGAAGCAGGTCGCCGGCTCGATCAAGGGCGAGCTCGCGCAGTATCGTGAAATGGCGGCCTTCGCCCAGTTCGGCTCCGACCTCGACGCCGCCACGCAGCGCCTGCTTAACCGCGGTGCGCGCCTGACCGAACTCCTGAAGCAGCCGCAATTCTCGCCGCTGAAGGTCGAGGAGCAGGTCGCGGTGATCTTCGCCGGCGTCAACGGCTATCTCGACAAGCTGGCGATCGACCAGGTCAGCAAATTCGAGCATGGCTTGCTCAGCCACATGCGCTCGGCCGGCAAGGAAGTGCTCGACGGCATCCGCAAGGAGAAGGCGCTGTCGGACGATCTGCGCGCCAAGCTGAAGGCGGAGATCGACACCTTCGCCAAGACCTTCGCTTGAACGAAGCCGGACGGGATCGGGTTTGAAGCATGGCTTCGTTAAAAGACCTTCGTAACCGTATCGCCTCGGTCAAGGCGACGCAGAAGATCACCAAGGCGATGCAGATGGTCGCCGCGGCGAAGCTGCGTCGCGCGCAGGAGGCGGCGGAAGCCGCGCGCCCCTATTCGGAGCGCATGGGCGCGGTGCTGGCCAACATCACCCAGGCAGTCGGCGGCGGCGGCGATGCCCCCGCGCTGATGACCGGCACTGGCAAGGACGACGTGCATCTGCTCGTCGTCTGCACCGCCGAGCGTGGTCTGTGCGGCGGCTTCAATTCGCAGATCGCACGCTTTGCCCGCGACCACATCCGCAAGCTTCTGGCTGGCGGCAAGAAGGTCAAGATCATCTGCGTCGGCAAAAAAGGGTTCGACATCCTGCGCCGCGACTACGCAGAGCTGATCATCGAGCGCGTCGACCTGCGCGAAGTGAAGACGCTCGGCTTCGTCAATGCCGATGCCATTGCCAAGAAAGTCATCCAGCTCTTCAACGAAGGTGGCTTCGACATCTGCACGCTGTTCTATTCGCAGTTCAAGTCGGTGATCAGCCAGGTCCCGACAACCCAGCAGATCATCCCGGCAGGCGTCTCTTCCGCTGCCGCCGAGGCGACCGATGGCGGCAATGCCGTCTATGAATACGAGCCGGAGCCGGGCGAAATCCTCTCCGACCTCATCCCGCGCAACATCTCCGTCCAGGTCTTCCGTGCGCTGCTCGAAAACGCGGCCGGCGAGATGGGTGCCAAGATGAGCGCCATGGACAATGCGACGCGCAACGCCGGCGACATGATCAACAAATTGTCGATCACCTACAACCGCCAGCGGCAGGCGCAGATCACCAAGGAATTGATCGAAATCATTTCGGGCGCCGAGGCGCTCTAGGCGCGTTCCCGCGAAGGTCTGCGACCTTCAAGTGGATCGCGTGAGAAACAAAGAGACGAAAAGGGTAAAGACGATGGCGAAAGCAGCGACCCCCCAGAAGGCGGCCCCAAAGACCGCCGCGAAGGCGGCAGCGCCGGCAAAGGCTCCGGCAGCAGCGGCAAAGGCC
>NZ_SUEO01000032.1:10676-16455 GCF_004962925.1 Mesorhizobium sp. | reverse complement strand
GTTGCCATCAAGAAGACTGGCTTGGCCGGCAAGGTTCGTCAGGTCATCGGCGCCGTTGTCGACGTGCAGTTCGGCGAACATCTGCCGGCGATCCTGAACGCGCTTGAAACGTCCAATGTCGGCAATCGCCTCGTGCTCGAGGTGGCCCAGCATCTCGGCGAGAACACGGTGCGCTGCATCGCCATGGACTCGACCGAAGGTCTGGTTCGCGGCCAGGACGTCTATGACACCGGCGCGCCGATCACCGTGCCGGTCGGCCCGGGCATGCTCGGCCGCATCATCAACGTCATCGGCGAGCCGGTCGACGAGGCAGGCCCGGTCGACGGCATCGAGATGCGCTCCATCCACCAGCCGGCTCCGACCTATGTCGAGCAGTCGACGGAAGCGCAGATTCTGGTCACCGGCATCAAGGTTCTCGACCTGCTTGCGCCCTATGCCCGCGGCGGCAAGATCGGCCTGTTCGGCGGCGCCGGCGTCGGCAAGACGGTGCTGATCCAGGAATTGATCAACAACGTCGCCAAGGCGCATGGCGGCTTCTCGGTGTTTGCCGGCGTCGGCGAGCGCACCCGCGAAGGCAACGACCTCTATCATGAGTTCATCGAGTCCGGCGTCAACAAGAAGGGCGGCGGCGAAGGATCCAAGGCGGCGCTCGTCTATGGTCAGATGAACGAGCCGCCGGGTGCGCGCGCCCGCGTCGGCCTGACCGGCCTGACGGTCGCCGAATATTTCCGCGACCAGGGCCAGGACGTGCTGTTCTTCGTCGACAACATCTTCCGCTTCACGCAGGCGGGCTCCGAAGTGTCGGCGCTGCTCGGACGTATTCCTTCGGCCGTGGGCTACCAGCCGACGCTGGCCACCGACATGGGCGCGCTGCAGGAGCGCATCACGACGACGACCAAGGGCTCGATCACCTCGGTACAGGCGATCTACGTGCCCGCCGACGATCTGACCGACCCGGCGCCGGCGACCTCGTTCGCCCACCTCGACGCGACGACCGTGCTCAACCGCGCGATCTCGGAAAAGGGCATCTATCCGGCCGTCGATCCGCTCGATTCGACCTCGCGCATGCTCGATCCGATGGTTGTCGGCGAGGAGCACTACCAGGTCGCCCGCCAGGTGCAGTCGATCCTTCAGCGCTACAAGTCGCTGCAGGACATCATCGCCATCCTCGGCATGGACGAGCTGTCGGAAGAGGACAAGCAGACGGTGGCCCGCGCCCGCAAGATCGAGCGCTTCCTGTCGCAGCCCTTCTTCGTCGCCGAAGTGTTCACCGGCGCGCCGGGCAAGCTGGTCGACCTCGCCGACACCATCAAGGGCTTCAAGGGCCTCTGTAACGGCGACTATGACCATCTGCCGGAAGCCGCCTTCTACATGGTCGGCGGCATCGAGGAAGCGGTCGAGAAGGCACAGCGCCTCGCGGCCGAAGCAGCGTAATTTCTCATCCGGTAGCGCGGGCTTTCAGTCCGCGCTGCTTCGACCCAAGCGTTTGTGAGACACCATGGCTGAAGCTTTCAAATTCGAACTGGTCTCGCCGGAACGTCTGCTGGTTTCCGAGCAGGTCGAATCCGTCGTCATTCCGGGCGCCGAAGGCGAAATGACTGTCATGGCCCATCACGCGCCGGTGATGACCACGATCAAGCCTGGTGTCGTCACGGTGAAGAACGCGGCAGGCCAGGAGGAACGCTACGTCGTGTTCGGCGGCTTTGCCGACATCGTTCCGGCCGGCTGCACGCTGCTTGCCGAGTCGGCGGTCGCCGTCGGCGACATCGACCGCGCCGACCTTGCCCGCCGCCTCCAGGAAGCCAGGGAAGACGCCGCCGACGCCAAGGATGACCAGGCGCGCACCAAGGCCGAGCAGTTCCTTAGCCAGCTCACCACGCTCGAAGGGGCGATATTGCCGGCTTGAGTTTTTTCTGTCATTAGTGATTGAGAAAGCGGGGCTTGCCTCGCTTTTTTGTTTGTTAGACAGTCCGGCCGCCTTGGCATGGGGGGTGGCCAATGACGGAAGAGACAGCAAATCGAGAAACGACCTCGCGATCCAGATGGTCGACGGCCTTGGTGTCAGCCTTTGGCGGACCGTTTGGCGGGTTCCTGTGGATCGGCAGCGGCAAACTGGCGCTTGCAAGCCTGCTGGTGATCAGCGCCCTCGTTTTCGCGCTTGTCTACATAGGATTTCCGGTATTGCCCGGCGTCGATCTTGCCTGGCTGGCCAACCTTTCAGGGATCGGTTCGATGATCCTCTGGGTAGCGCTCGTCGTGCCCTTCGCGCGCTGGTTCAAGCCGGAGAAATGGTATGCTCACGGGCTTTGGGTGTTAGTGCTCGTCTTTCTGACAACGTATCCGGCTGCATTTGCAATACGCGCGTTCCTGTTCCAGCCGTTCTCCATGCCGTCCGGCAGTATGGCGCCGACAATGGTGGAGGGAGACTATTTCTTTGTTTCCAAATTCGCCTACGGCTACAGCCGCTATAGCGTCCCTTTTGGACTGCTGCCTGTCGACGGCCGCATATTCGGCGCCAAGCCAAGGCGAGGAGATATTATGGTGTTCAGGCTGCCATCTGAACCGGACATAGACTACGTCAAGAGAGTCATCGGTCTGCCCGGCGATAGGATTCAGATGATCGGTGGTTTGCTTCACATCAATGGCTCAGCGGTGAAGCTTGAGGATGTCGGTGACTACTCCTCCGGCGAAGTACCGTCGGCGAAGCTCCAGCGGGAGACACTGCCGGAGGGGATTTCCTATTCGGTGATCGACTTGACCGGCAATTCTGTCGGTGACAACACACGCGAGTTTGTGGTGCCTGAGGGAGAGTATTTCACGTTGGGTGACAATCGCGACAACTCCAACGACAGCCGCTTCCTGATGGGTTTTGTCCCCTATGAAAATCTGGTCGGCAAAGCGGTGCGTCTGTTCTGGAATTCGCAAGGCATGGATTATTCTTCCCGCCAAAGTCTGGATGGTTCGGTCGGCAAGTAAGCCTGAAGCAAGTCGGGTTCTAACCAACGCCAGCTACGGCTCATGATTTCTCGCTTCGGATGCCGAGGGCAGCGAAGGCGAGGGTCAACCCGTCAATTCGTAGATGGGCTATATGGGCGGCAACGAGTTCGATCAGCGCCTGGCGCTCCGTGTGACCCTTGGCGAAGCCAGCCAGGTCGAAAACCGCTGCCACCATTTCGGCAGTCGGCAATTGCCGACGGCCGAGCGCAGCCAGTGCTGTATCCAACGGATCGGTGAAATGATTTTCCGGCAAGGTCTTGCCGCGTGCCTCGCAAGCGGCGATCCAGGCGGCGACGACCAGCGTCAGATGCTCGGGAACAGCGCCGGCCTCTATCCGCTCCATGGCCGAGGCGAGGATGCGCTGTGGCAGTTTCTGGCTGCCGTCATTGGCGATCTGGGCCGTGCGGTGGGCGAGCGCGGTGTTCGAAAAACGCTGGGCGAGCTGGGCGGTATAGTCCGCCGTCTCGAGCCCGGCGTCTTTGGGAAGCGTCGGGATGGCCTCGGCCCACAATTGGTCGACGAATTGCCGGATCGCCGGATCGGCAAAGGCGCGGTCGACCGTCTCATGGCCGCTGAGCAGGCCGAGATAGGCGATGGCCGAATGCGAGCCGTTGAGCAGACGCAGCTTCATATCCTCGAACGGCCCGACATCACCAACCATGGTGACGCCGAACTTTTCCCAGGCCGGCCGGCCCGCCGGGAAATCGTCTTCGACCACCCATTGGCAGAACGGCTCGGTCATCACCGGCCAGGCGTCCTCGACCCCGAGCTGGCTTGATATCCGCGCGCGGTCGCCGTCGGTGGTCGCCGGCACGATGCGATCGACCATGCTCGACGGAAACGCCACCTCGTCGGCGATATGGCGGGCGAGATCGGCATCGCCTGAAGCGGCGAGCCTGGTACCGCGCAGCGCGGCGAATTCGACCAGCAGCCGGTGCAGCGTGGCGCCATTGGCCGGGAGATTGTCGCAGCACAGCACGGTGAATGGCTGGATGCCGGCGGCACGGCGGCGCGCAAGCGATTCGACGAGAAAACCATGCGCCGTTCGCGGCAATTGCGGGTTCGCCAAATCGTGGACGATGTCAGGATGGGCTGCGTCCAGTCCGCCACCCGCCGCCCTGAGATAGGCTTTTTCGGTGATCGTCAGCGTGACGATCAAGGTGCGCGGGTCAGTCAGCGCGGTCAGCACCGCGCCTGGATCTTCCGGGGCCACCAGCATCGACGGGATCGAGCCGACGACGCGCAGGCTTTCGCTGTCGCTGCTCCTGACCGCCAGCGAATAGAGCCCATCCTGCGGCGCCAGCGCGTCGCGTGTGTCGGCTCTGCGCAGTGAGACACCGACAATACCCCATCCCGTCTCTCCCGCCGCCAGGCAGTCGTCGATATAGGCTGCCTGATGGGCGCGATGGAACGCGCCGACGCCGAGATGGACGATGCCTGGCACGATCTGATTGCGACCATATCGGGGGACTGCGACCGGAGCCGGCAATGCCTGCAGCGTGCTGTTGGAAAGGCGTCGGTTGGTCATGGGCGGCGTCTGATCGTTCGGAGGCATGGTTGGCAGCGGCGTAACATCCGTTTCCCTCCTGCACAATGGGTCACTGCTATCAAGTCATCATATAACAACCCGATTTTTGTATGTTGACATTACTTCTTTCCGATCCTACCGATTGCCGCATTGGGAGGATTATTGTGGCCGTACTGACCGATCCGGATTTGCTGTTTCCACCGGAGACGCGTCCGCTTTCGCTTGCCCGCGATCTTTACGCCGGCGTGAAGAACCTGCCGATCGTCAGCCCGCATGGTCACACCGATCCGCGCTGGTATGCGCTCAACGAGGCGTTTGCCGATCCGGCGCAATTGCTTGTTGTGCCGGACCATTACATCTTCCGCATGCTGTTCAGCCAGGGCGTTCGCCTCGAGGATCTCGGGGTGTCAGCGCTAGACGGCTCTCCGGTGGAGACCGACGGCAGGACGATCTGGCGGCGCTTCGCCGAGCACTATTATCTGTTCCGCGGCACGCCGACGCGGCTGTGGTTCGACCATGTGCTTGCCCATCTGTTCGGCATCGAAGAGCCGCTGACGGCCGCAACCGCCGACCGCCATTACGACACGATCTCGACCTTGCTGCAGTGGGAGAATTTTCGCCCGCGAGCGCTGTTCGAGCGCTTCAACATCGAGGTCATCGCGACGACCGAAGGCGCGCTCGACGATCTCAGATGGCACCAGATGATCCGCGACAGCGGCTGGGAGGGCCGTGTTGTCACCGCCTATCGGCCCGACGCGGTCGTCGATCCCGATTTCGAAGGGTTTTCGGCCAATCTCGACCGGCTCGGAGAAATCACCGGCTGCGATACCGGCACCTGGGCCGGCTATCTCGATGCGCATCGCCAGAGAAGGGCCTTCTTCAAAAGTTTCGGCGCGACCGCATCGGATCACGGCCATCCGACCGCGGAGACCGCCAATTTGTCGGATGCCGCCGCGCAGGAGCTGTTCAACCGCATCCGCCGGGGCTCGGATGACGAGCGCGAGCGAAAACTGTTTCGTGCCCAGATGCTGACCGAAATGGCCAAGATGAGCCGCGACGATGGCCTCGTCCTGCAAATCCATCCCGGCTCCTGGCGCAATCATTCGCCTGCCGTCTTCCAGAGGTTCGGCAGGGACAAGGGTTTCGATATCCCGACCAGGACCGATTATGTGACGGCGCTGAAGCCGCTGCTCGACTGCGTCGGGCTGGAGCCCGACCTGACCGTCATCCTCTTCACGCTCGACGAGACCAGCT
>NZ_SUEO01000032.1:10311-10666 GCF_004962925.1 Mesorhizobium sp. | reverse complement strand
CGTCTACCCGGCGCTGAAACTCGGGCCGGCCTGGTGGTTCCACGACAGCCCGGAGGGCATGCGCCGGTTCCGCGAGATGACGACCGAGACGGCCGGCTTCTACAACACCGTCGGCTTCAACGACGACACCCGCGCCTTTCCATCCATCCCGGCTCGCCACGATGTGGCGCGTCGGGTCGATTGCGCCTTTCTTGCGCGCCTCGTCGCCGAGCACCGGCTCCGCGAGGACGAGGCGCACGAGCTGGCGCAGGATCTGGCCTATACGCTCGCAAAAAAGGCGTACCGGCTCTAACGGCGCTTGCCGCCATCGTTCAAACGGGAGGAAACCAATGCTGCATTTTTCTAGACTGGCGGG
>NZ_SUEO01000032.1:0-10301 GCF_004962925.1 Mesorhizobium sp. | reverse complement strand
ACGCTGCTTGCCGCCGCACTGATGGCCGCAACGGCAAGCGCCCAGACGGTTCTGCGCTCGTCCGACACGCACCCGGACGGCTATCCGACGGTCGAGGCGGTCAAATATTTCGGCGAACTTGTGAAGGAGCGGACAGCCGGCCGCTATACGGTCGAGCTTTATCATTCCGCGCAGCTCGGCGAGGAAAAGGACACGATCGAGCAGGTCCGCTCCGGCGTGATCGACCTCAACCGCGTCTCGATGGCGCCGTTCAACGGGCTCATCCCCGAAACCACCGTGCCCTCGCTGCCCTACATCTTCCGCTCGGAAGATCATATGCACAAGGTCATGGACGGAGCGGTCGGCGACCAGATCGCGACGGCGTTCGAACAGGTCGGGCTGGTGCTGCTTGCCTTCTATGACGGCGGCGCGCGCTCCTTCTACAATTCGAAGAAGCCGATCAACAATGTAGCCGATCTGGCCGGCATGAAGTTCCGCGTCATCCAGTCCGACATCTTCGTCGACATGGTGGCGGCACTCGGGGCCAACGCGACGCCGATGCCGTATGGCGAGGTGTATTCGGCGATCGAGACCGGGGTTATCGACGGCGCGGAGAACAATTTTCCCAGCTACGACACCGCCAAACATGCGGAAGTCGCCAAGTTCTATTCGCTCGACGAGCACACAATGGTGCCGGAAGCCTTCGTCATGGCGAAGTCGAGCTGGGACAAGCTGACGCCGGAAGACCAGGCGATCTTCAAGGCGGCGGCCAAGGAAAGCGTCGCCAAGCAGCGTGAGTTGTGGGCCGCCAAGGTCAAGGAATCTCGTGCCAAGGTCGAGGCGGCCGGTTCGCAGATTACGACGCCGGACAAGCAGCCCTTCATCGACGCGATGGGTCCGGTCTACGAGAAGCACGTCAAGGACGACAAGCTGAAGGCCATGGTCGAGGCCATCAAGGCCACGCAGTGATCAAACGGCGGCGCGGGCATTCCGCGCCGCCATCCTCTTGCGGAGAGAACCCGTGACCTCCAGTCCAGAACAGAAATCGCCCCTGTCCGGCGTCGCGCGCGTGATGTCACGCGTCAGCACGGCGGCGCTGTGGATCGCCGGCATCGGGCTGGTGCTGATGACCGCCTTCGTCGCCTGGCAGGTGTTCGGCCGCTATGTTCTGAACCGCTCGCCGAGCTGGACCGAGCAAGGCTCGGTGATGCTGATGAGCTGGTTCATTTTCCTCGGCGCGGCCGTCGGGGTGCGCGAGAACTATCACCTCGGCTTCGACGTCCTGCTCTACGTGCTGCCGAAAGGCGGCAAGCGCTGGCTGAGAATGATCTCGGACCTCGTCGCGCTCGTCTTCGGCATCGGTATGATCTGGTATGGCAGCCAGCTGGTCGCCTTGACCTGGGGCGCCACCTTGCCGTCGCTCGGCATATCGGGGGGCTGGGACTACGTCCCGCTTGTCGCGGGAGGCGCGCTCATCGTGCTCTTCACGCTGGAGCGCATCGTGCTTCGTCTCTCCGGTGCGCCGATCGACGATGCACTCGATGAACTGCCGCCGGCGGAAGTCGCCGCCGAACTCGACACAGCGAACGTGAAGGTCTGACGCGATGGAACTCTGGATACTCTTCGGCGTCTTCACCGTTCTGATGCTCATCGGCACGCCGATCGCCTTCTGCCTCGGCGTCGCAAGCTTGGCCACCGTCCTCTACATGGGCCTGCCGCCGCTCATCGTGTTCCAGCGCCTGAATTCCGGCATGAGCGTCTTTTCGCTGCTGGCCATTCCCTTTTTCATCTACGCCGGCGACTTGATGGTGCGCGGCGGCATCGCCAGCAAGATTGTTGCCTTCGCCGGCTCGCTCGTCGGCCATATGCGTGGCGGCCTCGGGCAGGTCAACATTGCGACCGCTACACTGTTCGGCGGCATTTCGGGCTCCGCGGTGGCAGAGGCGGCGGCGGTAGGCGGCTTGATGATCCCGCAGATGAAGGCGCGTGGATATGGAGCGGATTACGCTGTCAACGTCACCTCGATGGCGGCGCTGATCGCGCTGCTCCTGCCGCCGTCGCACAACATGATCATCTACTCGATCTCGGCAGGCGGAAAGATCTCCATCGCCGACCTGTTCACGGCCGGTGTCATCCCGGGCCTGCTATTGGCCCTAGCTCTGATGATCACCGCTTATCTCGTGGCGCGCTCCCGCGGCTATCCGACCGAGCCGTTTCCGGGCTTCGCTGCCGTCGCGCATCTCTTCGCTGTCGCGGTGCCCGGCCTGCTGCTGATCGCGATCATCTTCGGCGGCGTACGATCGGGTATTTTCACGGCCACCGAGAGTTCCTGCATTGCCGTCATCTACGCGCTGCTCGTGACGGTCTTTGTTTACCGGCAGATGACTTGGGAGGGTTTCGTTCATGCCACCCATGGCGCCGTGCGCACCACGGCCATGGTGCTGCTCATCATCGGCATGGCGGCGGCGTTCTCGTGGTTGATGGCCTTCCTGAAAGTGCCGGCAGCGCTCATAGTCTCGATGAATGCGATCTCGGAAGATCCGCTCGTCGTGCTTCTGCTGCTCAACATCTTGATGCTGTTCCTCGGCACCTTCATGGACATGGGGCCGACGATCATCATCTGCACGCCGATCTTCCTGCCCGTGGCACAGGCTTACGGCGTCGATCCGGTGCATTTCGGCGTCATCATGATCCTCAACTTCGGCATCGGGCTGAACACGCCGCCGGTGGGCGCAGTGCAGTTCGTGGCCTGCGCAGTGGGCAAAATATCCGTCTGGGAAGCGATGCGCTCGATCTGGCCGTTCTATGGGGCAGGCCTCGTGGTGCTGGGGCTCGTCACCTACATTCCGGCCATCTCGCTATGGCTGCCGAGCGTCTTCAAATAGGGGTTGGCAATGGCATCGGATACGGCGATCAGCCTGAGGGTCGAACGCAAGCCCAAACTGTCTGAAACCGTGGTCGCGGCAATCCGCAAGCAGTTGCAGGCGGGCGAGATCCAGCCAGGCCAAAAGCTGCCGACCGAGGGCCAGCTGACCGAAACCTTCGGGGTCAGCCGCACAGTCGTCCG
Source organism: Mesorhizobium sp. (assembly GCF_004962925.1). Lineage (GTDB taxonomy): Bacteria > Pseudomonadota > Alphaproteobacteria > Rhizobiales > Rhizobiaceae > Mesorhizobium. The sequence continues at coordinate 7,255 of NZ_SUEO01000032.1, read as the reverse complement.
TGAAGCGCTGGCCAAGCTTGCCGCCGACGGTCTGGTCGAGCCGCGCCAGGGCGCCGGGGTCTTCGTCACCGAGCATATATCGACGATGTTCGGCGCGCTGGCCGCGGACATGGGCAGCAAGGATTCGATCGCGCTCAACGTGCTCGAAGTGCGTCTGGCGATCGAGATCGAATCCGCCGGGCTCGCCGCTATCCGTCGCAATGCCGCACAGGAAGCTGCGATCCAGGAGGCGTTCTTCGAGTTCGAGAGGCTGCTCTTGAACAGCGAGCCGACGGGTCCTGCCGACCTTGCCTTCCACCGCGCGATCGCCAGCGCCACCAACAATCCGTTCTATGTCGAGATGCTCGACGTGCTCGGCCGGCGCGCCATTCCTTGCGACGTGACGTCACCCTGGTCCACCGAGCTCGCCCAATCCGACGTCTACCAGCGCGGACTGCAAGGCGAGCATCTGGTGATCCTGAACGCGATCATATCAGGCGATGCCGAGTCCGCGCGCGAAGCCATGCGCGCGCATCTCACCGCGAGCCAGCAGCGCTATCGTGAGCGCCTGCACGCACGTCAAAGTTTTTATGCCGAGTCGGTCAAGGCCGCGGCAACCGAATGACCAACGAGGCAGCCCAATGGGACAGCAATGAATCACACTGACAATCACACGGATTTCACCTCGCGCTTCGCCATCGACCCTGTTACCGCCGCGGCGATGGGGACGGACGAGCTCCGTCACAATTTCCTGATCGAAGGCCTGTTCCAATTAGGCCGCATCGGCCTGACCTACACGCATTACGACCGCATGATCGTCGGCGGCGCCATGCCCGCGGGCACGCCGCTGCCACTGGAGGCGATCAAGCCGACCGGGACCAAGAACTTTCTCGATCGCCGCGAACTGATCGCGGTCAACATCGGCGGCGCCGGCATTGTGAAAGCTGGCGGCCAATCCTACGAGTTGCAGCCGCGTGACATGCTGTATCTCGGCATGGGCGCCAAAGAGGTGTCGTTCGCCTCAGTCAATCCAGCCGAGCCGGCCAAGTTCTATCTGCTCAGTGCGCCGGCGCATCAGAGCCATCCCAGCCAGCTGATCCGCATCGGCGATGCCAAGCGGCTCGATCTCGGCAGCCAGGCGACCTGCAATGAGCGCTCGATCTTCCAGTTCATCCATGCTGGAGGCGTCAAAACCTGCCAGCTGGTCGTCGGCATGACCCAGCTTGCGTCAGGCTCGGTCTGGAACACCATGCCATGCCATGTGCATGACCGGCGCATGGAAGCCTATCTCTATTTCGACCTGCCGGAGGCGGCGCGCGTGTTCCATTTCATGGGCGAACCGGACGAGACCCGCCATCTCGTCATGCGCAATGAAGAAGCGGTGCTGTCGCCGGGATGGTCGATCCATTCGGGCGCCGGCACGTCCAACTATGCCTTCATCTGGGCGATGGCCGGCGACAATGTCGACTATACCGATGTCGATCCGGTAGCGATGGACGAGCTGCGGTGAGCGACCTTTCCGCTTTCAGCCTGGCCGGCAAGCGTATCCTCGTCACCGGCGCCAACACCGGCATCGGCCAAGGTATCGCCTTGTCGATCGCGCGCGCCGGTGGTGCTGTGGTCGGCGTCGGCCGTTCGGCGCTGGATGAGACCGCGGAAAAGGTCGCGGCGGTGAATGGACGTTTCGAGGCGGTGCGCTGTGATCTTGCCGATCATGCCGCCGCCCAGGCGATGCTCGATCGCCTCTGGGACGAAACCGGGCCGCTCGATGGGCTGGTCAACAATGCCGGCATCATCCGGCGCGCCGACGCCGTCGATCTGACGCAAGTCGATTGGGACGACGTCATGGATGTCAATCTGAAGACGGTCTTTTTCCTCAGCCAGAGCTTCGCCAAGCGCGTGCTTGCCAATCCGGGGCGGCGCGGCAAGATCGTCAACATCGCGTCGATGCTGAGCTTCCAGGGCGGCATCCGCGTCGCCTCCTATACCGCCTCGAAACACGGCGTGCTCGGCATCACCCGATTGCTCGCCTGCGAATGGGCGTCGAAAGGCATCAACGTCAACGGCATTGCGCCCGGCTATATCGAAACCAACAACACCGAGGCGCTGCGTGCCGATCCAGACCGCAGCGCCGCCATTCTGGCGCGCATTCCGGCCGGGCGCTGGGGCGGTCCGGAAGACATCGGCGACGCGGCTGTCTTCCTGCTGGCGCCGGCGTCAAACTACATGCATGGCGCGGTGGTGCCGGTGGACGGCGGCTGGCTGGCGCGATGAGGAGGATTTGGCGATGACCGGAACGAAGATCTTTTCGCACGCCGGCGAGGGCGCATGGACGCCGACCCCGGACGGCAATCGCAGGCGCGTGCTGCTGCACACGGACGAACTGATGATGGTCGAGTTCGGTTTCGACAAGGGCGGTGTCGGTGCGCTGCATTCGCACCCGCATGTCCAGGCAAGCTACGTCGCCGAAGGCCGCTTCGAGGTCACCATCGACGGCAGGACCGAGATCCTGGAAGCGGGCAGCAGCTTCATTGTCCCTTCCAACCTGGTTCATGGCGTCAAGGCGCTCGAGGCCGGCCGCCTGGTCGACAGCTTTACGCCGCACCGCGCCGATTTTATCGACTGAAAGCGCGCGAACGCAGGTCATCGCGGTGTGTCCGGCCGAGGGGCAGGACCGCCTGTTTGAGCATATCCCGCAAACGAAAAGCCCGCGCCTCCGGAGAGACGCGGGCGTGTTGCCTGGGCGCTTGTGGCGCCGCGGTACTCAAAACATCACCGCAGAACCTGAACCTGCCGAATTATGATGAAGATAGGATTAACCGGCCAGACTCGACGCGATATTCACAGCCAAAGCGAATAGGGGCTGGAATCACGATCCCATATCCGCCAATGAGGGAGGTATTCTTTCAGACGGCGCCGACGGAGACAGGATTTGAGGGGGGATCAAGTGTTCGAAACCGCGGTCATGGCAGTCACCCGGAGATTCGCCGGGGAGCTTTGGCAGGTCATGCCACCGCTGCTTCTGACCGTTCCGACCCTGCCTTTCCGGGCAGCGCCGATCGTAGAAATTCCTTGATGCAGGTATCTGCGGCGAGCGTCCGGGCGGAGGATCCCAAGCGGCGCGTCTTGAAGGACGTGTTCGGCTTCGATGATTTTCGTCCCGGCCAGGACGCTGTGACGGAGGTGCTGCTGGCCGGGCGCCATGTGCTGGCTGTGATGCCGACCGGCGCCGGAAAATCGCTCTGCTATCAGGTCCCGGCGCTGGTCCTGGGCGGGCTCACCATTGTCGTTTCGCCGCTGGTGGCGCTGATGCAGGACCAGGTCGCTGCATTGCGTCTTGCCGGCGTGGCCGCCGACACGATCAATTCGTCGCTCGACCGCGATGCCAATGTCGCCGCATGGCGCCGCGTTGCGGCGGGCCAAACGCGCCTGCTCTATCTTGCGCCGGAGCGGCTCATGACGACGCGGATGCTCGAGGCGCTCGCCAGGCTCGATATCCGGCTGATCGCCGTCGACGAGGCGCATTGCATCTCCCAATGGGGTCCGGCGTTCCGGCGCGAATATGAAGAGTTGTCGCGGCTGCGCGACATTTTCCCTGATGTGCCGATCATTGCGCTGACGGCGACGGCGGACGAGGCGACGCGCACCGACATCGCCGCACAGCTGTTCGCCGGGCGCGTCGAGACCCTGGTGCTGGGTTTCGACCGGCCGAACATCAAGCTTGGCACCGAGCCTAAGCAGGACAGCAAGCGCCAATTGCTGGGTTTCGTGCAGCGTCATGCCGGCCGCAGCGGGATCGTCTATTGCCTGTCGCGCAAGAAGACCGAGGAGATGGCGGCGTTCCTCGAGAAGAACGGCGTGCGCGCCCTGGCCTATCATGCCGGCATGAGCAAAGAGGCGCGTGAGGCCAACCAGAACAGCTTCATGACCTTGTCCGGCGTCGTGATGGTCGCGACCATCGCCTTCGGCATGGGGATCGACAAGCCTGACGTCGCCTATGTCTTCCATACCGATCTGCCGGGCAGCCTCGAAGCCTACTATCAGGAAATCGGGCGCGCGGGCCGCGACGGGCGGGCTGCCGAGGCACATATGCTGTTCGGTCTCGGCGATATCCGCATGCGGCGGCTTTTCATCGAAGACGAGGACGCACCGGCGGAGCACAAAAGGCGTGCGCATAGCCGCCTCGATACGCTGATCGGCTATTGCGAGACGGCCCAGTGCCGCCGCCAGATCCTGCTTGGCTACTTCGGCGAAACGGCAATGCCTTGCGGCAATTGCGACAATTGCCTTGACCAGACGCCGCATGCGGATGGCGAGGCGGAGGCACGGATCATCCTCGCGGCCATCGCCCAGACCGGCGAGCGCTTTGGTGCTGCCCATGTCGTCGATGTTCTGCTCGGCCATGAAACCGAGAAGGTCCTGGCCAGGAACCACCACAGGCTTGCCAGCTTCGGGACCGGTGTGGCGCACAAGAAGGATGTGTGGCTGTCGCTCATCCGCCAGCTCGTCGCGGGAGGGTTTCTGACATTGGATTCAAGCGGCCATGGCGGCCTTGCCATCGCCGAAAAGGGCCGTGAGCTGGCCCGTGGCGATGTCCCGTTCCGGTATCGCGTCGAGGTGCGGAACCGCGCATTGCGCGGCAAGACACGTCCCGATGCTGCCGCGGGCACGGAAGGGCTGGATTCCGCGCTGTTGGCCACGCTCAAGGCGGTACGGCTGCGTCTTGCCCGGGAGCGCCAGGTGCCGGCCTTCGTGATCTTCTCCGATCGTACACTGATCGATATGGCCGAGCGCTGCCCGCGCGACCTGGACGCCTTCGCCGCAGTCAACGGCGTCGGCGCCGCGAAGCTCAGGGAGTTCGGCCAGATTTTTCTGAGCGCAATCGCTGCGCATCAATCCGGGGTGTCGGGCTGACGACCCACGCCAGCGCCGCACTTAGCATTTGCTTCGTCTCACCGCTGCGATCGCAGCCTCCTGCTGCCGCAAGCGCTCGATTCTCGCGCTCTGGCGGGCAGTGACGGTAGAGGCGACACGCCGAGCTCCCCATAGCCAGCCCGGAATGTTGGTTTTCGCGACTTTGCCCCGAGTGATCGCTGTCGCCGACATCTCCTTGGCGACTTCGCCCATGGCCACGTTGAGTTCGATACAGCTCATCTTGTCGTATTTCGCGGTATCAAAGGATGCGTGGAACGGCGATGAGCAACCTCCGAAAAATACGAAGCTGCATATCAGGGGTGTGGCTGTAGTGATCGCCTTCATTTTTTTATCAAGCAGGTTTGACGCCGAACGGGCGAATCAGAGGGGCCGCGGAGCGTTCCCGAGGCTCTGCGTAACGGAAGCATGAGACCTCTACAATACTCTGTTCGACGCGTCATTCCCCTCTATTATCCTCGAAGAATTTCGAGAGAGCCGCGGCGGTCTGGTGAGGATGCTCTTCTGGAAAGAAGTGCCCGCCCGGGACAGGGCTTCCTTCAACGCTGTCGGCCCATTTGCGCCAAATAGCCAGCGGTCCGCCTTCCTCCGCATACCAGTTCTCCAGGCCGCCTTCGCTGCTCCACAGTGCCAGGAGCGGACACTCAATGCGACGACCATTTGCCTGATCCGCCGCGTCATGTTCACGATCGATCGTGGCAGCGGCCCGATACTCTTCGCATATCGCATGAACATGAACGGCATCGCGAAGCGCATCGACATAGGCATCCCTGACCTCCGCCGAGAACATTTCTGCCGGCGACCCCCACTGCACAATCGCATTGTCGACGATGGCATCGGGCGCAGCGCCTATCAGTCGCTCCGGCAGAGGCTCCGGTTGCGCAAGAAGGCTCCAGGGCCAGAAACCGAGAGCCAGCCTGGCGTCCGCCCTATCCCACGCGGCGGCGGTGGGGATGACATCGAGGACCGCGACTTTGGAGATTTGATCGGGATGGTCGAGTGCCAGGCGATAGGCGACCCGCCCGCCACGATCATGTCCGGCAACCATGAATTGCTCAAATCCCAGCTGCTTCATGACCTGAACCATATCGCCGGCCATGGCGCGTTTGGCGTATGGGCTATGATCGGCGGAGGACACCGGGCACCCGCTTTGCCCATAGCCTCGAAGATCGGCGGCGATCACCGTAAAGCGGGACGCCAATGCTGTGGCGACATCCCTCCACATCAGATGCGTTTCGGGAAAACCATGAAGAAGCAGCAGCGGCGGACCCGTTCCGCCGACCCTTGCGAAAATGGTCGTGTCGTCCAGTTGCAAACTGGTAGCTCTGAAACCTGCAAACAACGTTCGTCTCCCTCGGCGTGCCTCAGGCAACAACGCACAACGTTGCAGAAGGATCACGGTCAGCTGCCGTGCCTGGAGGGGAGGCGGTCACGGAATTCTCCTCAATGGCTGGTGCGGGTCACTGATATTTCGATCGGCGCACCCCATATGAGCGGCAAGAGTGTCGCTTAGGGATTTACTATGATGATTTCGCGTTCGAGCCGGTTTGCAGTTTTGTTTGCAGGACTGTTCCTGGCATTTTCCATGGTCACGGCCGATTACGCCGAGGCGCGCCGTGGCGGCAGCTTCGGCAGCCGCGGCATGCGCACTTTCCAGTCGGTCCCGCCGACCAGGACGGCGCCGCAGCCGGCCGCGCCGGTCGAGCGCTCGATGACGCCCAATACCGCAACGAACAATGCGGCCCGCCAGACGCCGGCATCCCAACGACCAAGCTTCTTCAACGGCCTCGGCGGTTCGATGATGCGCGGCCTGCTGCTCGGCGGCCTGATCGGACTTCTTTTGGGCCAAGGGTTCGGCGGCTTGGCTGGCATGTTGGGCCTGCTGCTTCAGGGTCTGCTGATCGGCGGCGCGATCATGTTGGCCATCCGCTTTTTCCGGTCGCAATCGGCACGCAACCAGGGGCCTGCCATGGCCGGTGTCCCGCGGAGCATGGGCAACTTTGGGCGAAACGCGGCAGCCCGGCCCGAGGCGGACAACGTCTCATCTTTCCCTATTCCAGGCATCGGGTCTGGATTTGGCCGGACGGCTCCAGCCACCGATGAAATTACGATGACGCCGGCCGACCTCGACACCTTCCAGCAACGGTTGACGGAGGTTCAGGAAGCCTTCGGGCGCGAAGACCATGCTGGCTTGCGCCGGCTGGCGACCCCCGAGATGGTGTCCTACCTGTCCGAAGAACTTGCCGACAATGCCAAAAAGGGCATCAGGAACGACGTGTCTGACGTCAGCCTGTTGGAGGCCGATGTTGCGGAGAGCTGGCGGGAAGACGATCGCGACTACGCG
>NZ_SUEO01000329.1:1067-4707 GCF_004962925.1 Mesorhizobium sp. | reverse complement strand
CCCTTGAGGGGAGGGTGGCCCGAAGGGCCGGGTGGGGTCGGTCCATGCCGCGCTCCATGCCCGGCGACCCCACCCGATCCGCTGCGCGGATCGACCTCCCCTCTAGAGGGAGGAAGCAACGACGAGGGAGAAAATCATGGTCGGCGCATCGAAGTCGGAAACGGGAGGCGGCCCGATCCGCTACGGCATGGTCGGCGGCGGGCAGGGCGCCTTCATCGGCGCCGTGCACCGGATCGCGGCGCGCATGGACAATGAGTTCGTGCTGGTCGCCGGCGCGCTATCGTCCAATCCGGTGCGTGCCAAGGCTTCGGCCGAGGAACTCGGGCTGGATCCCACGCGCAGCTACGGCTCCTTCGCCGAGATGGCCAAGGCCGAGGCTAAGCGGCCAGACGGCATCGAAGCGGTGGCCATCGTCACACCCAACAATGTGCATGTGCCGGCGGCGAAGGCGTTTCTCGAAGCCGGCATCCACGTCATCTGCGACAAGCCACTGGCGACGACGTTGGCGGAAGCGAAGAAGCTGGCGGCACTGGTCGAAAAGACCGGCAAAGTGTTCGTGCTGACACATAATTACACCGCCTATCCGATGGTGCGGCAGGCACGCGAGATGGTGGCCAAGGGGCAGCTCGGCGACATCCGCATCGTGCAGTCGGAATATCCGCAGGACTGGCTGACCGAAGACCTTGCCGCCACCGGCCAGAAGCAGGCGGCCTGGCGCTCAGATCCCAAGCAGGCCGGCGCCGGCGGCGCGCTGGGTGACATCGGCACGCATGCCTACAATCTCGCGCGCTTCGTCTGCGGGCTGGAGCTCGATTCGCTTTCAGCCGATCTCGACGCCTTCGTGCCGGGGCGGCAGCTCGACGACAATGTCAACGTGATGCTGCGCTTCAAACCGGTCGGCAAGTCGCACCCGGCCAAGGGCATGATCTGGGCGAGCCAGGTGGCGCCCGGCCACGAGAACGGGCTGAAGCTGCGCATCTATGGCTCGAAGGGCGGGCTTGAATGGGTGCAGGCCGACCCGAACTATCTCTGGTACACGCCGTTCGGCCAGCCGAAGCAGTTGATCACCCGCAATGGCGCCGGCGCGCTGCCCGTCGCCGGACGCGTCAGCCGCGTTCCATCAGGACACCCGGAAGGCTATCTCGAAGGTTTCGCCAACATCTACCAGGAGGCGGCCCGTACCATCCGCGCGGCGCGCCGCAAAGGCGGCAAGCCGGCTAAGGATGTCATCTTCCCGACCATTCAGGACGGCGTCGAAGGCATGGCTTTCATCGAGGCCTGCGTGAAGTCGTCGAAGAAGAACGGGGCCTGGACGAAACTCTAATCGCTGCGCCCGGTTACGGGAAGTCCCCCCTCACCCGGGTTGCCAGCCGAATTGCGAGGGCAATTCGGGGCAATCCGACCTCTCCCCGGGGGGAGAGGAGATCGCTGGCGCTAGCGTCTGCCTCTTCTCCCCAGCGGGGAGAAGGTGGCCGTGAAGCGGCCGGATGAGGGGACTTGTGGCGAAGTCGGCGGAGGAGCCAGCCGGCTGTCAAAGGGAGGGGGCGTCGATGAAAATCGGCATGTGTATGTTCTTGTGGACGACGGCCGTGTCGAAGAAACACGAGCCATTGCTCAGGGATATCAAGGCGACCGGCTTCGATGGCGTTGAGATACCTATCTTTTCAGGCATGCCGGACGATTACAAAAAGCTCGGCGCGCTGCTCGACCGCATCGGACTGGAACGCACCGCCGTCTCGGCCATGGGCGATCCGGCGATGAATTTGATCTCGGCCGATGGCGCAACGCGCAAGGCCGGCATCGACTATATGAAATGGGCGATCGACTGCTCGGCTGCGCTCGGCGCCAAAACGTTGAGCGGCCCGCTGCATTCGACACTCGGCGCCTTCTCCGGCAGCGGGCCGACGGCGGCGGAGAAGAAGCGCTCCGTTGCCTCGCAACGCGCCATCGGCGACCATGCCGGCAAGAAGAACGTCACCATCGGGCTGGAGGCGCTCAACCGCTTCGAATGCTATCTGCTCAACACGATGGACGATCTGTCCGAGCATATCGACGCAATCGACCGGCCGCATATCAAGGCGATGTACGACACCTTTCACGCCAATATCGAGGAGGCCGACCCGATCGGCGCCTATACGCGCAACCACAAAAATGTCGTCCATATCCATATTTCGGAGAACGATCGCGGCGTGCCTGGGCGCGGCCACATTCCGTGGAAAGAGACGTTTTCGGCCATCCGCAAGAGCGGCTATGACGATTGGCTGACGATCGAGGCCTTCGGCCGCTCGCTGAAGGATTTGGCGGCGGCCACCAAGGTCTGGCGCGATTTTTCGGAAAGCCCGGAAGCCGTCTACCGCGACGGCTACAAACACATCAGGAGTGGTTGGAAGAAGGCAGGTGCTTAGGACGCAGCCGAGCCTTCCACTCAGGCGATCTGAACCGCCGGCGGGAAGCCGGCGCGCCGCTCATCGTTGCCGTTTGCGACGGTTCCCATCAGTTTGCGGCGGAGATAGCTGGAGATGTTGTCAAAGACAAAGACGACAACCAGGATCAACAGAACCATATAGAAAACATTGGCCCAATTGGTGTTGGTGCGCATGGCTTCCCACAGTTTCAGGCCGATACCGCCGGCGCCGACAGCGCCTATGATCGTGGCTGACCGCGTGTTCGATTCCCAGAAATAGAGGGATTGGCTAAGGAATACCGGCAAAACCTGGGGCAGCACCCCGTAGCGCTGCACCATTGCCGGCGTGGCGCCAACCGAGCGGATGCCTTCGCGCTGCTTGTCGTCGATGTTTTCCAGCGCCTCGGAATAAAGTTTGCCCAAAGTGCCGGTGTCGGTGAAAAAGATCGCCGACATGCCGGCCAGTGGCCCCGGACCGAAGCCGCGCGTAAAGAACAGCGCCCAGATCAGCATGTCGACCGAGCGCTGGAAATCGAAGAAGCGCTTTGTTACCTGATTGGCTATCCGGCTCGGCGTGACGTTGCGCGCAGCCAGGAAGGCGAGCGGAAAGGCGACGATCGAGGCCAGAACCGTGCCGACAAAAGCCATGACGATGGTCTGCAAAAGCTTCAGCCAGACGTCGCCGTGCTGCCACTCGGCGTTGTTGAGGATGTTGTCCCAGGCGAGCGCTGCGTTTGACCGCGACGGGTCGACGTGTGCCCCTGATATAATCAGTGACGCGACCTCGCCGAACGGCTTTCCCCAGAATGGCGAGTTCGTGTCGAAGACAAAATTGGCCCAGCCAAAGAAACGTCTCCAGGCGACGACTTCGTCGTTTTGGACTTCGGCGCGGCCGAGAAAACCAAACGAGACATAGGCCGTCGAGCCTGGCCTGCGTTGCTCGATCCAGTCAGGCAGCGGTGTGCGTGGCGTCACAGAGCTGTCCTTGGCAATGTCGAAAATGACGCTTTCGCCGCCGCGCGTCACGGTGACAAGGTTTGGCGTGATGGCGATCTGGCCACTGGCAAGAGTGACAGTCGCCGCCACAACTGCGTTTTCGCGCACCGTTTCAGGCACAGCCGGAGCGGATTGGTTTGACGGGGCGGCCGGGTTCTCGGCGGTTGGCGCACCAGGCGCCATAAACGAATCCTGCGACGACTTGTTGGTCGCGATTGCCGGTGCAGGTGCGGCGTCGAC
>NZ_SUEO01000329.1:0-1057 GCF_004962925.1 Mesorhizobium sp. | reverse complement strand
CCCGCCGCTCGATCACGGCCATCTGTTTGGCCACCCAGTCGGGATTTGGATTGGATCCCAGCTTGGAAAAGCGGGAGTAGTCGATCGTCAGATGGTTGTCTTTGAATTCGATATCGGGCCGGATTTCGTAGGACACCCAGTCGGCGAGATAAGCGCCGGCAAGGTTCCAGTTCGCTTTTTCGAGAACGGTGGCGATCGAGAAGAACCACGCGCAATAGAATGTGTAGAGGATGCAGAGGACGATAGCGAGCGGGGTGGCGTAGCGCTTCCATAGGGAGCGCCGGAACGCATCCGGATGGCGCGTGGCGATGTCGTCGATAGCGTCGGCGTTCATGCCTTACTCCCCGCGCCCATATGCGAACGCTTGCCGGCCGACAAGACGGTGCCTCAGCCACGCCGAAAACTGATCGACGGCGACAATCGTACAGAACAGCAGGAAGACGATGGCGATTGTCTTGGCCTCATGGCCTCGGCCGATCGAAAGGCGCAGGGATTCGCCGATGCCGCCGGCGCCGACGGCGCCAAGTATGGTCGAAGCGCGCACATTGATCTCGAAACGAAGCAGGAAATAGCTCATGAAGTTGGGCAGCACCTGGGGCACGATGCCGAACCACACCCGTTCGACCCAATTGGCGCCGACGGCGCGCAAACCTTCTTCAGGCTTCATGTCGGCATTCTCGACGACTTCGAAGAACATTTTCCCGAGCGCGCCGATAGTATGGATGCTGACCGCAATGATCGCAGGAATGGGTCCCAGCGAGAAAATCGCCAGGAAAAAGCCGGCAATGACGATTTCCGGAAAGGCGCGGACGATTTCAAGGAAGCGGCGCGTGGTGAAACGGAGCCAGCGGCTGGCCGTGATATTGCCCGCAGCCAGGAAGCAGAGCAGGAAACCGAATGTGGAGCCCACCAGCGTCGAAAACAGGGCAATGTTCAGCGTCTCGATCATCCGGTAGAAATATTCCGGGACGTAGATGCTTTGGGTCAGGTAGACCCGGCCTTCGGGATAGTCGAACTTGAGGCTGCCATCGTCGTAAGGGGACGGCAGGTCGAACAG
>NZ_SUEO01000328.1 GCF_004962925.1 Mesorhizobium sp. | reverse complement strand
ACTGGATTCTCAGCGCGTGGCTCCCGTTTTTTGTGCTGAACATCGTTGGGGAAGAGTTTGTCTGGCGGGGTGTCGCACTGCCGCGGCAAGAGGTTGCCTTCGGGGGGCGGGCTTGGCTGGTCAATGGTATCCTGTGGTTGCTGTTCCACGCTGCCTTCCCCTGGCAAGTCCTGTTGACCCTTGTGCCCATCACGTTGCTCCTGCCCTACATTGTCCAGCGGCGTCGCAGCACATGGGCCGGGGTCGTTATCCACGCCGGGTTCGGAGCGATGGGCTTCCTGGTCCTAGCATTCGGGCTTGCCTAGATGTCCTCACAGCGCCGAATCATCCGCTGCAGCAGACGGCGGCAGCGATTTTGGTTTCTCGGAGTTCACCGGCACTCAGCGCGGCCGCCGCTGCTGAGCTGTGTCGTTAGTCTGTGGCGCCGCACTCCCAGTTTGCCGCAAATCATCTCCAGGGCATTCAAGAGCAGGGCGTTGTCGGCAAGCGGTTAGTTTTTCGACCGTCTCGATGATGGCTTTGGCAAGGGCTTCGCCCTCATGGACTGGCTCGGGGCCACAGAGCAGCAACACCGCTTCCTCGCTTGGCAACACGCCAGCCGGACAGGTCTGTTCAATCGCCATGCGAACCAGCTTGAGCGCGGCCCGTTCGTCGCGGCTGGTCTGTTGGGGTCCACGCTTCCTGGTCGACCTGCGTTCTCTAATCCGCCTCATCTCGAAATGCCGTCTTTTTGCGCGGAACAGGCGTCCAGCCAGTGATCGTATCGGCGTCGACGGTAATGAGCCCACCGGCCTTCACGGTGATCTTTTGGTCTTCCTCGTCGACGTGGGTGACCTCGCCTCTAAGCTGTAGCTCGTCGCCTGGCTGGGTCTTCTTTGCCGCCGGGATCGAATAGGAGAAGCCATAGGACGGGATGCTGACGCTGGCTCGTCCACCATCCAGCATTTTCAGCACGGTCACGGTTAGCGTCACTTCATCGCCGATGTTGATGTCCGTAATTTCCCACGCCATGCAGAGGATTCTGGAGCGGGCATGTGGGTCGTCAAGAGGTTTCTAATGTTCTGCTGGTGGCCATATCGCGCGTTTCCGCTGAGCCTGTCCGGCGGCTTCCGAGACGTCATCGGAACAGCGGCCCGGCGTCGCATCGAGGGGACTGGCGCCGAGCCTAACCGGCGTACGGGGGTAGTTTTACCGGCTGATGTGAATATAGCCTCCCTCATACATCATTGCTTGCTAATTTGATAAAATGATCATGTTCGGTTCCCCTAGCCGCCAGATCGTGCGGGCCTAGAGTCGATCCCGTGCCTAAACAGGTGATTGCCGGCACTGGCCGGCTGGCGTTCATTCCACCGATGTTGCCGACCCTGGTTGCGAAGCCTCCCGAGGGGGATGACTGGATTCACGAGGTCAAGCTCGATGGCTACCGTTCGCAGATCGTTATCAACGGCCCGGATGTTCGCATCTACACCAGGCGGGGCCTCGACTGGTCTGAAAAATATCGCGACCTGGTCGAAGCCGCGAAGGCGCTCAATGTCGAGACGGCGATCATCGATGGTGAAACGATCGTCACCAACGATGCCGGCCTCCCGGATTTCGCCGCACTTCGGCGAGCAATCACACGACGACAGCATGACCTCTACTTCGTCGCCTTCGATCTGCTGCACCTCAACGGCCACGATCTGCGCGACCTCGGCATCGAGGAGCGGCGCGAGATCCTGCATGGCTTGATCCCAGCCGGCAGCCGCATTCAGTTCAGCGAGGATATGCCAGGCGATGGCGATGCCGTGTTCTATCTGGTCGACAAGGCCGGTATCGAAGGGATCGTCTCGAAGCGCCGCGGCAGCAAATATCGCAGCGGCCCGACGACCAACTGGCTGAAGACGAAAAGCTTCACGGTCGACGAATTCGAGTTGCTTGGCGTCGAGCGCGAGCGGGGCAAGGCAGCGTTCGCGTTGCTGGCCGAGCCTGGCACCGGGAACTATGTCGGTTCCGCCTTCATCACATTGGGCCATGACATGCGGGAATGACTGTGGAAGCGTGTCCAGGAACACGCCGGACCGGCGCCCAAGGCGATGAAGAAGCGGCCGGCGACACAGTGGGTCGGGCGTGGCGTCAAGCTGCGCATCAAGCATCTGCGCGGCGACCACAGCCACATACGCCATGCCTCGCTGCTGGGTTTCGGGGACGAAGATTAGGTCAGCGCCACTCCTCAGAGCGCGGCAGTTGAAATTATTTGGATTCTGATCCTGACAGGATTATGAATTATCCTGGGCGCCGTTGTCGGATGTCAGCGCACATCGTGCTCCTTCCCATCCAAAGGAGGGTGAGGACATGAGAAAGTCGCTAGCGCTCATTTTCGAGGACGAGCCGATAATCGTCACGAGCATCGAGTCGTCGCTCAAAGCGGCTGGCTTTGCGGTGGCCTCAGAGCCAAGTTGCGTTCGTGCAAGACAAATTTTGGCTCTTGTCCAGCCCGACGTCGTTATCCTGGACGTCCTCTTGCGGGACTGCGTTAGCTCTTCGGTTGCTGAAGAACTCGTGGCTCGCAATATCCCCTTTGTGATTTACAGTGCCACGGACATCGAGGGCCGAGGGGAGGCCTTCAAGGCCGGGACTTTTGTCGAGAAACCTGTTAACGAATGCGTACTTGCAGCTTTGGCCAGTTCGCTGGCCGCGCACCGCGCACTCTGATGAGGTGTGTGCGTGATTGCCATTGGCTATCGACTTAAACGGTCGAGGGGATCACCACCCGCGGCAGCTGCGATCCAACCAGCCCCTGCATTGTATTCACAGCGGCAGGTTCGCGCCTGCTGGCCCTTCACCAGGACGCCGCAAGAGGTGCTTCGCATTGTGGATCTCACCGACCAAGCCGGTGTGAGCAAGGGCGGTTTTTACCCGAAGGGATGAACGGAAAGCTCAAAAGCACCTGATCAGACTGCGGAGGGAGCTGGCCGAACGTTGTCTGCGCCGGGATAGGCTGCGTGCACCAAGCGAAGGAACTTACCTTCGGTGTTGGCGTTGATATCGCGCAATGCGGGAGTGCGTCATGTTTCTGCTCGCAAAAGACACAATCAAGTTCAGCATTCTTGTCGGCCTTTCAGCCATCTTCGTAGATGCCTCCATTGCCCACGGCCTGCTCTGGGAAAATGATCCCTACTGGACATACTGGATCACCAAGACTTTCCTGATCACCACGGTGTTTCTGTTCGGCACGGCCTTTCTCGGCATCGGCATCGTGCCCGGCCTGATCCTGACTGCGGTCCACACGCTCATTCTGGAAACCTACTACCAGTGGCTGGCGCCCGTCGGGCTGCCGCAGGAACCCGAGTGGCTCGATTTCAACCACCTATGGATCACCGGCGTCCCGGTGCACTTCCTGGCGATATTCGGCGGATATTTGATGGCGCTGTGGCTGTGGCGGCGCAACCATCCCGTTCTTGAGGCTGAGCGCGGCGAGACATGGCGGTTCGTGGTTTACGGGCTGGTCACCGCCGTCATCATAGTGGCAGTGGACGGTATTCTGACCCAGATCGTGCTCCTGCGCGATTTTCCCGGCATCACGTTTTTCGTCCAGCACCTTCTGATCACCTTCGTTTTCGTCTGTGTCTGGACCGCCTATGCCGGCGCCGGCCCGATGGGCTGGGGCGTCGGCGCCCTGATGCTCGCCCTCGTCTGGACCACCTACAGCATGTATCTCGGGGCGCGCGGCCTGCCATTCGATCAGCCGTATTATTCCGGCTACACGGATCTCTGGTGGCTGTCGTTTCCCGGCGGTTTCGTTTCGGCGCTGTTCGGCTGGTGGATCGGCGTTTGGCTGATGACAAAGCGGCGCATGATCGGCGTTGCCGGGATTGCCATGTTAGCAGGCCTGCTGGGTGTTCCTGCCGATCCGGCGAGCGCTCAAACGAGGGGCACTGATGGCTTGGTTGCGACCGCACGTGCGTCAGGAGAAGGCCTACGGATGACCGGCGCGGATCCGTTCGCCATGAACAGCACAGTGCCGATGAACGGCACCATTGCAATCGAAACCGTGGAGATGGGAAACCGCTGGTCGCACGTCGAGAACACCGATGACATGCAGGTCTCGGCCGAATTCAGCGCCGGCGAAGCCAAGTATACTGTCAAGATCGACAAACCGATGCCGAGGCACCCGCTCGGAAGCTATACGACTTGGTCAGGCGCAGTGTATGAGCACGATATGCACGGCAACACCGGCATCGGCACCGGCAAACTACCGAAGGTCCGGCCAGAAATCGCCCTCTGGGGGTGGGCAGAGGTCAGCCGCAACGGCGAAGTGATTGCACGAGCAGCTCCTGCCCACATCATGGTGCTGACGGACGGTCCTATCCAGGGAGTTATGCTCGAAATCGACACGGAAGACAAAGGCCTGGTCGCTGAGCCAGACGGCTACATTAACGTGATGTGGCCAAAGGTCGAGGCGCTGCAAATGCCCGAGGCGCAGGACCGGACCCGCCAGATCATCGGCTGGGTGGGAATCGCCGGTTTTGTCGTTCTGTTCGGTGCATTGGCCATGCTTGACCGCAACAACAACGCTGCCCGGCCGAAGACCTAGTAGCACGGCGCCGCATCTGGAGCACGGTCTGGAAGGAAAGGCCGCGCTCCTCCTCCGAGCGCGGGCCGACCGGCTAGCTCCCGATCTGCAGCGGGTTGGGCTGGGCGGGGGGGTAACCCACTGGTCCCCAACAACAG
>NZ_SUEO01000327.1 GCF_004962925.1 Mesorhizobium sp. | reverse complement strand
CGCCTGAAGCACTTCAACTGGCTGATCGCACGGCAACGATTTGCCGTCGAGACGACCTTTGCTACCTTGAAGAACCGCATGCGGCTTTGCGCCATCCGCTATCGCGGCCTGGCCAAGGCGGCAGGCCAGGTCCTCATCGCCGCGATGGCCTTCAACATGCGCCGCTGGGTCACGCTCGTCACCTGATCCAGGGCCGCACTGCGCCCGAAATCCGCCGCACACGCCAAACCCTAACCCATCCGGCCGCAAATCAGCGCCGAAGAGCGCCCCGTACTGGTCTCGCCTTCTCCTTTTGCGCCCAGAGCCTAATAACGCAACGGGCCCACAAAGGGGAGAAGGCAAGAGGGGTCGCGCCATTGCCCTCTTACGTATTCATCGAATCGAAGAAATCCGCGTTCGTCTTGGTCTGCTTGAGCTTGTCGATGAGGAACTCGATGGCGTCGGTCGTTCCCATCGGCGCCAGGATGCGGCGCAGCACGAAGATCTTCTGCAGGTCCTGGCGGGCGACCAGCAGGTCTTCCTTGCGGGTGCCGGACTTGAGGATGTCCATGGCCGGGTAGATGCGCTTGTCCGCCACCTTGCGGTCGAGCACGATTTCCGAGTTGCCGGTGCCCTTGAACTCTTCGAAGATGACTTCGTCCATGCGGCTGCCGGTATCGATCAACGCGGTGGCGATGATGGTCAGCGAGCCGCCTTCCTCGATGTTGCGGGCGGCACCGAAGAAGCGCTTCGGCCGCTGCAGCGCATTGGCGTCGACACCGCCGGTCAGCACCTTGCCGGATGACGGCACCACGGTGTTGTAGGCGCGGCCGAGGCGGGTGATCGAATCCAGCAGGATGACGACGTCACGCCCATGCTCGACCAGGCGCTTGGCCTTCTCGATCACCATTTCGGCGACCTGGACGTGACGCACCGCCGGCTCGTCGAAGGTCGAGGAGACGACCTCGCCCTTCACCGAGCGCTGCATGTCGGTGACTTCCTCCGGCCGCTCGTCGATGAGCAGCACGATCAGGTAGCATTCCGGATGATTGGTGGTGATCGAATGGGCGATGTTCTGCAACAGCACCGTCTTGCCGGTGCGCGGCTGCGCCACGATCAGGGCGCGCTGGCCCTTGCCGAGCGGCGCCACCAGGTCGATGACGCGGGCCGAGATGTCCTTCGAGGTCGGAACCTCCATTTCCATCTTCAGCCGCGAGGTCGGGTAAAGCGGCGTCAGATTGTCGAAATGGATCTTGTGGCGGATCTTTTCCGGGTCGTCGAAATTGATCGTGTTGACCTTGAGCAGCGCGAAATAGCGCTCGCCCTCCTTCGGGCTGCGGATCGGGCCTTCGACGGTGTCGCCGGTCTTCAGCGAGAACCGGCGGATCTGCGACGGCGAGATATAGATATCGTCCGGACCCGGCAGATAATTGGCATTGGCCGAGCGCAGGAACCCGAAACCGTCCTGCAGCACTTCGACCACGCCGTCGCCGATGATCTCGATATCCTGGGTCGCCAGCCGCTTCAGGATCGCGAACATCAGCTCCTGCTTGCGCATGACGCTGGCGTTCTCGACCTCGAGCGATTCGGCATAGGCGATCAGCTCTGGCGGTTTCTTGTTCTTGAACTCTGTGAGTTTCATTTCTTGCATCATTAGACGGACTCTGAGTGAGTAAGCATTGGGGAAATATCGGCGGGATGCGACAAATGCCGGGCGCGGCCGAAGCGATGAATGGGGCGGCGCATGACGGGAAGGAAGACCCGTCTTTTATCGTCGGTCGACTGAAAGAGCAAGCCGCCTTTTGTGAGCGGCGCGCGTCTCTCTCTACGCGCAAAGGACACTGTAAGACTTCTTGAGTTCCGCATCGTGCTTTTCCGAAAATCGATTCCGATTTTCGGGCCGATGCAGTGGCGTCAAAACGGCTTCACGATGACCAGCACGACGATGACGATCATCAGCAATGTGGGGATCTCATTGACGATCCGCCAGTGCTTCGCGGGCTTTTCGTTGCGGTCCTCGGCGAATTTTCGCACCGCGCCGGCCAGATAGCCGTGAACGGCGGAGAGGCAAAGCACCGCAGCGATCTTGGCATGCAGCCAGCCGCCCTGAAAACCAAAGCCTTTCCAGGCAAGCCAGAGGCCGAACGCCCAGGTAATGATCATGGCCGGATTGATGATGCCGCGCAGCAGGCGCCTCTCCATCACCTTGAAGGTTTCCGACTGTACGGAGCCCTTCTCCGCATCGGCATGATAGACCAGCAGCCGCGGCAGATAGAGCATGCCCGCCATCCACGAGATGACGGCAATGACGTGGATCGCCTTTGCCCAGGGATAGAAATCATCAGGTCCGAACAGGAACAGAAGCCCGGCCAACACGAGGAAAACCGCAATCGCGATCGCCGCGCGGCGCATTGCGCCGGCACCACCTTTCGCGGTGCCTTTTCCCATCATCGTCATGATGCGCTTCGCACCAGTTTCACCATCGCCTCGACATGCGCGGTCGGCGTCTCCGGCGTGATGCCGTGGCCGAGATTGAAGATCAGCGGCCCAGCGCCCAGTACTTTCAGGATTGCGTCGACGCCGTCGGCAAGCGCCTTGCCGCCGGCCACCAGCCGCAACGGATCGAGGTTGCCCTGCACGGCCCCGCCGTGTTGCAATTCCTTTGCTGTCGATAACGGCACGGTCCAGTCGAGCCCAAGTCCCGTCACGCCGGTCTTCTGGCGATAGCTCCGGTAGTGGGCACCGGCGCCCTTGGGAAAGCCGATGATCGGAACGTTGGGATGGACGGCTCGCACCTGCTTGACGATCTTTGCCACCGGGCTGATGCAAAAGGCCTCGAAAGAAACTTCATCGAGCACGCCGGACCACGAGTCAAAGATCTGCACCACATCGGCGCCGGCCTCGATCTGGCGGATCAGATAGGCGGCCGAATGGTCGGCAAGCGTGTTCAGCAGCTGCAAGAAAGCGGCCGGCTCGCGATAGGCAAACAGCCGCGCCGGCGCCTGGTCTGGGGTGCCGTGGCCGGCAATCATATAGGTCGCCACCGTCCACGGCGCGCCGCAGAAGCCGATCAGCGTCGTTTCATCGGGCAGTTTTGCCCGAAGCCGTCTGACCGTCTCATAGACCGGTTCGAGATTCACGTGAAACGTTTCACCGTCCAGCGCCGCAATCTCCGTGGCCGAAATCGGCGTCAACAGCGGCCCGCGTCCCTCCTCGAAGCGCACATCGCGGCCCAGCGCATGCGGCACGACGAGGATATCGGAAAACAGGATCGATGCATCGAAGCCGAAGCGTTCGATCGGTTGCAGCGTCACTTCCACCGCGAAGTCGGGATTATAGCAAAGATCGAGGAACGATCCGGCCCGCCTGCGTGTCTCCCGATATTCCGGCAGATAGCGGCCGGCTTGCCGCATCATCCAGAGCGGCGGTGGAAACACCGCTTCGCCCTTCAACACGTCCAGCATGATCCGGTTTCCAGGCATTCGGCGCTCGCCTCTCCAGGCTTCTCTATAATTAAATATTCTATTTCTAGGAATCTTATGATTCTAAGAGTCTGTTGGTATCGGTGGTTGTCTCCTGTCCCGCTTTGCCCCGGAAAAGGCCAGCCAGCATATTGTCGCGTGCTTCTTCTGCCGGACAGGAGGGGATTGGGGACAGTCGGAAATTTCCAACTGGAGTCAATGCGTTGCCGCCAGCGCAAAGAAAATGGGCCTGTGGATAGGGCCGAGTCAAAAAAGCCCGTCCCCGGACTTGTCCCCAGCCGTCCGACGAAGCCGACAGCGCATCGAATTGTGGACAAACCGGCATCTGATACAGTCGCCCCGAACCGGCCGATCTTTCCGACCGACCTTATCCACATCGGCCCACAGCTTGGAATGAACCCCTGTGAACAAACCCCAGAGCTTCTTTCACCTCCACCTGATTTCCGATGCCACCGGTGAGACGCTGCTGGCGGCCGGCCGCGCGGCTTCCGCGCAATACAAGGATGCGCGTGCCATCGAGCACATCTATCCGCTCATCCGCACCGAGAAGCAGGTGACGAAAGTGTTCGAGGACATCGAGGAGGAGCCGGGCATCATCCTCTATACGGTGGTCGACCAAAAGCTTGCCCGCGGCATCGACGAACGCTGCGCCGCCATGGGCCTGCCTTGCGTCTCCGTGCTGGAACCTGTCCTGACCGTGTTCCAGTCCTATCTCGGCACACCGGCCGGCCGCCGTGTCGGCGCACAGCATGTTCTCGACGCCGAATATTTTCGCCGCATTGACGCGCTCAACTTCACCATGGAGCATGATGATGGCCAGTTGCCGGCCAATATGGATGACGCCGACATTGTGCTCGTCGGCATTTCGCGCACCTCGAAGACTCCAACCAGCATCTATCTCGCCAATCGCGGCATCAAGACCGCCAACATCCCGATCGTGCTCGGCGTGCCGGTGCCGGAAAGCCTGGTCAACGCCAGGACGCCGCTGATCGTCGGGCTGATTGCCACCGCCGAGCGCATCTCGCAGGTCCGCCAGAACCGCATCCTCGGCAACACCAGCGCCTATGAGCCGACCGACTATGTCGACCGCGCCGCGATCAGCGAAGAGCTTGCCTATGCCCGCCAAATCTGCACCCGGCATGGCTGGCCGATGATCGACGTCAGCCGCCGCTCGATCGAGGAGACGGCGGCGGCCATCGTTGCCCTGCGAGGCAAGACGCGCTAGGGCGTCGATATTCAGGTGATGCCGGCCTGCAAATGGCGGCTTCCTGCGCTTCCGGTGCTCA
>NZ_SUEO01000326.1 GCF_004962925.1 Mesorhizobium sp. | reverse complement strand
TGCCAGGTGAGGGGGCGTTCCTGAATGGCCGTCGCATTACCGTGCGCCGCCCCGCCGCGATGGTCGAAATCGGCGGGCCGAAGCCATTGATCAGCCTGATGCCGGCTGAATGGCAGGGCCGGCTGAGCCGCGTGCCCTATATTCCCTCGCTCGCGTACCGGCTGGCCATGGTCGCCAATGGCATGCTCGACGCAACCTTCGTCAAACCCAACGCACATGATTGGGACATCGCCGCGGCGGACCTCATCCTGCGCGAGGCCGGCGGCGCATTGCTCGACCAGAAGGGCCGCGCACCGCGCTATGCCGGCGAAGTGATCAGCCACGGCGCGCTGGTTGCCGGCAGCGGCGAACTGCTCGCCGTCCTCTCCGGCATCATCGCCGGCCCGGACAGTTGAACATATCATCAATGGTTCCAAAGTCGGCGGCTTTGGTCTAGACCTGTCACAAACTCACGATATGTGAAGGACCGACATGACCGCGGAAGACGGAAAGAAGCAGCTTTTGCACCTGGTGTTCGGCGGCGAACTGAAGACGCTGGGCGGGACCGAATTCCGTGATCTCGATGCGCTCGACATCGTCGGCATCTATCCGGATTATCAATCCGCGCAAACGGCATGGAAGGCTAAGGCCCAGGCCAGCGTGGACAATGCTCATATGCGGTATTTCGTCGTTCACCTGCACCGGTTGCTCGACCCCGACACCAAGGCTGCCGATTGAAATCGATGGATCATGAAGCCGTGAAAGGACCGGCCACGAGGTCCGGAGTCAGAAGGCATCCTGGCGGCACCCCGCGGACATTCTGGCGCAAGATTCGCGAACCGCTGGCGCAATCGCGATTCGTCAAGAACGCCATCGCCGGCCTGTTTGCGCAGTTCGTTCGCCTCATCCGCCTGACCAACCGCGTTGTCGACGGATCAGCGCAGATATCGGGTGGCGCTTACTCGCAGTTCGAGCCGGGCATTATTGCGCTGTGGCATGGCCAGCACCTTCTGACTCCTGCCTACTATCCCAAGGGAAGGCCGCTGGTCGCCATGGTATCGCGCAGTGCCGATGCCGAGCTCAATGCGCTGATGATCGAGAAATTCGGCATCGAGGCGGTGCGCGGCTCGGGCGGACGCGAAGGCGCGAAGCATCTCGACAAGGGCGGCGCCAAGGCGCTGATTGCCCTGAAAAAGTCGCTCGCCACCGGCAAGAACGTCGCCATGATCGCTGATATTCCTCACGGCACGCCCCGCGACGCGGGGCTTGGCATCGTTCTCCTGGCGCGGCTTTCAGGCCGGCCGATCCTGCCCGCGGCAATTGCCACCAGCCGCCGCAAGGTGCTGGAGCGCAGCTGGGACAAGACCACGATCAATCTGCCGTTCGGCCGCTCCTCGATTGTCGTCGGAGCGCCGGTGTTCGTTCCGGCCAATGCGGATGAGGCCGAGATGGAACGCAAGCGCCAGGAGGTCACCGCCGCGCTTAACGCCGCGACCGCCGAGGCCTACCGCCTCGTGGATGGCTCGAAATGAGCGGGCGCTGGGCGCGCACCTTCCTGACGGCGTATCGTTTCGCGGGCGCAGCCGCCTATCCGCTGATCGGGCCCTATGTTGCGTGGCGCACCTCCAGGGGCAAGGAAGACCGAATTCGCCGGCGCGAGCGCTATGGCATCGCCGGGCGTGAGCGCCCCGAGGGGCCGGTGATCTGGATCCATGCGGCGAGCGTCGGCGAGACCATCGCCGTCGTGCCGCTGGTCGAGAGCATCCTCGACTACGGCGTCAACATCGTGCTGACGACGGGGACTGTCACCTCCGCTCAGGTTGCCGACGAACGGCTCGGCGACCGCATCATCCACCAATATGTGCCGCTCGACCTCAAGCCGGCGGTCAGCCGCTTCCTCGACCATTGGCGGCCGGATCTGGCGATCATCGCCGAATCTGAGATTTGGCCGATGACCATCCTGGAGCTCGGTGCGCGCCGTGTGCCGCAAGTGCTGGTCAATGGCAGGCTGTCGGACCGTTCGTTCAAATCCTGGAAGAAGCGCGCCAACATTGCCGAGGCGCTGTTCGAGAATCTCGCCCATGTTGTCGCCCAGTCGGAAATCGACGGCGAGCGCTTCCTCTCGCTCGGCGCCCGGCCGGTCACCGTATCCGGCAATCTCAAGGTCGACACCACGCCGCCGCCGGCCGATGAAAGGGCGCTGTACACGCTGAAACGCCAGACCGGCACCCGCCCCACCTGGGCGGCAATCTCGACCCATGACGGCGAGGAAGTGGTCGCCGCCGAGGTTCACGCGATGCTGCACAAGCGTCACCACGGTCTTTTGACGATCGTCGTGCCGCGCCATCCCGATCGGGCTGAAGCGCTTGCCGCGCAGATTTCCGGCATGGGCCTGAAAGTCGCTCGGCGCAGCAAGGGCGACAGGATCACCGCCGATACGGACATTCTGCTTGGCGATACGATCGGCGAGATGGGGCTTTATCTCAGGTTGACCGAAATAGCCTTCGTTGGCCGTTCGCTCACCTCCGAGGGCGGGCAGAATCCGCTGGAGCCGGCCATGCTCGACACCGCGGTGCTGGCCGGCCGCAACGTCCAGAATTTTCGCGAGACCTATCAGCGCCTGCTCGACAGCGGCGGCGCCAAGTTGGTGCGCGACCGCGACATGCTGGCCGGCGCCGTCAATTTCCTTTTGAGCAACGAGGTGGCTCGCCATGAAATGATGGCAGCCGGTGCGGCGACCGTCGAAGAGATGCGCGGCGCGCTGGCGCTTACGTTGAAGTCGCTCGAGCCCTACATTCAGCCGTTGGTCGTCAAGTCGCGCCTCAAGGGCGCCAACGGCCGCTAAGGTGGCCAGCGAAGCGCCACCCTTCTGGTGGGAGGAACCGGACTGGCGCGCGCTGGCGCTGGCACCGCTGTCCGCAATCTATGCCCTCATTGCCGGCCGCCGCATGCGCTCGGCGGCGCGCGAAAAGGTCGAGGCGCCGGTGCTATGCGTGGGCAACTTTACCGTCGGCGGCACCGGCAAGACGCCGGTAGCGATCGCGCTCGCCGGACAGGCCAGGCGCATGCAGCTCAATCCCGGTTTCCTGTCGCGCGGCCATGGCGGCTCCTTCGCGCAGCCGCATGTTGTCGATCCGCATCACGACGCTGCCAAGCATGTCGGCGACGAGCCGCTGCTTTTGGCCGAGCACGCGCCGGTCGCGGTGACGCCGAACCGGGCCGCCGGTGCGCGGCTTCTGCTGGAAAAGCATGGCTGTGATTTCCTGATCATGGATGACGGCTTCCAGAGCGCGCGCATCCATATCGATTACGCGCTAGTCGTCGTCGACGCACGCTACGGCGTCGGCAACGGTCGCGTCATTCCCGGCGGTCCGCTCAGGGCTGGTATCGTCGACCAGCTGGTTTTTACCACCGCGCTGCTGAAGATGGGCGAGGGCCTTGCTGCCGATGCGGTCGTTCGCCAGGCGGCGCGTGCCGGCCGGCCGATTTTCGAGGCGTATACGCGGCCAAGCAGCACGGCGGGGCTGGCCGACAAACGATTCCTGGCATTTGCCGGCATCGGCCATCCCGACAAGTTCTTCGACACGGTCCGTGAAGCCGGCGGCGAGGTCGCGCTAGCCCGGTCGTTTCCAGACCATCATTTCTATGGTGAGGACGAGCTTGCTGAACTGGCAACGACTGCGCGACGTGCCGGACTTGGCCTCATCACCACCGCCAAGGACGCCGCCCGGCTGCGCCACGATGCCGCGCCCGCCGATTTCCTCCGACAGCTCGATGTGCTGGAGATCGACACCGTGTTCGATCCCGGCCACGTGCCCGAACGCATTATCGAAGAGACACTGGATGCCTGGCGGCAGCGCAAGCTGCGGGGCTGACTTTGGAGCCGATCCGGAAGCTGGTTTAACGCCGGCTGCGCAATTCCGGATGTGTCTCGATCTCGCGGCGCAGCGAGGCCGCAGCACTGACATACGGCTCCTGCCTGGCGACGCTCCAGTATTTGAGTTCATCGAGCGGGATGCTTTCGCCGGTAACTGCGCAGCGCACGAAGGCGCCGGGGCTGGTCACCTGGAAGTCGCCGTCCAGGTAGCGGATACGGGCTTCCTTGCCGCCGGGGCCTTCGAAACGGTTCATCATGGGGTGGTGCCGAAATTCATGATGATGTCATCGCCATAAATCCTGGCAAGGTCAAGCTTGGAGCAATTCACAGGCCCATTGTTAGCCGAATATCGCTCGCGAGGAGTGGAGCGAAGCGGACGAAAGTGCTCGCCGCAAACGCTTGGTCATTTCAAGCTACCGGATTACTGTTACCTTGATCGGGCAAGGGGGACTTCATGAGCACCGCATTCAACGTGCTGCATCTGACCGAAGATACCGCCGGCGAAAGTCGCTTCGGTCAATTCGATTTGGCCTTGAAGGAGACCCCCTTTGCGCCGCCGGCGCTGCCGTTCCTGGTCTCATCCATCATGCCGGCCAAGGGCTATGTCGCGATCCGAATACCGGTAGGATGGATCGGCGAATTGCATCAATCACCGCATCGCCAGATCCTGTTTTGCATGGCAGGGGCATTGAAGGTCACGGCGAGCGATGGCGAGGTTCGTCTCGTGCAGGCCGGATCGGTCTGGCAGATGGAAGATGTGAACGGCAAGGGTCATTGGAGCGAAGTGCCAAGCCCGGTTCCGTTCGATGCCGTCATTCTGCTCCTGGATGACTTGGCTCTGAGTTAGCTCTCCACCTCAAGGAACGCGTCCATTTTCTCCATCGCCAGTCCGGCCTCGACCGCGATGCGGCGAGCAAGCTCCGCCGCTGCGGCG
>NZ_SUEO01000325.1 GCF_004962925.1 Mesorhizobium sp. | reverse complement strand
GCCAGACAGCGCCCGAAAAAAGAGAGAGCCGCACCGGCTGCGAAACCGGTAGCCAGGGCGGCCGCACCGAAATCGGCCAAGGCGGCGGCTTCGAGATCCGGCGTGAGCTCGTCCAAGTGGAGCTCGCAGTTGCATGCCTGGATCAGGCGACACACGCGTTATCCGAGGGCCGCGAAGGCCCGGCGCGAGGAAGGTAGTCCTCGAGTGACCTTTACGGTCGACGGATCCGGCCGCGTTCTATCCGCCCGGCTGGCTCGTTCCTCCGGCTATCCGGACCTCGATCGCGCGGCGCTCGACGCATTACAGGGTGCCAAAGTGCCAGCGCCGCCGCCGGAAAAAGCGGGTACATCCGTTGCGGCACCTTTCACATTCAAGCTGGATTAGGGCGTCGGCATAAACAGGCCCGCCTTGGCCGAGAGTCGGATGCGGACCATTGCAGCCCGCATCCGGCGACGATTTTCGACTTTCAATGGTCATCTCACTGTCATATGCCGGCCATATACATCCATAATTCCGGATTCTAGGATACATGGATAAGAACACCGCTCTTCTCGCATTGGCAGCGCTTGGTCAGGACACCAGGCTCGAGGTGTTTCGCCTGCTGGTCCGGGCGGGCGCAGACGGCATGCCTGCCGGCGAGATCGCCTCGCGCCTCGGTACGGTGCAGAACACAATGTCCGCCCATCTGAAGGTTCTCGACCATGCCGGCCTGGTGCGCGCCGAGCGCGACGGCCGGACAATCCGCTACGTCGCCGACATGACCGGCTTCCGCGATCTGCTTGCCTATCTCATGGAGGATTGCTGCAACGGCGCGCCGGAGCTTTGTCAGCCGGTCATCCAGGCGGTGACTTGCAACTGTTAGAAGGGACGCCATGAGTGAGCCATACAACGTTCTTTTCCTGTGCACCGGCAATTCGGCACGGTCGATCCTCGCCGAGGCGATCCTGGACCGTGTCGGTGCCGGCAAGTTCAGGGCCTATTCGGCCGGATCGCACCCGAAGGGAGAGGTCCATCCCTACGCGCTCCAGCTTTTGAAAACCCTCAACCACGACACGTCCTTCGCCCGTTCGAAAGACTGGCAGGAATTCGCGGCTCCCGGCGCGCCTGAGATGAATTTCGTTTTCACCGTCTGCGACAACGCGGCCAATGAATCGTGCCCGGTCTGGCCGGGACAGCCGATGACGGCGCATTGGGGCGTGCCCGACCCGGCTGCCGTGGAAGGCACGGACGCCGAAAAACACCTGGCCTTCGCCGAAGCCTACCGCATGCTCAACAACCGGATCTCGATTTTCGTCAGTCTGCCGATGAACACGATCGACAAGCTCGCCCTGCAGAAACGGCTGGATGAAATTGGCCGCGATCTTCCGAAGGCCGGCTAGATCATGGCGGCTGACCTGCCCCGTCGCATTGTCGCGGAGGCGCTCGGCACGGCGATGCTCGTCGCGACGGTCGTCGGGTCCGGGATCATGGCCGACAGGCTGACGAATGATGTGGGTCTCGCCTTGCTCGGCAACACATTGCCGACCGGAGCGATCCTGGTGGTGCTGATCACCATACTCGGGCCGATTTCCGGGGCGCATTTCAATCCGGCGGTGACGCTGGTTTTTGCCCTCCGGCGCGAAATCGATGCAAACGCGGCGTTGGCCTATGTCATCGCCCAGATTGTCGGCGGCGTCGCCGGGACGTTGCTGGCGCACGCCATGTTCGAACTGCCGATCCTTCAGATCTCCCAAACCGTGCGGACCGGAAACGGGCAATGGATCGCGGAGCTGGTGGCCGCCTTCGGTCTGGTTTTCACCATTCTTGCGGGCCTTCGCTTCCGTTCGGAGTCTATCCCCTG
Organism: Mesorhizobium sp.; assembly: GCF_004962925.1. Classification (GTDB taxonomy): domain Bacteria; phylum Pseudomonadota; class Alphaproteobacteria; order Rhizobiales; family Rhizobiaceae; genus Mesorhizobium. Next base: position 2,953 of record NZ_SUEO01000325.1, on the reverse strand, counting down.
GCTGGTTGGCCTCTACATCACTGCGGCCTATTGGTTCACGGCCTCGACCTCGTTTGCCAATCCGGCAGTCGCCATCGCGCGGGCGGTTTCAAACACCTTCGCGGGCATCCGTCCAGTTGACCTGCCGGGTTTCATCCTCGCCGAGCTGCTGGGCGCGCTGCTTGCCATGGCCTTGGCAGGATGGCTGCTCGGTGAGCCTAAACCAATCAGACAGATGAGAGCCGCGAAATGACCAATCACCATCTACCACAACCCCGGCTGCGGCACCTCGCGCAACACGCTCGCCATCATCAGGCAGTCCGGCGAAGAGCCTGAGGTGATCGAGTATCTGAAAAACCCGCCGTCGCGAGAACGGCTGGTCGAGCTCATCAAGGCGATGGGGATGACGCCGCGCGAATTGCTGCGCGAGAAGGGTACGCCCTACGCCGAACTCAATCTCGGCGACCCCAGATGGACCGACGACGAGATCGTCGATTTCATGCTGGCGCAGCCGATCCTGATCAACCGGCCGATCGTGGTGACGCCGCTCGGCACCATGCTTGCACGGCCGTCCGAAGCTGTTCTCGACATCCTGCCCAATCCGGATATCGGGCCGTTCACCAAGGAAGACGGCGAAGTCGTCATCGACGCCGAGGGTAAGCGCGTTGCCTGACCGGATACCCGAAGACTCCCTGCCGAACGTGGACGAAGACCAGTTCCGGCCGATCGACCTGCAGGCGCTGCTCGACGTGCCGCGGTCGATCCACAAGCCTCGCGTGCTGATGCTCTACGGCTCGCTGCGCGAGCGGTCCTACTCCCGGCTGGCGACGGAGGAGGCCGCCCGCATTTTGCGTCGCCTGGGCGCCGAGGTGCGCATCTACAATCCTTCTGGCCTGCCGCTGCCGGATTCGACGTCGGCCGACCATCCCAAAGTCCAGGAGCTGCGAAACCTGTCGATCTGGTCGGAAGCGCAGGTCTGGTGCTCGCCCGAGCGGCATGGTTCGATGACGGGAGTGATGAAGGCGCAGATCGATTGGCTGCCGCTCTCGGCCGGCGGCGTCAGGACGACGCAAGGCCGTACGCTCGCGGTGATGCAGGTTTCCGGCGGCTCGCAGAGTTTTAACGCAGTCAACCAGCTTCGCATCCTCGGCCGCTGGATGCGGATGGTCACCATCCCCAACCAGTCGTCGGTGGCCAAGGCGTTCAACGAGTTCGACGAGGCCGGCCGCATGAAGCCGTCCCCCTACTACAACAGGATCGTCGATGTGATGGAGGAGCTGATGAAGTTCACGCTGCTCCTGCGCGATCGGTCCGCCTATCTCACGGACCGGTATTCCGTGCGCGTCGAAAGCGCCGAAGAGGTCGCCAAGCGGGTCAACAGCGGTCGATTTGAGGGGTCATCCTGATCGGTCTCACAAGCGGCTGGGGATGGATACCGGTATACGACTAATTCGAGAATTTTCGAAATAAGTATTGACGCGGCGTTGTCTCGGCGCTACCTCATTTCCATGAAACTCGAACAAGCAGCAAAACAGCTCGAAGCGCTCGGCAATCCGACGCGGCTCAACCTTTTTCGCACGCTGGTGAGGGCAGGCGAAACCGGGCGCCCGGTCGGTTATCTGCAGGAAACCCTCGGCATCGCTGCGTCGACCCTGTCGCATCATCTCCACCGGCTTATCCTGACCGGCCTGGTCACCCAGGAGCGCCAGGCAACGACCTTGATCTGCCGTGCCAATTACCCCGTCATGAACGATCTGCTCGGTTTTCTTGCCGACGAATGTTGTGCCGATGCCGCATACGGCCCGGCTGTCGGCGAGGCGGCTGCGTAACTTTTTTTTGGTCTGTATTTCGATAATCCTAGAAGCATAGAAGGTATGTGATGGTTTCCAATAGCAATCTCCCGGTCGCCATCATCGGTGGCGGACCTGTCGGCTTGGCCGCAGCGGCCCAACTTGTCAGCCGCGGACTTCCGGTCAAGGTTTACGAGGCCGGATCCTCGGTCGGGTCGAACCTTCTGGATTGGGGTCATGTGCGGGTCTTCACGCCGTGGCGCTATTGCGTCGATGCGGTCGCGCGAAAACTTCTCGAGAGCCACGGCTGGCAAATGCCCGAACCTGAGGCGTTTCCCACGGCGGACGAGATCGTCGACCAGTATCTCGCGCCGCTCGCAAAGCTTCCCGAGCTGGCGCCGTCGATCGAGACCGACGCCCGCGTTGTCGCCATTTCCCGGTGGGGCGCCGACAAGGTTCTGAGCAAGGCGCGGGAGACGCGGCCGTTCATGCTTCTGGTCGAAACCACGGAAGGCACGCGCCGGGACAGCGCCCGGGCCGTGATCGATGCGTCCGGCACCTGGCAAACGCCGAACCCGCTTGGCGCGGGCGGCTTGCCGGCCGAAGGCGAGAGGGAATTTGGAGACCGCATCGCCTACGGCATACCGGATGTCCTCGGACGCGACCGTCATCTCTATGCGGGCCGCACGACATTGGTGGGCGCCGGCCATTCCGCCGCCAACGCCTTGCTGGAACTGGACAGGCTTGCGGAAACCGAGCCGGGCACCTCGGCGCTATGGGTGACGCGCAGCACCGACCTTGTCCGCATCTATGGCGGCGGCGATGCCGACGCCCTGCCGGCGCGGGGCGAGCTCGGTTCGGATGTCCGGCACCTCGCCGAGAGCGGCCGCATCCGACTGGTGACGGGCTTTGCCACACTTGCCATTCGCGAGGTCGACGGCCGCCTCGTCGTCGAAGGCCAGACAAAGGACGGATTGCGCAACGTTGGTCCCGTTGACCGGATCATCGCCGCGACCGGCCAGCGCCCCGATCTCGCCGTGACCAGGGAGCTTCGGCTGGACCTCGATCCATGGCTCGAAGGCGTCAAGGCACTGGGGCCACTCATCGATCCCAATGAACATTCCTGCGGCGATGTCCCGCCGCATGGTCATCGCGAGCTCAGCCACCCCGAGCCCGATTTCTAT
>NZ_SUEO01000324.1:1768-4827 GCF_004962925.1 Mesorhizobium sp. | reverse complement strand
ACGCGATCGCGCGCGCGGTTGCGGCTGGCCGTGCCAGCCTGGAAGCCGGGCGCAGCGTCGTCCTCTACACGGCGCTTGGACCAGCAGCCGACCGGGGCGCCGAAATCGACCGGCAGGAAGGCGCCCGCCACAAGCTTGGCCGCGGCCTCGGCGAACTTCTTCGCGAGCTGACGATCGAGCAGAAATTGCAGCGCGTGGTCATTGCCGGCGGCGACACGTCGAGCCATGCGCTCGGCCAGATGGGCGTCGATGCGCTGACGGTCAGGATGCCGCTGCCCGCCTCGCCGGGCTCGCCGCTTTGCGTCGCCCACTCGCGCGTCAAGGCGGTCGATGGACTGGAGGTTGCCCTCAAGGGCGGGCAAGTCGGAACCGATCGTTATTTCTGCGCCATCCGCGATGGGCTCGGCGGCTGACAGAAGGCGCTGGATTTGACCGATCTCACGACTTCTTGAACACGGCGCGGTTACCAACGCACCATGCCTGTCCCACATAAACCGCCGTATGCGTAGCGGCGGGGCGGCGCACTACGCTCAAGCCGGGGCTGACCACGGCTCCGCGAGTGAACCAGCGGGATGCCGCGATGTCATTCAGACCGTTGCTTGGTGACGGACGGGTTCGGAGCCAGGAGGAGAAGTCGGAGCCCCTGCAAACCGCGTCATGGGTCAGCTCCTCGATCGTTTTCGACAATCGGCGGTGGGCGTGCCGGGAGGCGGAGCTCCGCTGGACAGCCCCTCATCATCTGATCGTGCTGACGGAAGAAGGCGGAACGTCCCACACATCTATCCGGCACGAGGCAAGATCCCTCTACGACGGGATGGACCGGCCAGGAGCCCTCACCTTCGTCCCCGCGGGCGCGGAGCGTCTCGGCTTCTATCGCGATGTAAACCTCTCCTATTCAGCCTTGTGGATCGATCCCGATATCAGGCTCCCTGGATGCGAACGCCTGAGAGACCTGCCGATCCTGGTGAACAAGAAAGACGTGGTCATCGCCACGCTCTTGAGTTCGCTTCGCGACGAGATGGCACTCGGCCACAAGCCGGACACTGCCTATATCGAGCATCTGGTCGCCCTCGTCAGCCTCCGCGTGGCCAACCTGAACCGGGAGCAACACCCATCTATACGTCACGGCTGTCTCAGCCATCGGGCGCTTGGTCGAGTACGGGATCATATCAATGCGCATATGAATTCCGACATTTCGCTAAGCGAACTCGCAGCCGTCGCGGGCATGGCTGTCGACAGTTTTGCGCGGCGCTTCAAGGCGACGACCGGCCTTGCGCCCTATGCCTATGTGATCGAGGAGCGGGTGCGGCGAGCGGAGATACTGCTGCGCGAAACGGGTTTGTCGATCGGTACCATTGCCTTTCGCCTCGGCTTTTCAAGCCAGAGCCACTTCACCACGACCTTCCGGCGCCTCAGGGGCATGACGCCTCGGGTCTATCGGGTGAATTCTTCTCCGGAATTCTGACATTGCCGCCGATTTCTTGAAAGAAAGCCGCCGCGCGCATCCCCAGCTCCAGTGTCGATGAGTGACAGAACTGCGACTGGGAGATCATGCATGGCCAGAACAGACATCAGGAGCGGGCCGACGCGTCGAACGGTGCTGGAGGGCGGGGTGGCGACTGGCGTGCTCCTGGCTACCGGTATACCGGTTAGCGCCGAGCCGGCAGACACCGTCACGTCGGTCGCCTCTCCGACGCCGGTACCGACGATGCCGATGTCCCTGCGGATCAACGCGAAGGTCCTTGCCGTCGAGCTCGACCCGCGGACGACGCTGCTCGACGCTCTGCGCAACCATCTCGGCCTCACCGGCTCGAAGAAAGGCTGCGACCACGGCCAGTGCGGCGCATGCACGGTGCTCGTCGATGGGCGCCGGATCAATTCCTGCCTGACGCTTGCCGCGATGCATGAAGGCGACGAGATGACCACGATCGAGGGCCTTGCCGAGGGTGATCGGCTGCATCCGGTGCAGGCCGCCTTCGTCGCCCGCGATGGTTTCCAGTGCGGCTACTGCACGCCGGGCCAGATCTGCTCCGCGGTCGGTATGCTGGGCGAGGCCAGGGCCGGCTGGCCGAGCCATGCGAGCGCCGACGTAGCGGCAGCTTCCGTCGCACTCACCGATGCCGAGATCCGCGAGCGGATGAGCGGCAACATCTGCCGTTGTGCCGCTTATCCGAACATTGTCGCTGCAATCCGCGACGCGGCAGAGGAGGCGTGAGCAATGCAATCCTTCACTTATGAACGTGCGGCAAGTGCCGAGCAGGCGGCCGCCGCGGTCGCGGCGCGGCCGGACGCCAAGTTCATCAGCGGCGGCACCAACCTGCTCGACCTGATGAAGCTTGAGATCGAGCGCCCAGCACATCTCGTCGACATCAGCCGGTTGCCGCTCGATCGGATCGAGGAGACGGCGGAAGGTGGGCTTCGGGTCGGCGCCCAGGTCCGCAACAGCGATCTCGCCGCCGATCCGCGGGTGAGGTCGCGCTACCCGATGCTCACGCAAGCGCTGCTGGCGGGAGCGTCCGGCCAGATACGCAACAAGGCCTCGACCAGCGGTAATCTCCTGCAGCGCACCCGCTGCCCCTATTTCTACGACCGCAACATGGCTTGCAACAAGCGCGAGCAAGGATCGGGCTGCGCGGCGCTTCAGGGCTTCAACCGCATGCATGCCGTACTCGGCGCGAGCCAAGCCTGCATCGCGGTCCACCCCTCCGACATGGCGGTCGCCATGTCCGGGCTCGATGCCAGGATCGAGACCATATCGGCCGGCGGCGAGACCCGCACGATCCCGATCGGTGATTTCCATCGATTGCCCGAGGCGGCGCCCCATGTCGAAACCGTGCTCGGCCACGGCGAGATGATCGCCGCAGTTACCCTGCCGCCGCCCCCGCCCGGCCGGCAGGTTTACCGCAAGGTGCGCGACCGTGCCTCCTACGCCTTCGCGCTGGTGTCGGTGGCAGCAATCGTCGAGAAGAGCGGCGATCGTATCCGAAGCGCTCGGATCGCCATGGGCGGCGTGGCCGCGAAGCCCTGGCGCGCGACGGAGGCGGAGCGCACGCTCGCAG
>NZ_SUEO01000324.1:0-1758 GCF_004962925.1 Mesorhizobium sp. | reverse complement strand
CCTTTACCGACGCGGCCGAAGCCGCGCTCGCCGGAGCAGTCGGCCATGGCGGCAATGATTTCAAGATCCCGCTGGCGAAACGGACGATGCGGCACACGCTCGCTGCTGCCGTCGAGAGTGCGTGAGGTGACACGATGACAGAGACGAAGACCAGCGAGAACCGTCCATCCGAAACACGCAATGGCGTCATCGGGCGCCCGATCGACCGCATCGACGGTCCGCTCAAAGTGAGAGGCGGCGCCACCTACGCCTACGAGAATGCGCTGGGTGGTATGGCCTATGGCTATATTCTCGGTGCCGCCGTCGCCAAGGGGCGCATCGCCGAAATCGACACGGCCGAAGCCGAACGGGCGCCGGCAGTGCTGCTCGTCATGACGCACCGGAATGCGCCGGCCCAGCCGGATTTCGGCCCGGCGGTCACCCCGACCGTGCCGGAGGTCTTCACGCGCGCCCGGCCCGCGCTCAACAGCGAGCGGGTGCGGTATTACGACGAGCCCGTCGCACTGGTCGTCGCAGAGACGTTCGAGGCGGCACGCGCTGCTGCGGGCCTCATCAAAGTGCGCTACGACGAGGAGCCGGGCATCTACGATTTACCGGGACATAAGGCCGACGCCTACGCACCGAAGCGGACCAATGCCGGCTTCGAGACCGACAGCGTGATCGGCGACTTCGAGAGCGCCTTTGCTGCGGCTCCAGTCAAGATCGATGCTACTTACCGGACCCCCTTTGAACATCACAATCCGATGGAGCCCCATGCGACGCTCGCCGCCTGGTCAGGCAACGAGCTGACGATCCACACATCGGCGCAGACCCTCGCGAATTTCCGGGCTGGGGTCGCCAGCACGCTTCGCATCCCGCCCGAGCGTGTGCGCATCATCAGCCCCTTCATCGGCGGCGGCTTCGGCTCCAAGCTGATTGCCCATGCCGATACGATCCTGGCCGCGCTTGCAGCGCAGGCCCTGCAGCGTCCCGTGAAGATCGCGCTGACGCGACAACAGATGTTTGCCAATGCCGGACACCGCGCAGAGATGATCCAACAGGTACGTCTCGGCGCGGATACCGACGGGCGGCTCACCGCGATCGCGCACGATGTCTGGTCCGCAACGTCCAGCTTCGAGGAGTACTGCGAACAAACGGCAGTTTTTGCCCGCTCGCTCTATGCGGCGCCGAACCGTGTTACCCGTCATCGCCTGGTTCCGCTGGATATCAACCGCGGCGAATGGATGCGCTCACCCGGTGAGGCGCCCGGCATGCTGGCTTTCGAATGCGCCATGGATGAGCTCGCCGAGCGGCTCGGCCTGGACCCGATCGAACTCAGAATCCGCAACGAACCGGCACAGGATCCCGAGCGCGGCGTGCCGTTCTCCACCCGCAATCTCGTCGCCTGCATGGAGGAAGGCGCCCGCCGTTTCGGTTGGGAGCGGAGAGACCCGACACCGGCCCGCACCCGAGAGGGCCGGAAGCTCATTGGCTACGGCATGGCGGCGGCGATCCGTCCGAACTACATCGGCGCGGCGACGGCGCGAGTTGCGATCGACCGGGACGGTCGGGTGACGGCGCGGCTCGACATGACCGATATTGGGACCGGCAGCTATACGATCCTGACCCAGATCGCTGCGGAGAGCTTCGGCCTACCGATCTCGTCCATCAAAGTGGAACTCGGCGACAGCCGCTTCCCGCGTACCGCGGGCTCGGGCGGGTCCTGGGGCGCGGCGAGCGCGGGGTCGGCGCTGCATAACTCCTGCCAAGCCCTCAAGC
>NZ_SUEO01000323.1 GCF_004962925.1 Mesorhizobium sp. | reverse complement strand
CTCGGCGCCGAGGCCGGCGTCGTGCTCAGGCTGGAGACGCCGGTCGCGGCTGTCACCCCCTTCCTGTCGCAGGTGGCTTTCGTGACGCTTCTCGGCACCTCGATCGGCGTCAAGGGCCAGAGCCTGTCCGACCAGGCTTGCGACCGCCTGATCGAGGCGCGCGCGCTGATGAAAAAGGCAGGGCGCGAAGCCGACATCATCCTGGCTGCCGACGGCGGTATCCGCCATGAGACGGTGCCGCGCCTGCGCGCTGCCGGCGCCGAGACAGTGGTGCTGGGCTCGCTGGCTTTCGGCGATCCGGACCTTGCGCAGCGCATGGCTTGGCTGCACGGGTTGAAGGTCGCCGCCTGATGACAAAGCTCGCGCTTGCCTTCGATCTCGGCGGAACGGAATTGCGCGGCGCACTGGTCGAGAGCGGCGGCCGCGTTGTCGCGCAGGTTTCGGCGCCGACGATGGCGATCGCAGGATCGGATGCAGTGATCGGCCAAATCATTGCACTGGCCGGGGCTCTTCTGACACAGCACCCACAGGCGGATGTCGCCGGCATCGGCATGTGCGCGCCGGGACCACTCGATCCCAAAGCGGGGATCGTCATCGGGCCGCCGACCCTGGCCGGCTGGCACGACGTGCCGTTGATCGACATTCTCGGCCGGCAATTCCGACTGCCGGTGCGGCTGGAGAACGACGCCAATGCGGCGGCCCTTGGCGAATGGCGCCTCGGCGCCGGCCGTGGCAGCGGCTCGCTGGTGTTCGTCACCGTGTCGACCGGCATTGGCGGCGGCGTGGTTGCCGACGGCCATATCTATCACGGCCGGCGCGGACTTGCCGCCGAGATCGGCCACATGACCATCACCGGCGAAGGCGACCGCTGTTTCTGCGGTGCTGTCGGCTGCTTCGAAGCCGTCGCCTCCGGCACTGCGCTTGGACGCCGCGCCACGCGGCTGACGGCGCCAGGTGACGGCTCTCTGCTCAGGCGCCTTTCCGGTGATGGCGACGTCTCGGCCAGGCACGTCGTCGAGGCCGCCCGTACCGACGATATCAGCGCGCTCGAATTGATCGAGGCGGAAGCCAAGTGGCTGGGCTTCGGCTTCACCAACCTGCTTCACCTCTATTCACCGGACCTGATCGTTATGGGCGGCGGCCTCGCCAACGGTTTCGATCTCCTGGCGCCAGGGATCAAGGCCACCGTCGAGCAGCGGGCCATGCCGGCCTACCGGGATGTGCCGATCGTGCCGGCACAGCTCGGCGACCGCGCAGGACTGATCGGTGCGGCCAGCCTGATCCTGTGGGAAGGCGAACCGGGCGCCCCGCTGGCTATGGCGCAGGACAAGGACAACGAACACGGCGTGACCGAACGTGCCGGTGCCAGGGAGACAAACCATGGCTGAGCTCAAGCTGCGTGGTGCGCGCAAGTCCTACGGATCCGTCGAGATCATCAAGGGCCTTGACCTCGACGTCGAGGACCGTGAATTCGTCGTCTTCGTTGGCCCGTCAGGCTGCGGCAAGTCCACGCTGCTGCGCATGATCGCCGGCCTGGAAAAGATCACCGCCGGCGATTTGCTGATCGGTGGCGTGCGCGCCAACGACATCGACCCGTCCGAGCGTGGGCTCGCCATGGTGTTCCAGTCCTACGCGCTCTATCCGCACATGACGGTGGCCGAGAATATGGGCTTTGCGCTTAAGATCGCCGGCGTATCCGCCGCCGAAAAGGAACGCAAGGTGAGGGAGGCCGCCGATGTGCTGCAACTTTCGCATCTCCTCGACCGGCGGCCAAAGGCGCTGTCCGGCGGCCAGCGCCAGCGCGTCGCCATCGGCCGCGCCATCGTGCGCAATCCCAAAGTGTTCTTGTTCGACGAGCCGTTGTCCAATCTCGACGCTGCCTTGCGGGGCAGCATGCGGCTTGAGTTGATGCGCCTGCATGAACATCTGGCGGCGACAATGATCTATGTCACCCACGACCAGACCGAAGCCATGACCATGGCCGACAAGATCGTCGTGCTGAACGGTGGCAACATCGAGCAAGTCGGTTCGCCGCTCGATCTTTATAACAAGCCGGCAAACATCTTCGTCGCCGGTTTTATCGGTTCGCCGAAGATGAATCTGCTGAAGCTGAAAGTGGCCGCGACTGGTCCCAAAGGCGTCTCCGTCACCTTGCCGGACGGCCAGGCGCTGACCGTGCCAGTTGCAGCGGACGCAACCCGATCCGGCGACGAGCTACTGCTCGGCATGCGGCCGGAACATCTCCGCATCTCGGCCAACGGACAATTCAAGGGGCAAGCCGTGCTGGCGGAGCGGCTGGGCAGCCTGACCATCCTGCATGTCGAGATCGCGCCTGACATCACGCTGGTGGTGCAGGCCGAAGGTGGCGACACCACGCCGCTGCACAGCCCGATCGCGCTCGATATTTCTCCCGCGGTCTGCCATCTGTTTCGTATGGATGGCCCGGCGCTGTCGTCTCCGCACTCGGCGTGAGCGAACCCGGGCAACTGACGACGCCGGTGTCGAGCCTGCTTCGACCTCCCTACAGTGTCGATTTCTCCGGCACCGCGGCACATCAAAAGCCGCTGCACCATTTTAAATCTGATGCGTGTCAGGCGGCTGAGGCTAGCGCCTATTTCCCGCAATGGTGATCGTTGATCTTGTTCAACGCATTCGCATCGGGTCCGACCCGGTGGTAGGAGCAGGCTCCGGCGGCTGTGGTGACCAACTGCTGGTCATAGTAGCGCGGGCCGCCGAACAGGATGTCGATGATGTCGCCTTCGGCGGGAACATAGCGTTCAGGGTTCGCCCGTTGGTCACGACTTCCAGCGAACGCCGAGGCGGACGTGCTGCAGACTACCCCCAAAACGAGAGCGCGGATCGCAAAGCGTTTTGTCGTCATCGGCAATCACCTTCTGGCCGTTCAGCGTCTCAACATACATCCAAAATCGCCAGCCGAGCAAAAGTTCCCCGGATGGTCCGAGGCGGCGGCGAAAAACCTGCCATCCTTGCCGATCCCCGCCTGTCACAATAGGTTTATCCTGCGGCGCTAGGGAGAGCGTTCTCGCATCCGGCGCTCAGCCGGATCCGTCTCTTCACACGAAGTGGGGTTTTCCATGCGCAAGATCATTCTCGCCGCCATGTTTTTGGCATCCGCCATCGCAGGCGCTTCGGCGGCCGACGGCAAGCTGGTCGTCTACACGAGCCAGCCCAACACCGACGCCCAGCAGACCGTCGATGCCTTCATGGCGAAATACCCCACAGTCAAGGTCGAATGGGTGCGCGATGGAACGCCGAAGATCCTGGCCAAGCTGCGTGCCGAGATCGAAGCCGGTCAGCCGCAGGCGGATGTGCTTCTGATCGCCGACGTTGTGACCATGGAAGGGCTGAAGAAGGAAGGCCGGCTGCTCGCCTATCCCGAGGCCGATGTCTCCGGCATCGACGCCACCCTCTACGACAAGGACAAGACCTATTTCTCGACCAAGCTGATCACCACCGGCATTGTCTACAACACCAAGGCGCCCTTCGTGCCGGCAAGCTGGGAAGACCTCACCAAGCCGGAGGCGAAGGGCCTTGTCGCGATGCCCAGCCCGCTGACCTCGGGTGCGGCGATGATCCACACTGTGACGCTGACCGGAAACCTGCGGGAAGGCTGGGATTATTACAACGCGCTCGCCAAGAACGGCGCTCAGGCAAGCGGCGGCAATGGCGACGTGCTGAAGGCCGTCAGCGGCGGCGACAAGCTGTTTGGCATGATCGTCGACTACATGCCCATTCGCGAGAAGGCCAAGGGCGCACCCGTCGAGTTCGTATTCCCGAGGGAAGGCGTCTCGGCTGTCACCGAGCCCGTCGCCATACTGTCCACGGCCAAGAACGCCGAGGCGGCCAAGGCCTTCGTCGATTTCCTGCTGTCCAAGGACGGACAGCAAGCTGCCGCGAAGATGGGGTACATTCCGGCACGCGCCGATATTCCCTTGCCGGCCGGCTATCCCGATCGCTCGTCGATCAAGGTGCTGGGCTACGATGCAGCCGCTGCGCTCGCCAACGACGCTGCCAACAAGGAAAGGTTCGGCGCCGTGATGAGCCAGTAGCCAGCCCAGCAGCCGGTGGTGTCGTCCGCGCAGGACATTCTCCCCGGGCGGTCCGTGCCGGCACGGCGCGGGCCTGGGATGCGGGCCACGTCAGGGTTTCGCGCATCGGCGCTCGCCGTTCTGCTGGTTATCGCTCTGCTCAGTCTGCTGCCGATGGTCAGGCTCGTCGTCGCGGCCGTGGCGCCGGGCGGTGAGCTCGACTTCGGCGCATTCGCCGAACGTTTGGCCAAGCCCGCCGCCTTGCGGGCGATGTGGCATACGCTGGATACTGCCTTTTTCGGCGCCGTGCTGGCGATCTGCGTCGGTGCCCCCTTCGCCGTCGCCGTCACGATGACCGACCTGCCCGGGCGAAAGCCCCTTGGCTTCCTGCTTTTGCTGCCGCTGATGATCGCGCCGCAGGTGACCGCTTTGTCGTGGCTGCATCTGTTTGGCCCGTCCAGCACGCTTCTCGGCATGGTCGGCATGGCGCCGCCACCGGGAACACCCAGTCCAATGCTTGGCCGAAACGGCATCATCTTGCTTTACGCTGTCCAGCATGCACCGATCGTCTTCATCACGCTGCGGGCGGGGCTTGCGCGGATTCCCCGCGATCTCATCGAGGCAGCCAGGGCCTCCGGCGCCGGGCCGCTATCCGTGCTGTGGACCATCGTCCTGCCGATCGTGCGTCCGTATATCGTGGCTGCGGCGGCACTCGCCTTCGTTTCGGGCGTCGGTAATTTCGGCATCCCTGCTTTGCTCGGAATGCCGGTCAACTATCTGACGC
>NZ_SUEO01000322.1 GCF_004962925.1 Mesorhizobium sp. | reverse complement strand
AGAGATGGCCGGCAGGCCAGAGGGGGGTGGCGTGGAGCGAACACCATGCGGAAATCTAAAGTCCTACTTGCTCATCACCGACAGCCATTCGTCGACCCAGGCCTTGCGGTTGGCGGCGACCTCTTCCGGGCTGAACAGCAAGGTCTTGGTCGGCTTGACGAGCTTGTCGAAAGCCGGATTGAGCGGCTTGTCGGTCTTGCCGGCAGGAAACATCCAGTTGGTCTCAGGAATGACGTTCTGGAATTTCGGCCCGGTCATGAAAGTCAGGAACTTTTCCGCCAGCGGGTTCTTCGCACCCGTGGTGGTGATGCCGGCAACCTCGATCTGCAGATACGCGCCCTCCTCGAACGATGCCGCCTGATAGCGTTCGGTGCTTTCGGCGACCATATGATAGGCCGGCGAGGTGGTATAGGACAGCACCATCGGCGCCTCGCCCTTGGTGAACAGGCCATAGGCCTCGCTCCAGCCCGGCGTTACGGTGAGCACCTTTGCCTTAAGCTTGGCCCAGGCTTCCGGCGCCTTGTCGCCATAGACCGACCTCACCCACAACAGCAGGCCGAGACCAGGCGTCGAGGTGCGCGGATCCTGGATGACGATCTTCTCATCGGCATCGCCCTCGACCAATTCCTTCAGGCTCTTCGGCGGGGTCTTCAGCTTTTCGGTGTCGTAGACGACCGCGAAATAGCCGTAGTCGAACGGCACGAAGATATCGTCGCTCCAGCCGCCCGGCACCTTGACGTCCGACACCGGGCCATGCGGCGAAAACAGGCCGGTGGCCTTGGCTTCCGCCGTCAGATTAGTGTCGAGGCCGAGCACGATGTCGGCCTTGGTCGCGGCCCCTTCCAGTCTGACGCGGTTGAGCAGCGCGACGCCGTCGGCGACCGCGACGAAATCGAGAGTACAGCCGCATTCCACCTCGAAGGCCTTCTTGACCGCGGGGCCTGGACCCCACTCGGCGGTGAAGCTCTCATAGGTATAGACGGTGAGTTTCTCCTGCGCGGATGCCGGCCCGATGCCGGCGAGAATGGATGCCGCAAGCAGCATTACCGAAGCAAGAGAGTATAAAAACGTGCGCATCGGCGCCTCCTTCGTTCGCGTTGAAAGGAATTGAGGCGTCGGGCTGTCCGAAACGTCTAATCCCTCCGCCGGTACAAACCGGATCAGGTTCAGCGGGTTGGCATGGTTGCCTCTCAGCTGGTCCGCGAAGATCGCGTCCAGCACCCCGTTAGAGCGTTTCGACACATAGGCCCGGCCGAAGTGCCGCGCAAGCTGAAGTTTGCAGGGCATCCGGAGCGCGGCCTTCCGTTTCGCAAGCAGGGCTGGTAAGGGCCACGCATATGAGCAAATTCACCATCCTGCTTGGCGGCGATCTTATCCGCACGCCGCTGCTCGACCGCCAGGTCGAAGGCTCCCGTGTCATCGCCGCCGATGCCGGCATCAGCCATGCCCGGACGCTGGGCCTGACGCCGGAGCTCTGGGTCGGCGACTTCGATTCCGTGCCGGCGGATTTGCCGGACGATCTGGCCGCCCCGCCGGGTGTTTCCGGCAGAAAAGGACAAGACCGACGGCGAACTGGCTATCGCCGCTGCGCTCGAACACGGCGGGACCAGCCTGGTGCTCGCCGGCGCGTTCGGCGGCAAGCGTACCGACCACGCCTTCCTGCACCTCGCGCTCAGCATCCGGCTGGCCGAGGCAGGCATAGAGGTGCTTTTGACCAGCGGCGCACAGGAAGGCATTCCCTTGCTTCCCGGAAAGACCGGCTTCGACTACGCCGACGGCACGCTGTTTTCGATCCTCGGCTTCTCCGATCTCGCCGGCCTGACCGTTACCGGCGCCAAATGGCCGTTGAACCATGTCGAGGTCGCGTTCGGCTCATCGCTGACCATTTCCAACGAGGTCAAGGGCCGGCTCGAAATCGCGCTGGGCAGCGGCCGAGCGCTGTTGCTCGCCCACCCTTTTCCCCTACCTGAAAGCTGACATGGCGCCGCCACTTCTCAATCTCGACGGGATCAAACTGACCTTCGGCGGCACGCCGCTGCTCGACGGGGCGGAATTGACGGCGGCGGCGGGCGACAAGATCGCTTTGGTCGGCCGCAATGGTTCGGGCAAATCGACGTTGCTCAAGATCGCCGCGGGATTGATCGAGCCGCAGGACGGCGAAGTATTCCGCCAGCCTTCGGCGACAGTGCGCTACCTGCCGCAAATGCCCGACATGGATGGCTTCGCAAGCATCCGCGCTTATGTCGAGGCAGGGCTCGGACCCGCCGACGATCCCTACCGCGCCACCTACTTGATGGAGCATCTCGGCCTGTCCGGCGAGGAACGGCCGAACGACCTCTCCGGCGGCGAGGCGCGCCGTGCTGCCCTTGCCCGTGTCATGGCGCCAGAGCCCGACATTCTCCTCCTTGATGAGCCGACCAACCATCTTGACCTGTCGGTCATCGAATGGCTGGAGGAGGAGCTTGCCCGCACCTCTTCGGCGCTGATTGTCATCTCGCATGACCGCCGCTTCCTCGAACGGGTGTCATGCGCCACCGTCTGGCTCGATCGCGGCCAGACCCGCAGGCTGGACAAGGGTTTCGGCCATTTCGAGGAATGGCGCGACACGGTGCTGGACGAGGAAGAGCGCGAGCAGCACAAGCTTGGCCGCCAGATCGTGCGCGAAGAGCACTGGCTGCGCTATGGCGTGACGGCAAGGCGGAAGCGCAACATGCGCCGGCTCGGCGAATTGCAGACCATGCGCCAGCGCTTTCGCGGCCATCGCGGCGCCGAGGGCGCGGCGACCATGGTGGCCAGCGACGCCGCCGAATCCGGCAAGCTGGTGATCGAGGCCAAGAACATCGAGAAGAGCTTTGGCGACCTCACCGTGGTCAAGGGCTTCTCGAGCCGTATTCAGCGCGGCGACCGCGTCGGCTTGGTCGGGCCGAACGGCGCCGGCAAGACGACGCTCTTGAAGATGCTGACCGGCGAATTGAAGCCGGACTCAGGCACGGTGCGGCTCGGCACCAATCTTGAGATCGCCACGCTCGACCAGAAGCGCGAGGCGGTCGATCCGGCCGAAACGCTGGCGCAGTACCTCACCGACGGGCGCGGCGAGAACCTTGTCATCAATGGCGAGCAGCGCCACGTCGTCTCCTATATGAAGGATTTCCTGTTCAAACCGGAACAGGCGCGCACGCCGGTGCGTGAGCTTTCGGGCGGCGAGCGGGCGCGGCTGCTGCTGGCCCGCGTGCTGGCACGACCGGCAAACCTTCTGGTGCTCGACGAGCCGACCAACGACCTCGACATGGAGACGCTGGAACTGCTGCAGGAACTGGTCGCCGGTTTTGCCGGCACCGTCATCCTGGTCAGCCACGACCGCGATTTCCTCGACCGCACCGTGACCAGCCTGATCGCGCCGGACGGCGGCGGCCGCTGGATCGAATATGCCGGCGGCTATTCCGACATGCTGGCGCAGCGCGGCGGCACCAGGCTGGACGACCGCAAGGCGCGGACGAAGGCCGAGACCAGCGAAGCCACGGCGGCAGCCAGGACCGAACCGACTGCGCCGAAGGGCCCGGCAAAGAAACTGTCGTTCAAGCAGAAATTCGCGCTGGAATCGCTGCCCAAGAAGATCGAGGCGGTGACCGCCTCGATCTCACGGCTGGAAGACAACATCGCCGACCCGGCCTATTACGAACGCGATCCAGCCTCGTTCCAGAAGACCATCGCCGCCCTCGACAAGGAGCGCGCCACGCTGGTAGCGCTCGAGGAGGAATGGCTTGAGCTGGAGATGTTGCGCGAGGAGATGGAGGGGTAGGAAGCGTTCGGTCGAAGGGCGGTCACGGCGAAGGGGCCGGAAACGTTGCGATCTGCTTTATGGGCATATACCATGCGCATAGTTTAGGGCGAGACCAATGCGCCACTCCATTCCGAAATCGCAGCGAAAGTCCGTCAACACCTCGATCGATTCAAAGCTGATCGAAGAAGCAAAAGCGCTCGGCATAAATATGTCGCGCGCCGCCGAACGGGGAATTGCAAAGGCGATTTCGGATGAGAAATCGCGGCGCTGGTTACTGGAAAACAGGGAAGCGATCGAAAGCTCAAATGAGTATGTGAGGCGCAACGGGCTGCCATTGGCCAAATATCGGCTGTTTTGATGGCGCGCTACGATCTACCACAATGTCGAAGGCGATGCTTATCTACTCGACGTTCAGTGCGATCTTCTTGGTCACCTAAACACACGCGTCGTCGTACCGCTGTTGCCGCCCAATAGCGCGCCCGTACCGGGTCGCCGCCTGAACCCGATCTTCATCATCGATGGGAAAGACTATGTAATGGTCACCCAATTCATATCGGCCGTGACAGATACCGAACTACGCCAGGCCGACGGCAATCTGTCAAAGCACCACGACGACATCGTGGCAGCACTCGACATGCTGTTCCAGGGCTTCTGAGCCAAAGCCCGAGCCTCAGCCCGCCGTCTTTGTCTGCCAGGCCTTCAGCGCCTCATCGAACACCTTCTCGCCGGGAATGCCCTTTTCCATGGTGAGCAGCGCCCGCCGTCCGGTCTTGTAGACGACCGGCACGTCGATCCAGTTCTGGCCCCGGAGCAGGGTCAGATTGGCGTCTTCATCCGCCTTGGTGTCGTTGAGAGCGACCAGGAAGAAGCCGTCGGCGATCTTGGCCGGAATGCCGATCAGCGGACTGCCGGCATCCTGTTCAGAGCCCTTCATGGCGACGCGCAGGATGTTGTCGACGCCGCCGCCGTCGAAGCCGTCGGGTGTCAGGAAGATCATCTCGATGATGTGGCTGGCCGGCAGCGTCTGGTCGGTGTTGCGGCGGATAGTCATGCGCAACTGCACGTCCTTACCGGGAATGCTCGCCTCGGCGCGGATTGCCGGCTCGGGTG
>NZ_SUEO01000321.1 GCF_004962925.1 Mesorhizobium sp. | reverse complement strand
GGCTTGACGTTTCCGGGCCGCTCTGCGGTTTCGAAGTGTTCGTCGACGCCGTGCCCGAGCCGAAGGCCAAGCCGACGCGGACAAAGCCGAAGCTCGAACTGTCCGCCTTCCAGGCGGTCAAGCGCGATTTCGCCTTCGTCGTCGACAAGGCGGTCGAAGCCGGCACGCTGACCCGTGCCGCCCTTGCCGCCGACAAGAAGCTGATCACCAACGTCTCGGTCTTCGATGTTTTCGAAGGCGCCGCGCTGGGTGCTGCCAAGAAATCGATCGCCATCGAGGTGTCGATCCAGCCGGTGGAGAAGACGCTGACCGACGAGGATTTCGAAGCGCTGGCAAAGCGCATCGTCGACAACGTGAACAAGCAGACCGGCGGCGTGCTGCGGGCATAGATTGGAAACAAGAAGGGGCGCCGGAGCGCCCCTTCGAGTTTTCATCCAGTCCGGCGTTTATCCGTTGACCAGCGCCAGCGCCGCTTCGGTGTAGCGCTTGCCGACCACCTTTTCCGGCGACAGCGCGTCGCCGATGGCCGCCACCTCGGTTTGGCTCAGCGCAATCTGTGCCGCTGCCGTGTTCTGCTCCAGATGGCGGATCTTGCGGGCGCCGGGGATCGGCACGATGAAATCGCCCTGGTGCAGCACCCAGGCGAGCGCCAGCTGCGCCGCCGTCACGCCCTTCTCTGCCGCCATTGTCTCCAGCGTGGCGACAACAGCCGCATTGGCCGCCATGGCGTCGGCCTGGAAACGCGGCAGGGTGAGGCGCCAATCGCCAGCGCTGAGAGCCTCTGGCTTGGCGATCGTGCCGGTCAGCAGGCCGCGGCCGAGCGGGCTGTAGGGAACAAAGCCGATGCCGAGCTCGCGGCAGACGGCAAACACCTCTTCTTCCGGGTCGCGGCTCCATAGCGAATATTCGCTCTGCACGGCTGATATCGGATGCACGGCATGTGCCCGGCGAATGGTCGCCGCACTCGCCTCTGACAAGCCGAGCGCGCGCACCTTGCCTTCGCGAACCAGCTCGGCCATGGCGCCGACCGTATCCTCGATCGGCACATTGGGATCGACGCGATGCTGGTAGTACAGGTCGATCACCTCGGTGCCCAGCCGCTTCAATGAGGCTTCGGCGACCGCCTTGACGTGTTCGGGACGGCTGTCGACGCCTGCCATGCGCTCGACGCCATTGCCTTCTTCCAGGATCTTGAAGCCGAATTTTGTCGCGATCGTCACCTGATCGCGCACTGGCTTCAACGCCTTGCCGAGCAGGATCTCGTTCTCGTAGGGGCCGTAGACCTCGGCCGTGTCGAAGAAGTTGACACCGATCTCGACGGCTCGGCGCAGTGTGGCGATCGCGTCGGCCTCTTCCTGGCCGCCATAGACGAAGCTCATCCCCATGCAGCCGAGGCCGACCGGATAGACGTCAAGTTCATTTCCAAGCTTGCGGGTTTGCATCACGCGTCTCCTTGTTGTGATGCGGCGGAAATAGCGCCTTGCACCGCGTTCGATAATCATCTCTCATTTGCACGGGCTGTTCGAAAGAATAGATCAATGAACCGAACTCACCTCTCACAGCTTGCAGTGTTGGCAACCGTCGCCCAGTGCGGCAGCTTCCGTGGCGCCGCAAGGGAACTGGCCATCGCGCCATCGGCGGTCAGCCATGCTGTGTCCAGCCTGGAAGCGCGTCTTGGCGTGCGGCTCCTGGCGCGCAGCACGCGTAGCGTCGCCCCGACCGAGGAAGGCGCCCAGCTGCTCGAGCGGCTGAGGCCGGCGCTATCGGAGATCGACCTCGCCCTGGAATCGGCGGTCGAGGCGCGCGACCGCCCTGCCGGCAATCTCAGGCTGACCGTGCCGCGCACCGCAGCCCACTTGGCGCTGACGCCGCGGCTCGGCGCCTTTGCATCGGCCTATCCGGACATCGTGCTGGAGATCGTCATCGAGGATCGCTTCACCGATGTGGTCGAAGGCGGCTTCGACGCCGGCGTCCGGCTCGGCGAGAGCCTGCAGCGCGACATGATCGCGGTGCGCATCGGGCCAAACCTTCGCGGCGCCGTCGTCGGCGCGCCATCCTATTTCGCGACCATGCCCAGACCGCGCCATCCGCACGATCTTGCCGGTCACCGTTGCATTCGCTTCCGCTTTTCCAGCGGCATCCTCTATCGCTGGGAATTCGAGAAGGACGGCGAGGAGACCGAGATGGCGGTGCAGGGGCCACTGATCCTCGACGAGGACCATCTGATCGCCAATGCAGCGGTCGACGGCGCCGGCCTTGCCTTCCTGTTCGAGGATTATGTTCGTGATGCCATCACCGACGGCCGACTCATTCGCGTGCTGGAGGACTGGTGTCCGCCCTTCGACGGTTTCTTCGTCTACTATCCGAGCCGTCGCCAGATGCGGCCGGCGCTCAGGGCCTTCGTCGATTTCTTCAAGATAGCCGGATGAAAGCCGGGCTCGCCGGCGTTCACCGACCATGCCGGCATTGATCACAAACGACACCACCCGCTATGGCTGGGCGGCAATCGTCCTTCACTGGCTGATCGCGGCGATCTTCATCGGCCAGTTTGTGCTCGGCTTCGTCATGATGCGGGTGTCCAGCCAGCGCACCGCCTTCGAGCTGATCCAGCTGCACAAATCCCTGGGCTTTCTGCTGCTTGGCCTGGTGATCCTGCGCATCGCCTGGCGGCTCGGCAATGCGGTGCCGGCGCTGCCGCGCTCGGTCGCAAGCCTCGAGCGCCGGATAGCGCCGCTCGTCCATTTTGCGCTCTACGTGTTTCAGCTTGCGCTGCCTCTGTCGGGCTGGGCGCTGGTATCGGTGTCGATGCTGGAGATCCCGAGCGTGCCGTTCAACCTGTTCGTCATGCCGGACCTGCCACTCGCGGAATCGGACACGGCCGAAAGCTTCTGGATCTCGGCGCATTGGTATCTAGCCTATGCCGGCATCGGACTTGTCGCCCTGCATATCGCCGCGGCGCTGCGCCATCATTTCTGGCTGAAGGACGTAGTGCTGACGCGCATGATCACGCCTTCGTCAAATCACGAGGCGGAATAGAGCTGGCGGCTCATTCGTTGATGGGGCGAGGACGCTAGAAAGCGTTGCCTGCAAGAAAAGGATCAATCCCATGTATGCGCGCATCCTCGGATTTGCGGCGATTGCCGTTTGCCTTGCCATACCTGTCTTCGCTGCGGTCGCGCTCAGCGACGCTGCCGGCAGCTACACGATCAGCCCGGCCGCTTCCAGCATCCGTTTCTCCATCGGCAAGGCCGGCGGCGGCGGGCTCGACGGCGCCTTTGCCCGTTTCAAGGGCAGCATCCGCATCGACAACAGCGATGTCGGGCGCTCCCGGGTCAACATCACCATCTTTCCCGAAAGTGTCGGCACCGGCCAAAGCCGCGTCGACGCCTTCCTTCGCTCGGACGCGGTGTTCGACGCCGCCAACAACCCGGAAATCCAGTTCCGCTCGACCAGCGTCAAACGCATCGGCGACACCACTGCTCTCATCACCGGCCGGCTGACGGCGCGCGGCAAGACCTTCCCGGAAAAATTCACGGCCGAGCTCGGCGGCCTCAAGTCGGGCAGGATAAGATTCCATGTCACCGGCAAGGTGCTGCGGTCGCGCTACGGCATGGATGTCGGCACGCCGATCTATTCGAACGTCGTCAACTTTGACATGACGCTGACGGGTAAAAGGAGCTGAGCGACCGCAGAGCCCAAGCTGCGGGGGGAGCCGTACTTCGCCGCCATGCTCCCGCATTGGCTTTTCCCCGGATTTCGGGCAAACCTCCATTCCTGCAATCGAGAGGGAGAAGCCGGATGTTCCGATGGGGTGTTTTGTCGACGGCCAAGATCGGCCGCGAGCATCTTTTGCCTGCAATAGTCGAGGCGGAGAACGGCGTGCTGTCGGCGATCGCCAGCCGCGACCTGTCGAAAGCCCGTGCCCTGGCCGATCGTTTCGGTGCGCCCTATGCCTTCGGCTCCTATGACGAGTTGCTCGCATCCAAGGACATCGACGGCGTCTACATCCCGCTGCCGACCGCGCAGCATGTCGAATGGACCGCCAAGGCGATTCAAGCCGGCAAGCATGTTCTGGTCGAAAAGCCGCTGGCGCTCGATGCCAAGGACATTCCGCCGCTGATCAAGCTGCGCGATGCCAATAACGTGCTGGTCTGCGAAGCCTTCATGGTCGTCTACCACCCGCAATGGATCAAGGTGCGCGAGCTGATCGCCAACGGTGCCATCGGCCGGCTGCGCCATGTCCAGGGCGCGTTTTCCTACTACAATGTCGATCCCGCCAACATGCGAAACCAGCTAGACCTCGGCGGCGGCGCGCTGCCCGACATCGGCGTCTACCCGACGGTGTCGACACGCTTTTCGACGGGCAAGGAGCCCCTGCGCGTCCAGGCGACGATCGAGCGCGACAAGACGTTCGGCACCGACATCTACTCCTCAATCCGCGCCGATTTCGGCGACTTCGAACTGTCGTTCTATCTGTCGACGCAGATGGCAGCGCGGCAGGTGATGGTGTTCCATGGCGAGAAGGGTTTCATCGAGGTGCTTTCGCCGTTCAACGCCGGAATCTACGATCATCATCGCATCGAGCTGCACAACCAGAACCACAGCGAGGCGCAAGTGTTCCGCTTCCCCGGCATGCAGCAATACCGGCTGGAGGTCGAGGCCTTCGCGCGGGCGGCACAGGGCGGCAAGGAGCGCGTCTTCACGCTGGAAGAGTCCGTGCTCAACCAGAAGGTGATCGACGCCATCTTCCGCGCTGGCGAAAAGGAAGGCTGGGAGACGGTCTGACAACTAAGCAGGTTCCGCAAAGTGCCCCACGGTTTTGCGACAAGAACCTGCGACAAACCAAAGAATCAAAGCCGGCGAGGAAAACCCCGGGGGAGGAGAAATGGCTGACGATGCGGATGTGATC
>NZ_SUEO01000320.1:4792-5008 GCF_004962925.1 Mesorhizobium sp. | reverse complement strand
GCAGCAAGTGGGTGAAATCCTGGCGGCAAGCGCCTATTGGCTGCCGCGGTTTCCCTCCCGGTTTTCCTCTGCCAACAACCATCTCGTGGCAGAACTGGCTGGCGAGTATCTGATCGGCCTGGCATTGGGGACCGAGGCCGACGCTGCACGCGGCGCCCTCCTGGCCGAGACGCGCAAGCAGATTCTCGCCGATGGCGCCGGTGCCGAGCAGACCCC
>NZ_SUEO01000320.1:244-4782 GCF_004962925.1 Mesorhizobium sp. | reverse complement strand
CATTTGCCGATTTCGTCGCCTGGCTCCCGCCAGCAACCGGCTTTGGCGACAACGACGAAGGTCGCGTCCTGACGCTCGGGGACGAGCCGGGCTATGTCCAATCCGTTGCCGCCGCCACCCACGGTTTTCTGCGGATGCCGGGCAACGCGGCGAAGCCAGACGATTTTCGTGCGCTTTTCTTTGGCACGCCGCCGGAACCGGCACCGGTGTCGCATGGGCTGCAAACGTTCACGCAAGGCGGCCTCTCCGTCTGGCGCGGTGAGATGAATGGCCGCAGCATCGATCTGACATTCGACCACGGACCGCTCGGCTATCTCTCGATCGCGGCTCACGGCCATGCCGACGCGCTGTCGCTCACTCTGTGCATCGATGGCGAGCCGGTGCTGGTTGACCCCGGCACCTGGCTCTACGGTTCGGGGGGCGTTTGGCGCGACTGGTTCCGCTCGACACCGGCCCACAACACGCTGAATATCGAGGGCAAAAGCCAAAGCATCATCGCCGGGGAGTTCAACTGGTCGCACAAGGCGATTGCGACATTGATGGACAGCGAGCCGGGAGCCCACTGGAAGCTGCGCGCTCGCCATGACGGGTATAGAAGCCGCTTCGGCGTCATCCACCAGCGCACTGTGACGCAACAGGCCGACGGCATTCTCGTGACCGACCAACTGCTCGGCGGCAGGCGCGTGGCCGAGGTCGTCTTCCAACTTGCAGCTGGCCTCAGTGCCAACCAACAAGGAAACACGGTCATGGTGCTGCGCGGCGATGAGCCGCTGATGGCCATCCGCTTTCCGGACTCTGCGGTCGAGATCCGCGCCGGCGGCGACGCACCGGGGCAGGGCGGCTGGGTTTCACCGCGTTTTGGCGCCAGACAACCAGCCGAACGCATCGCCTGGCGTGGCGAAGTGGGCGAAGTCGGAATCAATATCCACCTCGCGGCAAGCCCCCCGTCGCAAAGATAGCGACCGGCGCCGCAGCAGAGCGGCCTATCCGCTGTTCCGGCCGTATTCGAGATTAATTACGTTCGGACATTTAGCGTTTTGTTACGGTTGATCTGCTAGTCTGGCGCAAATCCGGCATGCTTTGTTCGTTGCAGCCGCAATAGCCATCTGGTTGCGGGCAACATGCAGTGGGTTTGGCAAGTTTTTTGCTTCGCAATTCGCCGGATCGCCATCTCACGGCCGAGGAGCCACTGCACCGATGTTTTCTGAATTCGCCAGAATGATTGTGGAAAAGCTTTCGAACCTCAATCTGCTGACGCTCAGCCTGCTTTTTCTCACGGCATTTGGGAGCGCGGTGGTCGCTTACTGGCGAACTGTCGAGCATAAATCCTTCAGGGACTTTTTCGATTTTGCATTCCCGGCGGAAGTCATCCTGCACCCGTCGGCGCGAGCGGATGTCCTATTTTGGGTCACGAAACGGCTGATGATGCCTTTCCTGCTCATCCCTGCTGGCGTCACCTTCGTTGCTGCCGTGGGCTATGGGACACACCAGGCAATCGGCTGGCTGTTCGACATCCAGGCGCCGCTCATCGGCGGCCCGGCCGGACCGGTGACGATCGTCATATTCACCGCAACCATGCTGATCGCCTACGACATCTCATACTATCTCTACCACGTCGCCCAGCACCACTTCCCGTTCCTGTGGGAATTGCACAAGGTGCATCATTCGGCCGAGGTGATGGTGGGGATCACCAAGGATCGGGTTCATCCGCTGGACGATCTGATGAATCGTATGTGGGATGGCGTCATCCCGGGGATCTGTTTCGGCATATGGAGCCTGATCGCGCTCGATCCGGTGGAGATCGCTATCTTCGGCATCAACGTCTATGTCATCCGCAACATCCTGATGATGGACTTTGTTCGCCATACCCACTTCAAGATTTCCTTCGGCCCGTTGAACAACGTCATCTTGTGCCCGCACTGGCACCAGGTGCACCACAGCATCGACCCTCGCCACTATGACAAGAATTTTGGCCTGCTTTTTTCGTTCTGGGACCGCTTCTTCGGAACGCAGTTTGTCCCGGATCCAGAGG
Organism: Mesorhizobium sp.; assembly: GCF_004962925.1. Classification (GTDB taxonomy): domain Bacteria; phylum Pseudomonadota; class Alphaproteobacteria; order Rhizobiales; family Rhizobiaceae; genus Mesorhizobium. The sequence continues at coordinate 2,750 of NZ_SUEO01000320.1, read as the reverse complement.
AAGACCTCAAATTTGGCCTGATAGATCGCGATGTGCGCGACTATCAATCGCTCTTTGGGCTTTACATCCTGCCGCTCAAGAAGATGGGAGGGCATGTCGTCCGACTATTCCACAGGCGTCCCGATGTCATCGCACAGCCACAGGATCGTTCCCCTTCATGAACACCATTGTTTCGATTGACGCTTCGAGCGCAGAGCGCCTGGAAGTCGTCCGTTCGGCGGAACGCCTGGCTGCGGTCGAAGCCGATTGGATGCATCTTTGGCATCGCACCGATGCGCTGATCTTTCAGAGTCATGCCTGGGTTTCGGCATGGTGGAATACTGTAGCGGACCGTGACCAACGCGCGCTGCGGATCGGCCTGGTCTGGAACGGTGACAGGCTCGTTGCCGTCGTTCCCCTGGCGATCGGCAAGCGCAAAGGCCTGCGGTTTCTTGAGTGGGCGGCCAACAGCTATACCGATTACGGGGATATTCTCATTGCTCCGGAATGCTCATTATCGGCCCTGCAGGGCGTATGGGCCCAGATCTGTGACGCCGGCGGCTTCGATCTTGCCTTTCTCAATCGTCTCTTGCCGGGTGCGGCGGCGCGCAAAATTTTCACTCCGGATGTCTCACGCGGCATCAGGCTTCGCCCCAATCACAGAGAGGAAGTCAGTTATCGCGTCGCCGGACCGTGGAAGAGCGGAGCGGCATGGTTTGAGGACCAGTCCAAAAAGACACGCCAGAACTATCGGCGCGGCATCAAGGCATTGGAAGAAACCGGGAAAGTGAAATTTCGCCTGCTTGCGCCCGATGAGCCGCTGCAGCCGGTATTGGAGCGGCTCGCTGCCCTGAAGCGCAGATGGCTGGTGCAGCACACGCGTGAATCCCAACTTTTCGAGGAGGGAGCGCCAGTGCTCGCCGCACTCGTCGATGCGCTGGCGCGCGCCGGCGTGCTGCGCATTTTCGTACTTGAATGCGATGACGTAATGGTCGCGGTCTCCATCAACTTCGTCCAGCGCCACACCATGATGGCGTTTGTGACCACCTTCGATCCGGATTTCAGCCGAGCGTCGCCGGGCATAATCCTGATCATGGACTACATACAGTGGTCGATCGATCATGGCCTGGGCATGGTCGATTTCCTCTGTGGTGGAGAGTCCTTCAAGAACAAGTTCGCAACGCAGGGTGTTATCCTACAATCCGTTCTTGGAACGCGCACGGCGCAAGGCCAGCTCGCTTTTCTTGCCGATCGTATGCGTCAGACGGTCCGGCATGTGCGCGGGCGCGTGGTAGTACCGACACCTTGATTTCGGCTGATTGTGCCAGCCTCATCGGGTCGCCAGCAGCACGAACCGCTCAAAGTGCCGATTGTGCCTGCGATGGAACGACCCGCCAGACCTTGTTGCCGACATCATCCGCCACAAGCAGGGCGCCGCGCCGGTCTATCGCCACCCCCACAGGACGGCCAAAAGCCTTGTCGTCCTGGCTTAGGAAGCCGGTGAGGATGTCTTGAGGCGGGCCAGAGGGCTTGCCGCCGGCAAACGGCACGAAAATCACCTTGTAGCCGCTGCGCGGCTTGCGATTCCACGAGCCATGCTGCCCGACGAAGGCGCCATTCCTGTATTGAGGGCCGAACAGGTCGCCCGTGTTGAAGGTCAGTCCCAATGAAGCCGTGTGCGCCCCGAGCGCATAGTCCGGCTTGATCGCCTTGGCGACGAGGTCGGGCCGCTGCGGCTCGACGCGATCGTCGACGTGCTGGCCGTAATAGCTGTAAGGCCAGCCGTAGAAGCCGCCATCCTTCACCGAAGTCATGTAGTCCGGCACGAGGTCGCTGCCGATCTCGTCGCGCTCATTGACGACAACCCAGAGTTCGCGGCTTTCCGGATTCCAGGACAGGCCGTTGGGATTGCGCAGCCCGGAGGCGAAGAGACGCGTCCGTTTCGAGGCGAGATCGATCTCCAGCACGGCGGCGCGGCTCTCCTCTTCCTCCAAGCCATTCTCGCCGACATTGGAATTGGATCCGACCGTCGCATAGAGCTTCGTCCCGTCCTGCGAGGCGGCCACGTCCTTGGTCCAGTGGTGATTCCTCCCCGCAGGCAGGTCGACTATTTTCTCCGCCGGTGCGGTGATCTCGGTCGCGCCTTCCTGGTAGGGAAAAGCCACAATTGCATCGGCGTTGGCGACGTAGAGCTTGCCGTTGAGCAGGGTCATGCCGAATGGCGAGGACAGCCCGGTGAGGAAGGCCGTTTTGGTTTCTGCCACCCCGTCGCCATCCTGATCGCGCAGCAGCGAGATGCGATTGGCGCTAGACGTTTCCGCGCCAGCCCGGCTCTGGAAGAGGTCCGTGAAGAAGTGGCGTACGCTGCGTATGCTATCTATGAGGAAGCCGCGTATGCTGCGTGTGTTAAAGCCCTCGTCCGGCCTGGGCGGCGCATTGCTCTCCGCCACCAGCACGTCGCCGTTTGGCAGCACGTGCAGCCAGCGCGGATGGTCGAGCCCGCCTGCAAACTCGTTCACTGCAAATC
>NZ_SUEO01000320.1:0-234 GCF_004962925.1 Mesorhizobium sp. | reverse complement strand
CATGAACGGTCGGCAGCCAAGTCAGATTGGGCTCCGGCAGGGTCGGGTCGGGACCGTAGCCCTCCGCGATCGGAACGGTCGCCTCTTCGCGGGACAGGAAGAAGACCGCTCCGCCGGCGACGACGAAAAGAACGATCAGCACGAGAAGGGCGGCAAGCAACTTTTTCACCAGAACCTCGGAATGTCGAAAGAACGCAAACGCGCTTATCGCGTTCCGGTTGCTGACGGAGCGGC